>CAYRKT010000001.1:0-144109 GCA_964425005.1 uncultured Synergistia bacterium
GGGAGCGAGGGGGGGGGGATCTGGGTTACATGTCCCTCGGCGGATTCATGGAGCTCCTAAGGGGTGAGTTCTCGCCGTTCAGGGAGGATAGCTTTTGAGGGGATTTCGCTCGCCGAGGGTCTTGGTGGTCTTCGGCACTCGCCCTGAGGCCATAAAGATGGCCCCTGTGTGCAGGGCCCTCGAGGAGGACGGCTCCTTCGAGGTGTTGACGCTCCTCTCGGGACAGCACAGGGAGATGCTGATGCAGGTGGTGGATTTCTTCGGGATAAGGATCTCGGGCAACCTGGACGTCATGGTCGAAGGGCAGACGCTGGACTACGTGACCAGCTCGGTTCTCTGCGGGGTTGGCGCCTTTCTCGACAGCAACCCGGTGGACGTGGTCCTGGTCCACGGGGACACCACCACCACCCTCGCTGCGGCGCTCGCGGCCTTCTACAGGGGGGTGCCGGTGGGGCACGTGGAGGCGGGATTGAGGAGCGGGGACCTCCGCCGTCCCTTCCCCGAGGAGATGAACAGGAGGCTGACCGACGTCATAAGCTCCTTCCTGTTCGCGCCCACGAGGAGAGCTGCCGAAAACCTGGCCAGGGAGGGGGTGAGCGGGGAGGTGTTCGTCACCGGCAACACCGTGGTGGACGCCCTCTACTGGGCGCTGGACCTGGCGAAGGAGCCGAACAACGCCGACCTTAAGAAGATACCTCCCCACAAAAAGGTGGTGTCCGTGACCCTCCACAGGAGGGAGAGCTGGGGAGAGCCCGCCAGGCAGATCTGCCTGGCCGTGAGGGACGTGGTCCTGTCGAGGGAGGACGTGCTGGTGGTCTTCTCCGTCCATCCGAACCCCGCGGTGAGGTCGATAGTGGAGGAGGTCCTGGAGGGTCTAGACAGGGTCCTGCTGGTGCCGCCCCTTCCCTACGGCGACTTCGTGTGGCTTTTGTCCCGCTCCAGGCTTGTCCTGTCGGACTCGGGGGGGGTCCAGGAGGAGTGCGCCACGCTGGGCGTACCCGTTTTGGTCCTGAGGGACGTAACAGAGAGGCCGGAGGTCTTGGAGAGCGGTTTCGGCCTTCTGGTGGGTAGGGATCGCTCGCGGGTGGCCTCGGAGGCTCTGAGGTGCCTGGAAGAGCCGGCCTCCGGGGGTATGAGGCGCACGGGAGAGGAAAGTCCCTTCGGGGACGGGCTGGCCTCCAAGCGCATAGCTGATATACTGAAGCGGAGGCTTCTCTAGGCGTCAGGGGGGTGCGTTTGGGCTTGGAGGGCGAAGCGCTGCGGGTCGAGGGCGGAGTGAGGCTCAGGGGCGAGGTGGAAGCCCAAAGATCCAAGAACGCATCTCTTCCTCTGATGGCCGCCTGCCTGCTCTCCGATGAGCCGATAGTGCTCAGGGGTGTACCGGACCTGCTGGACGTAAGGACCATGTGCGAGCTCCTGAGCTGGGTCGGAGCCGAGGTCTCCCTGGAAGGAGGCGTCTTCAGGTTCTCGCCCCCCACGTCCCCCAGGTGCGAGCTACCGGACTCCCTGGTGAGCAGGATGAGGGCCTCCTCGCTCCTGATGGGGCCGCTTCTGGCGAAGTACGGAAGGGTCTACATGAGCATGCCGGGCGGCTGCGCCATAGGCTCTAGGCCCATAGACTTGCACCTCAGAGGCTTGGAGAGGCTCGGCGCCAGGGTCAACCTCTACCACGGTTACGTCGAATTGCTCTGCGATGGGAGGCTCAAGGGCAACACCCTGTACCTGGACTTCCCCAGCGTGGGGGCCACGGAGAACCTCCTGATGGCGGCTGCCCTGGCGGAGGGCGAGACGCTGATAGAGAACGCCGCTAGAGAGCCGGAGATAGACAACCTAATAGACCTCATATCCAGGATGGGCGTCAACGCCAAGAGGCTTAAAAGCGGTAGCATAGTGGTGGAGGGCAGGGATAAGCTCAGGGGGGCGGAGGTGCAAGTGATCCCCGACAGAATAGAGGTGGGGACCTTGCTGATATCCGCCGCCATGACCAGAGGGGACGTGTGCGTGAGGGGGGCTCACCCGGGGCATCTCACCGCTTTGCTCCTCAAGCTCGAGGAGGGGGGTGCTCAGCTCTCCTCGGGCGACGACTGGATAAGGGTCCGGTGCGATGGGTCCTTCAGGGGCCTCAACATAAAGACCATGCCCTATCCTGGCTTCCCCACGGACCTTCAGCCTCAGATGGTGTCCTTGCTCTCCACCGCCTCCGGGATGAGCGTGGTGACCGAGAACGTCTTCGACAATAGGTTCACCTACGTCCAGCAGCTTCGCAGGATGGGGGCGGTGGCCGAGGTCAGGGGTAACAGCGTGTTCGTGGTGGGGTGCGAGAGGCTCACGGGCGCTTCCGTCAAGGCGTCCGATCTCAGGGCCGGTGCTGCCTTGGTGATAGCGGCCTTGGCAGCAGAGGGAGAGAGCGTGGTTGAGGACGTGTATCACATCGACAGGGGGTACGAGGGGTTGGACAGGAAGTTTAACCTCTTGGGGGCCAACGTAAGGAGAGAGAAGGTAGTAGGAGGTGGTCTTTGATGTCCTGGATAATGAGCCTGGTGCGCCCTGAGTTGAGCGGCATAAAGCCCTACGTGCCCGGCAAGCCCATAGACGAGGTCAAGAGGGAGCTGGGTTTGGAGACCGTGGTCAAGCTCGCCTCCAACGAAAACCCTTATAAGGTGCCCGATGCGGTCTTGGAAGCCGCGAAGAGAGCTCTATCCGAGATGCACAGGTACCCAGATGCGGCCTCCTATCACCTGGTGAGGGCTATAGCCAAGAAGCTTGGGGTCTCCCCTGACGAGGTGATAGTGGGCAACGGCTCTGAGTACATAATAGACACCTTGATGAAGGTGTTCGTATCCCCTGGCGACGAGGTGGTCTACGCCGTCCCGTCCTTCGTGGTTTACCGCATAGCCGCGAGCGTCATGGGGGCAAAGAGGGTGGAGGTGCCCTGCAAGGACTACAGGCACGACCTCGAGGCCATGGCCGAGGCCATAACCGACAAGACGAAGCTGGTCTTCGTGTGTAATCCCAACAACCCGACGGGCACGATAGTGAGGAGGGACGAGCTGGACCAGTTCTTCGCCTCCGTCGAGGGGAAGAGGCTTCTCGTGGTGATGGACGAAGCTTACTTCGAGTACGCCAAGGATCCGAACTACCCCGACGGGCTTCAGTACTTCAGGAGGTACGGCAACGTGGTGGTCCTGAGGACCTTCTCCAAGATCTACGGCCTCGCGGGCTTGAGGATCGGCTACGGCATAGCGCCCAAGGAGATAGTCTCCATCTACAACACCATAAGGGAGGTCTTCGCTGTCAACGTGGTGGCCCAGGCGGCCGCGCTGGCTGCCTTGAAGGAGGACGCCTACGTGAGCTGGGTCAGCATGAAGGTCTACGAGGAGAAGAAGAAGCTCTACGAAGCCCTCTCGAAGATGGGCTTGCCTTATGTGGAGTCCGAGGCCAACTTCGTGCTGATAAAGGTGAGGGACTCCAAGCTGGCCTTCGAGGAGATGCTCAAGAGGGGTGTGGTGGTGAGGCCCACGGACAGCTTCGACCTGCCCAACCACATAAGGGTCACCGTGGGCACCCCGGAGGAGAACGAGGTCTTCCTCAAGGCGCTGAAAGAGCTCCTGCCCCTGTTGAGGTGATCGCTCCGGCGCCATGAGGGTGGTCGCTTTCGTGGGGCCCGCCGGCACGGGCAAGAGCCAGCGGGTTTTTGAGGTGTGCAACAGGTTCGGCGGTATAAAGCACGTGATAGACGATGGATTGCTCCTCAGGGAGGGGCTCATAATAGCTGGCACGTCGGCGAAGGAGGAGACCAGCAAGATAAGGGCCGTGAGGAGGGCCATATTCGACTTCGAGGACCACAGGAGGGAGGTGGCCCTGGCCCTGGAGCGCGAAAACCCCGAATCCGTGCTCGTGGTGGCCACCTCTGAGGCGATGGCGAGGAGGATATGCTCGAGGTTGAACCTGCCCATGCCCTCTGCGGTGGTGAGGATAGATGAGGTGGCCTCGCCCCGCGAGATAGAGGAGGCCCTCAGGGCCAGGAGGGAAAAGGGGTCCCACGTGGTGCCCGTCCCCAAGGTGGAGCTGAGGAAGCGCTTCCTGGGCAAGCTGGTGGACTCGATAAGGTTTTGGAAGTTTTGGCCCAACGGCGAGCTGGTGGAGAAGACGATAGTCAGGCCTCCTTTTAGCTTTTACGGCAAGCTGGTGATATCCCCCCTGGCGGTGGAACAGCTGGTCAAGAGGACTCTCCTCAACGTCAGTTGGGTCGAGGAGATCGTAGACCTGAGCGTGGACGGAGGGGGCGTGGAGAGGCCGTTGGAGGTCAGGGTCTCCCTGGTCTTAAAGCTGGTGGGGCCCGTCCATCTGTACGCCAGAAGGGCGAGGGATCTGATCTACAGGGCCATAACGTTCTTCTTCGGCCTCAAAGTGGACAGGATAGAGGTGCTGATATCCGGAGTAAGGGTGGTGGATCGAAGTCGGTTCTCCAGGAGGGCGGCGAGAGGGGATGGCCTCGAGGAGAAAGCTCCTCTCCCTTTGGGAGGAGATGAGGCAAGAGGTAGGGGTTTGCAGGCGCTGCGAGCTGCACAGCGGTAGGAACAGCGCGGTCTTCGGCGAGGGCCCATGGGATGCCGACCTCATGCTCGTGGGCGAGGCCCCTGGGGCAGAGGAGGATATCCAGGGGCGTCCCTTCGTGGGCAAGGCGGGCCAGCTGCTGGACAAGATATTGGCCTCCGTGGGAATAAGGAGAGAGGAGGTCTTCATAACCAACGTGGTCAAGTGCAGACCTCCCAACAATCGAGTGCCCACGGTGCAGGAGGCCAAGGCGTGTTCCGACTTCCTGCTGGCCCAGATATCGGTGGTGCGGCCGAAAATACTCGTCTGTTTGGGCTCCACTCCTCTCAGGTATCTCCTCGGCAGGGATGGGATCACCAAGCTCAGGGGATCTTGGCTTAAGTGGCACGGGATAATGGTCATGCCCATGTTCCACCCAAGCTTCCTGCTCCGCAACCCATCCAGGGCCAAGGGAAGCCCCAGACATCTCACCTGGCTGGACATCCAGGAGGTGAAGAGACGACTGGAGGAGGTGAGGGCTGCGGGGCGATGAGGAGGCTTTTCCTCAGGAGCAGGAGCAGGATCTTCTGGTCTGACATCACCGAGGAGGTCGAGGGGCTTTTGCCCAGGTCCGGCGATGGGATTTGTCTGGTCTTCTGTCCCCACACCACCGCTTCCGTCATGGTCAACGAGGGCTTCGATCCCAACGTGGTCGAGGACATCGTGGCGCACTTGTCCAAGCTGGTCCCGTCGAGCTCAGGATACCTGCACGCCGAGGGCAACTCCGACGCCCACATAAAATCGTCTCTGCTGGGCTGTTCTGCGGCCATCGGCTTCTCCAACGGCAAGCTGGAGCTGGGCCGATGGCAGAGGCTCTTCTTCGTGGACTTCGACGGCCCTCGCGAGAGGGAGATCTGGATAAAGGTGGTGCTTCAAGCGGATGGGGAGAGATAGGCTGCCCGTTCACGTGGGGATAATCATGGACGGAAACGGGAGGTGGGCCTTGGCCAGGGGCCTGCCCAGGAGCGCTGGACACGTGGAGGGGGCGAAGGTCCTGCGAAAGGTGGTGGGATGGTGCTTGGACAGGGGCATCAGATATGTGTCCTTCTACGCCTTCTCCACGGAGAACTGGCGCAGGCCGCCCGAGGAGGTTTCGGCGATACTGGGGTTGCTCAGGAACTACCTCTTGGGGGAGGTCGAGGAGCTCGCCAAGAAGGGGGGCAGGCTGAGGTTCTGCGGCAGAAGGGAGGGTCTTCCAGCCGACCTCTTGTCCCTGATCGACCGGGCCCAGTCTATATCGCCGAGGGGAGAGCCGAGAATAGACGTGATAATATGCTTCAACTACGGCGGCAGGGCTGAGATAGTGGACGCCGTCAACAGGTTGATAGAGAGCGGTAAGACCAGGGTGAGCGAGGAGGACATATCTAGGAACCTCTACTTGCCCGACGTGCCGGATCCGGACCTGATAATAAGGACCAGCGGAGAGATGAGGTTGAGCAACTTCTTGCTCTGGCAGTCGGCTTACTCGGAGCTGTTCTTCGTGGAGTCCTACTGGCCGGATTTCAGCGAGTCGGACTTCGAGAGGGCCCTCGAGTCCTTCTCGGGCAGGGAGAGAAGGTTCGGCGGGGTGTCCTCATGAGCTCGGAGCTCCTCAGGAGGTCGATCAGCGGCTCCGTTTACGCTGCGCTGTGGCTTCTCTCCGCCTGGCGGGGTGGGTTGCCCTTCATGGCGGCCCTGGTCTTCTTCTCCACCATGGCCCTCCGGGAGTTCTACAGGATGGCCTCCAGGTACGGAGCGATCTCTAAAGAGATGGGCTACCTCGGGCTCTGGGCCATGTGCGTGGTGGCTTACTGGAGCTCGAGCCTTAGGTGGTCCATCTACACGGTGATGTTTGTGCCGATGGCGGTGGCCGTGAAGGAGGTCTTGGCCCAGGGCAGGAGGACCTTCGTGGCCTACGACATGGGTCTGACGCTGGTGGGGTTGGTCTACTGCGGTCTCAGCCTTTGTTCCTTGTGGGTGTTGAGGCTCGCGCCGGACGGCTCTACTTGGGTGTCGTTTCTCCTCCTGGTCACCTGGGGGTGCGACGTGTTCGCCTATCTCGTCGGGCGCTACCTCGGGAGGCACCCGCTGGCTCCCGCGATAAGCCCCAGGAAGAGCTGGGAAGGCCTCGTGGGCGGATGCTTGGGCTCTCTCGCCGTCTCGGCAGCCTTCGCGCTATCGCTGGATAAGCCCATACTACCCATCCTGGGGATGGCGTTCATCCTCGCCCTGTGGGGGCAGCTGGGCGATCTGGCCGAGTCCTTGATGAAGAGACAGGTGGGGCTCAAGGACTCCGGCTCCCTGATGCCCGGCCATGGAGGGGTGATGGACAGGTTGGACAGCCTCCTCTTCAACGCGCCCCTATTCCTGCTGCTGGTGGATTTGCTCTCCTGAGGAGGTAACGAGATGGCCGAGAGGTTAAGGGTTGCGGTGGTAGGGGCTACGGGCTCAGTGGGCTCCAGCTTCCTAGAGGTCTGCAGGTCCTTCAGGGATCGAATCGAGGTCCTTGGGCTTGCCGCTGCCTCCTCGGTCCATAAGCTGGCCTCTCTGGTCGAGGAGTTCTCCCCCGAATACGCGGTGGTCTGGACGGGCGAGTCCGCTGAGGAGCTGAAGGCGATCCTGAAGGGCAAGAGGATCCAGAGGGTCCCAGAGGTCATGGTGGGCATGGAGGGACTCATGGAGCTGGCCAGATCTGATCAGGTGGACCACCTGAGCATATGCTCTTCAGGCGTGGTGGGGATGTTCCCCATGTGGGAGGCCCTAACAAGGGGTAAGGTCGTGTCGCTAGCTAACAAGGAGAGCTTGATGCTGTCCGGGCACTTGATGGAGCGAACGGAGCTAGCCCAGAAGTTGATACCCCTGGACAGCGAGCACAGCGCCCTGTGGCAGTGCGTCAGGGGGGAGGTCTCCAAGCCCGTGGGTCTTTTGCTCACGGCGTCCGGAGGTCCCTTCTGGCGCCTCTCCTCGGAGGAGCTGAGATCCGTGAGGGCGGAGGACGCGCTCAAGCATCCGGTCTGGTCCATGGGGGCAAAGATAACGGTGGACTCGGCCACTTTGATGAACAAGGGCTTCGAGGTGATAGAGGCGAGCTACCTCTTCGACGTCCCCATGAAGTCCATAGAGGTCCTCGTGCACCCAGAGGCGCTGGTCCATGGGATCGTCTCCTTCTCCGACGGTTCCTGGAAGGCGGTCCTGTTCAAACCGGACATGAGGGTCCCAGCGGCCGTAGCCCTCGGCCTCCCCCACAGGCTTGAGGTCCCGGATCTCCATATGGGATGGAATGCCTTGGGCAAAGGGCTTTCCTTCTACGAGCCCGATCTAGCCAGGTTCCCGTGTCTCCAGCTTGCCCGCGAGGCTGGAGAGGGAGGAGCACACCTGATATGCGGCCTCGTGGCCGCAGACGAGGTGGCCGTCGATCTGTTCCTTCGAGGGGCTATAGGTTTCACGGGCATACCCGAGCTGGTGGGGAGGACCTTGGAGAGGGTGCCCAGCGTCAGGCTCCGCTCCCTGGAAGAGGTGATGTCGCACTACGAGACGTGCAGGGCGTTAGCTCGCGAGGTTGGCCTCTCGATCGTCGGGGGAGGCTAAGGGATGCTCCTCTCCTTGGGCGGCTTCCTGCTGGTGATAGGTCTCTCCGTAGTGGCGCACGAGCTGGGACACTTCCTGGCGGCCAGGTCGGTGGGGGTGAAGGTCTTCGAGTTCTCGCTGGGCATGGGACCACTGCTCTTCTCGACCGACCTCATGGGGACCAGGTTCTCGATTCGAGCCATTCCCTTGGGCGGCTTCGTGAGGTTGGCGGGCATGGAGGAGGGCGCTGGGGAAACCTTCGCCCCCGGTGAGGGATTCAACGACAGGGGACCAGTCTCCAGGATCTGGGTTCTCTCCGCGGGCTCGTTGACCAACGCCTTGGTGGCGGTGCTCGTTTTCTCCCTCTACCTCTCCCTGCACGGCGTCTACGACCTCAGCGGTGCCGTCGTAGGGGCTGTGGCTAAGTCCTCTCCTGCGGAGGGAGCTGGGCTCCTCCCTGGGGACGTGATATTGGAGGTAGAAGGGGTTAGAGTCAGGGACTGGGCGGATCTCTCTTCCAGCATAGCTCGTATGGGCGAGAAGGGCGATCTGGCGCTAGCTGTGTCGCGGAGGGGGAAGGTCCTTAGCGTCAACGTGAGGGCACGTTTCAACTCGGAGCTCGGCAGGTACGTCATAGGGATATCCCCTCCCCTCGTGAGGTACGGGCCGTTGGAGGCCTTCCTCAGGAGCATCGTCTACTCCGCCAGGGCTGGCGCCGAGATGGTGAGGGGGGTTGTGAGGGCCTTCACGAGGGAGGGAGGGGTCGATGTGTCCGGGCCAGTTGGGATAGCCGTCATAGCCGGGAGGGCCATGAGCCAGGGCCTTTGGGCTTTTCTATCCTTTCTAGCTGCCTTGAGCCTGAACCTGGGGATCATAAACCTCTTTCCCCTTCCAGCGCTGGATGGGGGCAGGATCGCCTTCGTCCTCCTCGAGGTGATGGGGCTCAAGCTGGACTCCAGGAAAGAGAACTTGGTCCACACGCTGGGTTTCTTGCTGTTGGTCCTAGTGATAGCCTATGTTACGTGGGGAGATCTCGTGAGACTATGGAGGGGAGATGGCTACTAGATGGAGGTCCCTCGGAGGAGATCCAGACAGGTCTCGATAGGCCCTCTCAGGGTGGGAGGAGACGCTCCGATCCGCGTCGAGAGCATGGTCAAGAGCGGCTACGAGGACGAGGGGGAGATGCTCAGGGAGCTTGAGGCGCTGGCCAGCTGCGGCTGCGAGCTGGCGAGGGTCTCTTTGCCCTCCTACGACCTGGTGGAGGCCTTCGGGAGGGTCGTCTCGCGCTCCCCGTTGCCGGTGATGGCTGACGTGCACTTCGACCATCGCTTAGCCCTGGCGGCCATCGAGCGCGGAGCTAGCGGCGTGAGGATCAACCCGGGCAACCTCGCTCCGGATAGGCTCAAGGAGGTGGTCGAGGCCGCAGCTCAGGCGCGAGTTCCCCTTAGGATAGGGGCCAACTCTGGCTCCCTCTCCAGGAGGCACTGGGAGGCGGGCGAGGGAGATGAGGCCCGCAGCTTGGTGAGGGCCACCATGGAGCACATCCTGGCCATAGAGGACTTGGGTTTTCAGGAGCTGATAATGTCCGCCAAGTCCACGGATCCGATGGTCACACTCAGGGCGAACCTGGAGCTATCTAAACTTAGAGACTATCCGATGCACGTGGGGGTGACTGAGGCCGGTCCCGGGAGAGGAGGCTTGATCAAGTCAGCCGTGGGCATAGCCCTCATGCTCTACCACGGGGTCGGCGACACGATCAGGGTCTCCCTAACCGCTCCCTCAGTGGAGGAGGTCGAGGCGGGATACTGGATACTGCAGTCGATGGGCTTGCGGAGGAAGTATGCGGACCTGGTGAGCTGTCCCACCTGCTCGAGGAGACGGATGGACCTATCCACCATGGGGGATCTGCTGGCGTTCGTGCTGCCCATGTTGCCCTCGGATATGACATTTGCGATAATGGGATGTGAGGTTAACGGACCTCAAGAGGCCTCCAGCGCCGACTTGGGAATCGCAGGCACTGCGGGTGGGGTGGTGGTCTTCAGGAAGGGCAAGGCACTGGCTCGCTTCGACCTGCACGGGTCGTCCCTGGAGGAACTCAAGGGCTTCATTGAGGCCGTGCTTTCGGGGGTGAAAGAGGAATGAGGATGTCCGCTCTGTTCGCTCCGACTTTGAAGGAGAGGCCCAGCGAGGCGGAGGCGATAAGCCACAGCTTGATGTTGAGGGCCGGCCTCATAAGGAAGGTGGCTGCCGGCGTCTATAACTGGCTTCCCCTGGGCTACAGGGTGTTGAGGAAGGTTGAGCAGATAGTCAGAGAGGAGATGGATAGGGCTGGCGCTCAGGAGATACTCATGCCCGTGCTGAGCCCAGCGGAGCTATGGTTGGAGAGCGGTAGGTGGCAGGTGTACGGACCTGAGCTGATGAGGATGAAGGATCGCCACGGCAGGGACTTCTGCCTAGGGCCAACCCACGAGGAAGTGGTGACCACCCTTGTAAGGGACAACCACAAGACCTACAGAGGGTTACCCCTGATACTCTACCAGATACAGACCAAGTTCAGAGATGAACCCAGGCCCAGGTACGGGATAATGAGGTCCAGGGAGTTCAACATGAAGGACGCCTACAGCTTCGACGTCGACGAAGAGGGGCTGGATAAGAGCTACAGGTCCATGTACGAGGCCTACTGCAGGATATTCAGGCGCTGCGGCTTGGCTTTTCGGGTCATAAGCGCTGATCCAGGGGCCATAGGCGGGAGCGGCTCGGAGGAGTTCGTGATAATAGCCAGCACTGGGGAAAGCTCTTTCGTCTACTGCGAGAGCTGTGATTTTGCCGCTAGCGTCGACAACGCCCCCTGTCTCCTGAAGCCTTTCTGCGGCGAGGGAGGAGAGGCACGCGAGGTCCACACCCCCGGTGCGTCGACGATAGACGACTTGGCGGCCTTCCTGGGGGTGCCCAAGGCCCAGACGGTCAAGACCTTGCTTTTCGAGGCGATATACCCCGACGGCAGGTGGCACCTGGTGGGGGCTGTGGTGAGGGGAGACAGGGAGGTCAACGAGGTCAAGCTGAAGAACTATTTGGGCTGTCTGCACCTCAACTTCCTTACCCCTGAGAAGAGTCCTCCCGACCTGGCGGAGGTGGCCGGTTACCTCGGGCCAGCCGACCTCTCGAGGAGGGGTATCCGTTGGATAGCCGACCCCTCCGTGGCAGGCGCGAGGGGGGTCGTGGTGGGGGCTGGCAAGCGAGATTACCACGTGGTCAACGTCGACTGGGGCAGGGACTTCCTGAGCCAAGAGGTGGTGGACATATGCTCCGCCCAGGAGGGCGACCCGTGCCCCAGGTGCGGCGACAAGTTGGTGATGACGAAGGGGATAGAGGTGGGCCATATATTCAAGCTGGGGACGAAGTACAGTCAGGCTCACGGTGCTACCTTTATAGACAAGGACGGCCAGGAGAAGTTCTACGTGATGGGTTGTTACGGCATAGGGACCAGCAGGACCGTGGCTGCTGCCATAGAGCAAAACCACGACGAGAAGGGCATCATATGGCCCATCACGATAGCTCCTTACCACTGCGCCGTGGTCGTGACCAACTACGCCGACGAGGTCCAGAGGGGCGCGGGCGAGCGGATATACGAGGAGCTCTTGTCCAGAGGGATAGAGGTGGTGATAGACGACAGGGACGAGAGCGCGGGGGTCAAGTTCCACGACGCCGACCTGATAGGGTTTCCCTATCGGGTCACGGTCGGCAACAGGGTCGCGGAGGGAAACGTGGAGGTCAAGAGGAGGAAGGACGGCGAGGTGACGGTGGTGCCCGTCGAGGAGGCATCCGCCCTAGTGGAGCGCCTGGTCAAAGACGACCTGCGAGCGCTTAACGAAGCCTAAAGGGTTCGTCCTAGGACCTGGATGGGGTGAGAGCTTGTTCCTCTTCGGAGGCAAGTGGGTCGGCCTGGAGCTGGCCAGCACGGGGCTGAGGGTTGTCAAGCTGCAGGTCAGCGGCAAGCGCTTTCGCCTCGTAGGGGCAAGGTTCGTGCCCTTCGAGTCCGTTGAGTCCTCGCCCTCTGAGGCTACCTCTCCCAGGAGAGCGGCTACCCTGGGCGAGCTCTTCGAGAGGGCGAGGGATCTCATCGTGGGCTCGAGGGCGGTGTTGAGCCTGTCGAAGAGGGATTTCCTCCACAGGGTGGTGGAGTTCCCCCTCTCGGACCCAAACGAGATAAGGGAAAGCATGCGATGGGAGTTCAGCAGGCACTTCCCCCTCAGCTACGAGGAGGTTTACTTCGACCTGCACGTCACGAGCCTTAAGGGAGAGTCGGGAAACAATTTGGTCTCTATAGTTTGCGCCAGGAGGGCCCTCGTGGAGTTCGTCCTCGAGCTGGTCCCTCGAGGCACCAAAGTGGTCGCCGTGGAGCCCCCTTTCTGCTCTCTGATCAGGTTCCTGGAGGCCGCGGGCGTGGAAATGCCGAGCGGATTCGCGATCCTGGACGTGGGGAACTCCCTCTCGGGGTTCTACGTGTGCCTTGAGGATGCCGTCCTCATAAGCAGGACCTTCTCGTGGGGAGGGACTCAGCTCGCATCTCAGGTTGCGTCCCATGAAGGGCAGGCCGAGGTGGGCCCCGAGGGGCTGGCGAGCTCCAGCCTGGTGAGCGAGGTAGTGAACACCATCAGGTTCGTGGAGATCAACTTCAGAGGGTTGAAGGTGGACAGGCTCTTCCTGGTGGGCGGAGGTTCTGAGCTCCCAGGCCTTCACGACGCCTTCTCATCGCGGCTCTCTGAGTTGAACTGCAAGGTGGAAATACCATCCCTGAAGCTGGATGGGGCTGAGGGGATCAAGGGCCTCCCACACTCGCCGGGCAGCTGGTGCGCCCCGCTGGGGGCTGCCCTCAGGGGGGTGTTCCCCTCGTGAGGCCTTACGTCGGCTACAACCTGTTGCCTCGATCGCCTAAGGGCAAGGGGTTTTCCCTCTCTGTGTCCTCAGGCGCTCTGCTTAGGGCCATCTCGGTGGCGCTCGTGGTGGCCCTGGTGGTGGTCTATGGCTACGCCGTTTGGCTTCTTCGCGGCCTCAACCTCGCCACCTCGAGGTTGAGGGAGGAGATACCCAAGATGGTGGCCAGCAACAAGGAGCTGGAGGGCAAGTTCGAAGAGCTGGTCTTGATAAGCAGGAGCTCTCAGATGGCCTGGGATATGGTGTCGGGGAGTTACCCCGTAGTGCGCTTCCTCCAGATGCTGGAGGCCGGTTTGCCGATGGGGGCCTGGATAGAACAGCTGTCCTTCTCCGACGGGAAGGTCGTCTGCGAGGGCTATGCCTTCGCCGAGGCCGACGTGATCGACTTCGTGCGCTCCCTCTCGGAAGCTGAGTTGGTGGCTGACGTCTCCGCTCCCGTGATGAGGAGGGAGCGGATCTCCCCGACCGGTGAGATCCTGGTCAGGTTCAGGTTGGGCTGCCAACTCAGGAGGGTGGGGGAGCTGGTAGGTGGGGTGAGATGAGGAGGATCGACAGGCGACTTCTCGCCCTTGCCCTGGTGCTGTTGCTGCTTTTAGCCAGATACCCAGTAAGAGCCCTCAGGGAGAGCCTGAGCGAGGCCTCCATCGAGCACAGGGTTGTGCTGGACGAGTACAGGAGATTGAAGGGGCAGATGGAATCCAACCTGGAGGCTTTGGCTCGTTACAGGGGGGTGATGGAGGAGCTCAGCAAGGTGGGGCTCCTCCTCGTGGAGGACAAGATATCCTTCCTGCAGGCCGTGCAAGAGGTCGCCTCCAAGTACAAGCTCAGGAACGTCAGCGTCACTCCGTCCCAGGACAGGCCTGACCTGATGGAGGTCGACGTGACCTTCGAGGGGGATTACTACAATTGCCTGAGGGCGCTGGGTGAGTGGACCTCGGCTAAGTACCTGTTCGTGGTCAAAAGCGCTTCCCTCAGGGCCATGGGGGACGCATCTCCTGGCTACGTCTCATGTCAGGTGAGGTTGTTCTCCTCCCTGAGGCGCTGAGCGGATCGCGAGGTGGATCTCTTTGAGCTTCTGGGAAGAGCTTTTTAAGTCGAAGGAGTTGGCCTGGAGGGCTATCAGGGTGGCCCTTTTGGCGGCTTTCCTCCTTTTGCTTTGGGATCTCTTCTCCCTCAGCTGGTCGATGAAGCGGCTTTTGGACTTCGCCAGCGAGGAGGGCAAGGCCGTCCTGAAACCTCCGGTCTCGTCGCTCGTGATCCCTCAGGACCTGCCCAAGAACATGGCGATGCTCAGGGACTATCTGGGAGCCACGGAGGCCGCGAGCTCCTACGTGTTCGCTGCCAGCAGGCGCTACCCCATAGACCAGAGGGCACCCAGAGGCGCGACGATCCCCGTGGAGAGCTCAGCGCAGCTTCCAACCCCTGAGGAGCCACCCCCTAACGTGGAGGTCAAAGCGGTGTTCGTGTTAGGGGGTAAGAAGGGGGTCCTGCTGAGCCTCGATGGGGCGGAGGCGATCGTCGCGAAGGAGGGAGACGCGTTGCCCAACGGCTTGAAGGTCCTGAGGATAGAGGAGAAATCGATTCAGCTCCTCTGGAAGGGCAGGAGGATCAGGGTGGAGATGTGAGGGGGTGGTGTCCCTTTGCTTAGAGGTCCCTTGTGGATGTCGTCGCTTGCGGCGTTAGGCTTGCTCGTGTGGGCCATCCCTTGCCTCTCCGCCGACGTTCCCCCTTCGTCCCTTCTGAGGAAGATATACGCGATGGACTCCTCCATAGCGCCCGGCAAAGGGAACAGGATAGTGATGGACGGCAAGGCCCTTCCTAACCCGGAGGTAAAGGTGGAGGGCTCGAGTTTGCTCTTGGTCCTGAAAGGGGTTAGGCCAGCGCCAGGCCTCAGCGTACCGACCTTTCCGGCGCTAGAGCATGGCTGGCTGGAGGAGCTGCCCGAGGGGCTCTCCTTGAACCTCTACCTGAGAGGAACCATCGAGAGGAAAGCCATTAGGAGGAACCCTGAAGGCAGCAGAGTGGTGGTCGACTTCGTTCTGGGCAAGGAGGCAGCGGCAGCGCAGAGCGGCGCACCCGGCGCTCGCGCTTCGGTTCGGCCGGGACCTCGAGGCCTCTTGAGGTCTGTGTCCGTCCTCCCTCGAGATAAGGACGTCCTCCTGGTCCTGGAGGGCAGCGAGCTTCCCAGGCCTGATGTCAGGAGGGTGGAGGGTGGAACTGCGTGGGAGATCAACCTTAGAGGGACCTCCTCCTGGGGAGGACCGTGGAGCCAGAACCTGAGCGCGGCAGGACTAGAGGTCTACCTCTGGAAGGAGGACAGAGCCGATTCGGTAGCCCTCAACGTCTCCCAAGCCGAGAGGACTCGCTTGGAGCTTCTCTCTAACAGCAAGACGAAGGTGGTCCTGAGGCTGAGCAGATCTGCGGGTGGGGCAGATCCCTCCGGACCGATAGATCCGGCCTATCTCACAGTTCCCGTCACGTTCGACTTCAGGGGGGTGGACCTGAGGGACGCGTTCAGGCTCATGGGCAAGGTTATGAACCTGGACGTGATCTGCGATCCAAGCGTGCAGGGAAGCGTGACCTTCTCGGTCCAGGGGGCACCCTTCAATCAGGTCTTCGCGATGCTCATGAGGATGTTCGACCTGAGCTACAGGGTCCTGGGGAGAACCCTCTACGTGGCCGACAGGACTCGGATAGGCAAGGTCCTGGAGGGGGAGGAGAGGAGGGCCTACAGGGTCGACTACGCGGACCTGGAGAAAGTGGCCTCCATCCTCAAGGAGGAGCTGGAGCTACCCAGGGTTCAGGTGGACTCCAGGCTCAACACCATCTGGGTGAGCGCGTCACCCTCGAAACACGTCGAGGTGGCCAAGTTGCTCGGGGAGCTGGACAAACCGGCCAGACAGGTTATGCTGAGGGCGGAGATCCTCGAGCTCTCCGAGAGCGGCGCCAGAGAGCTCGCCAGCGCCATAGAGGCCATATACGACTACTGGTGGAGCTTCTCCTTCAAGGGAGCGGATGGCACCACCTCGGTGGTCTACGACAAGTATCCCGGGGGTCAAATAGAGCTTCCCAGCGTCAGGAACAAGCTGAGGGTGGCCATAGACGCGGTGGTCAAGGAGGGGAAGGGGAAAGTTCTGGCCAAGCCGAGCGTGATAGCCCTGGACGGGGAGAAGGCGCTGGTGAACTTGACCCAGAACGTGAAGTACATATCGGCCAGGGACGAGGCCGGGAACCCCACCTACTCGGAGGAAAAGGTGGGGCCTAGGCTGGAGTTCACGCCCAGGATAGGAAGGGATGGATTCGTTACCCTCTCGGTCAAGGTCTCCACCGGAGACATAGTGGGGTATCTAACCGGCGCCCAGAGGGAGCAGATCCCTCTGACCACCGAGCGGAGCGCCGAGACGAAGGTCAGGGTCATGGACGGACAGCCCCTGGTGATAGGAGGGCTCTCCAGGGAGTTCACCAACGTCTCCTCCTACAAGGTCCCCCTCTTGGGGGACATACCCTTTATAGGCACGCTGTTCAGGGGGCAGTTCAAGACCGCCGAGAGGAACGAGGTCGTGATAGTCCTGGTGCCTTTCATAATCTGAGGTGGGGGTGTGTTTCGGTGAGGATAACTCTCGTATTGCTCCTCTCTTTTTTGTTGGGCGCCGCTACGGCGTTCGGGGCCGAGATAAGGTTTTCTCCAGACGTGTTGCCGAACGCCTCGGTGGGATCACTTTACTCCCAGACTATCGAGATAAGCTGTTCGGCTGATATGGAGGAGCCCGTGGAGATGGAGTTGCTCCTGCCACTACCACCCCAGCTCAGGCACACTGAGGTTCGACTCGGTAGCGACGGTCGAAGCGGCTACTTCAGGATTTACGGCTTGCCCACGCTTTCGGGCAGCTTCATCCTGCCGATCAAGGTCTCGGACAGCGGTGACGTCAACTTCGGGGTCAAGGAGTACAGGTTGTTGGTCCAGAGCGGACCTAACGCCCTCAGACTCGAGCCCAACTCCCTGCCCAGGGGAGAGGTGGGCAAGACCTACAGGGTCGACTTCTTGGCCTCGGGAGGCGTCCCTCCTTACGAGTTCTACCTCAAGGGCGAAGCGGTGGGAGAGCACAGCTACCTTTCTTCCGACGGCAGATGGAGCTTTTCCTTTACGCCTAAGGAGGCGGGGTACGAACGCCTCGAGGTGGAGGTCACCGATTCGTCCGGTCAGAGGCTCTCTAGGTATTACGACTTGAAGGTGGAGGGAGCGGACCTGGTGGGCGGAGGGGGCTGTTCTTCGATGGATGGGGGGCATCTTTTTATCCTGCTGGCGATGGCGATCGTCCTTTGGAGGGGGCGCTCTGACGGCTGTGGCCCCTTGTCCTAGGCGCATCGGCCCGTTTAATATATTGAGAAAGCTCTCGTCTGGAGCTTCTTCCCACATCAGGCTGACGGGAGGGGGTATACAGAAGTGGCTGTAGTGGACACCAGTGATTTCTACGTGGGGATGTTCATAGAGTGGGAGGGTCAGATCTGGGAGATAGTCGAGTGCCAGCATCACAAGATGGGCAGGGGAGGGGCCATAGTTAGGACCAAGCTGAGGAACTTCGAGAGCGGCGCCATAGTGGACCAGAGCTTCAGGTCCGGCGAGCGCTTCGAGAGGATAGTCTTCAACGAGAAGCCAGCCCAGTTCCTGTACAAGGAGGGGGACTCCTACGTCTTCATGGACTTGGAGAGCTATGACCAGGTCTACGTCCACGAGTCGCTGGTGGGGGACAAGAGGTACTACCTCAAGGAGCCCCTCGAGGTCAAGCTCCTCGAGCACGGCGGCAGGATCATGAGCATAGAGCTGCCCAACACCGTGGAGCTGGAGGTGGTGGACGCACCGCCCGCCTACAAGGGCGACACGGTCTCGGGAGGGGGTAAGCCGGTGACGCTGGAGACGGGGCTGGTCCTCCAGGTGCCGATGTTCGTCGAGGTTGGCGACAAGGTCCTGGTGGACACCAGGAACGGCAAGTACTTGGGCAGGACGGGCGGGTAGGAGGTGAGCTGTGCCATGGCAGACGAGGAGAGGATGGACGGAGAAGTCGTGGAGGAGAGCGGTTTCGCCGAAGGAGGGCAGACCGAAAGCTCTGCGCTGAGCTCCGGCCCCGAGGCGCCCTCTCAGGTGAAGGGCAGCGTGAAGATAGCGGACGAGGTCATAGGGACCATCGCGGGCGAGATACTCAGGACCTTCAAGGGGGTCAGGGGAACCAACGTAGGCCTAATAGGGGGGTTGAAGTTCGGCAAAAGACCCTTCGCCGAGGGCGTCAGGGTCGAGGTGGAGGAAGGGGGATCCCCGAGCGTCAAGGTCGACCTCTTCGTCAACGTCAAGTACGGGCTCAGGATACCCGATGTGGCCTGGGAGCTCCAGGAGAGCGTGAAGAAGGGGCTGGAGGAGCTCACGGGCTACAGGGTCTCCGAGGTGAACGTGTTCGTGCAGGGCTTGTTCTTCAAAGAAGAGGAGTTGAAACCATCCACGGCCTACGAGGCAAGGGAGAGCGGAGGTGAACCGCCCAGGAGCGATTCAGATGCTTGAGTTCTTCTCCTGGTTCAGCTTGCTGGTGAGGTCCATCAAGTCGGGGGGAACCTATCTCCCGCTCGGCAGGAGTCCGGTGGGTGGCGTTTACGTGTGTTTTAACTCCCTCAGGGATTTGATCAAGAGGGAGAGCCGGAGGATGGGCTTTTCGCCCAGGGCTGTGTGCTTCGTAGGGGATGGTGGCGTCCTCCACCTGTATCTTTCCGGAGAGGGAGATGAGCACAAGAGGGAGGCGTTGGAGCGGCGTCTGCGCGAGGTGCTGGTGAACCTCGTCGGACTGGCCGAGGTTCGCTTCGCTTTCCTCTCCGATAGGGCTGTGATCCAAAGGTGGGACGAGACTTCCGTGTGGAGGTATTCCCTCGTGGGGGTCTGCGTGGGTTCCCTTCTGACCGGCGTGGTCCTCGGAGGGCTTTTCGGTCTGCTGGTGGGCTCAGCGCTTTCGGCCGCTGGGGGGATAGGGGGAGCGTGGCTCTGGACGAGGAGGAGTTGAGCTTTCCCTCGGGGCTATGAAGAAGGGCAAGAGGTGGGCAAGGGAGAGGGCGTTGCAGGCGCTCTTCGCTTCGGACGTCAATCCCGATCTCGATCCCCTCGAGGTGTTGGAGGATCTCATCGAAGAGGAAGAGGCCCATAGCGCGGAGGACGGTGCATACGCGAGGGAGATCGTCCGGGGCGTGGCGGAGAACGCCGAGGAGATAGACAGGGTCATAGCGGAGCACATGACCGGTTGGCGACTGGAGAGGATAGCTGGAGTGGAGCGAAACGTGATGAGGATAGCGGTGTGGGAGGGGCTGATCTCGCGCCGCGTGCCTGTGCCGGTGGCGGTGGACGAAGCCGTCGAGATAGCTAAGAAGTACGGGGCAGAGGAGTCCGGAAGGTTCGTAAACGGAGTCTTGGGCAGGGTGTTTCGCGGCGTAAGTTGAGCCCAATGCCGTCCGAGTAAAAGGAGCAGAAGGACCTTGGTGCTTCCGAAAGAACTGGAGGGCGCTTACCACATAGTGTGGTTGGGGGAAGCCCTCAGGTTGCTGGATCAGCGCCTGTTGCCCTACGAGGAGCGTTACTTGGTGTGCTGCGACGACGAAGAGGTGGCCAGGGCGATAAGGGAGATGGCGGTGAGAGGGGCACCGGCCATAGGGATCGCCGCCGCCTACGGCTTCGCTCTGGGGGTGGCCAGGGGTAGGGACTGGCGCGAGGTCTCTCGAAGCCTGAGGGGAAGCAGGCCCACGGCGGTCAACCTCTTCTGGGCTTTGGACAGGATGGAGAGGCGGCTAGCGGAAGCTGAGAGGAAGGGAGAGGACGTAAGGGAGGCCCTGGCGTCCGAGGCCATTTCCATACACCTGGAGGACGTGAGGTCCAACCTTCGCATGGGAGACAACGGCAGTCACCTGGTCCCAGACGGCGGCGTCGTGTTGACCCACTGCAACACGGGACATCTGGCCACTGGGGGTTACGGGACGGCCCTGGGCGTATTGAGGTCGGCCAAGCGCAGGGGCAAGAGGTTTCTAGTCCTGGTCGACGAAACCAGGCCTCTGCTACAGGGGGCTCGTCTGACCGCGTGGGAGCTGGAGAGGGACGGCTTCGAGGTGGTGCTGATCTGCGACAGCGCAGCGGCCTTCGCCATGAGGAGAGGGATGGTGGAGGCCGTCTTCGTGGGCGCGGACAGGATAGCCTTGAACGGCGATGTGGCCAACAAGATCGGGACCTACGGCCTAGCCATCGCCGCTAGGGCCAATGGGGTCCCCTTCTACGTGGTGGCCCCCACCTCCACCTTCGACGCGGGGGTCGCTTCCGGCGACCGAATACCCATAGAGGAGCGAGCGCCCCACGAGGTTCTGACCATCGGCGAAAGGACCTTGCCGCTGGGCGTCTCGGTCTGGAATCCCGCCTTCGACGTGACGCCAGCGGAGCTCGTAACGGCCATAGTCACGGAGAGGGGGATATTGGAGCGACCGTCCGAGCCCTCTGTGAGGGCGCATCTGGGTCTTCCGTAGGAGGTGTCTCCGAGGCCATGGAGGAGTACAGGATCAAGAACCCAGCTCTCGCGGACCAAGGCGAGGCGAAGATCAAATGGGCTTGGCAACACATGCCGGTTCTCAAGTCCATCAGGGATAGGTTCCTGGAGCAGAGGCCCTTCGAGGGGATCAGGATAGGGGTTTGCCTGCACCTCGAGGCCAAGACCGCATGTCTCCTGCTGACCATGAGGGATCTGGGGGCCGAGGTGATAGCGGCCGGAAGTAACCCGCTTTCCACCCAGGACGAGGTGGCGGCTGCTCTCGTGGCCGAAGGGATAAGGGTCTACAGCTGGAGAGGGATGACCCCCGAGGAGTACCACGGCAACCTGGACTGCGTGCTGGCCTGGGATCCTCAGCTCCTGGTGGACGATGGAGCGGACCTGATAGCCCTGCTGCACCAAGAGCGCAGGGACCTAATACCCCACGTGAAGGGGGCTTGCGAGGAGACCACCACGGGCGTCAACAGGTTGAGGGCGATGGAGAGGTGCGGGGAGCTGAGCATCCCCGTGGTGGCAGTCAACGACGCTTACTCCAAGCATCTGTTCGACAACAGGTATGGCACAGGCCAATCCACCTGGGATGCCATCTCTAGGGTCACCAACCTGCTCATCCCTGGAAAGGTGGTGGTGGTGGCAGGCTACGGGTGGTGCGGAAGGGGCATAGCCCAGAAAGCCGCGGCTTTGGGGGCCAGGGTGGTGGTGGTGGAGGTCGATCCCCACAGGGCTTTGGAGGCCCACATGGATGGGTTCTCGGTGATGAGGATGGCAGAGGCAGCCCGAATGGGCGACATATTCGTCACCTCCACCGGCTGCACCAAGGTCATCAGGAGAGAGCACTTCGAGGTCATGAAGGACGGGGCCATACTGGCCAACGCTGGCCATTTCAACGTGGAGATATGGATACCCGACCTGATCGAGGCGTCTGAGAGATGGGAGGACGTGAGGCCTCAGGTGAGGGCCTATCACCTCAAGAACGGCAGAAAACTTTTCCTCCTGGCCGAGGGGAGGCTCGTCAACCTCGCGGCTGGGGACGGGCATCCCGTGGAGATAATGGACATGAGCTTCTCCCTCCAGTTGCTCTCGTGCCTCTACGTCAAGGGGACGGACCTCTCGCCTGGGGTTCACCCAGTGCCGGAGGACATAGATAAGGAGGTCGCGAGGCTGAGGCTTCAAGCCTCCGGGATAGAGCTGGAGGAGCTCACCCAGGAACAGAAGGAGTACCTCTCCTCCTGGAGGGAATGACCGCATGGACCTGTTGCTCAAGGACGTGTGGATACCTCTGCCCGGATACGAGCGCTTCGAGAGGGGCGACCTCCTGATACGTGGAGGGGTTATCTCCAAGGTGGGGGAAGTGGACCTAAGCTCCCTGGGGGGGGACGTCTGGAAGATCTACGGCAGGGGCAAACTGGCGGTCATACCCGGCTTGGTGAACGCCCACTCCCACGTGGCCATGAGCCTGCTCAGGGGGGTCTCGGAGGAACTGCCCCTGAAGCGCTGGCTCGAGGAGAGGATATGGCCCCTCGAGGCCAAGCTGGAGGCAGAGGACGTATACTGGGGTAGCCTTCTCTCGATAGCTGAGATGATCTCCGGCGGCGTAACCTGCTTCGCCGACATGTACTTCTACATGGATCAGGTGGCCTTGGCGGCGAAGGAGTCGGGCGTCAGAGCGAACCTGAGCAGGGGCCTGATAGAGGGGTTCATGGACACCAGGCTAGAGGAGGGGTTGAGGCTAATACGAGCGTGGGATGGTCACGACGGTAGGATTCGCGTCTTCCTGGGCCCCCACGCCCCTTACACCTGCTCCCCCGAATTTCTAAGGAGAATAGCGGAGATCGCCCTGGAGGAGGGGGTCGGAGTCCACGTCCATTGGCTCGAGACCGCGTGGGAGAGGGACTACATCGAAGGCTCCCTGGGCAAGGACCCCATCTTACTCCTGGGCGAGCTCGGGCTGGACAGGGCTAAGCGGTTGCTCTTGGCCCACGGGGTCTTCCTGCCTCGGGAGAGGCTTTCGGAGATGGCCAGGGAGAACGTCTTCGTGGTCCACAACCCCTCCAGCAACATGAAGTTGGGCTCGGGCTTTGCGCCGGTGCCGGAGATGATCGAAGCAGGTGTGAACGTGGCGCTAGGCACGGATGGGCCCGCCAGCAACGACAGGCAGGATTTGTTCTGGGAGATGAGGCTTTGCGCGCTGGTCCACAAGGGCGCGAAGGGGGATCCCACTGCCGTGAAGGCGAAGGACGTGTTGAAGATGGCGACGGAGGTCGGGAGCAGGGCCCTCGGCTTCGAGGGGATCGGCAGGATAGAGGAGGGCTTCGAGGCCGACCTGGTGCTGGTGGACCTGGATAGGCCCAACTACGTGGGTTTCGACGAGGAGAACCTGAGCTCCATGCTGGTCTACGCTGGGTCCTCCTCCGACGTGCTGGCCACCTTCGTACGGGGTGTGCCGCTGTACTATCGGGGCGAGTTCAAGACGATAGATCTGGAACGAGTCAAGTTCGAGGTTCTCAGGTCCAGGCGAAGGCTTCTAGGGTGAAGGGGGTGTGAGGATGAGGTGGAGGAGCGGAGGGGAGCTCAGGGAGCTATTCCTGAGCTTCTTCGAGGGCAAAGGGCACAGGAGGTATCCCAGCTTTTCGCTGATCCCCGACGATCCGTCTATACTCTTCACCATAGCGGGCATGGTGCCTTTCAAACCGTATTTCCTGGGGGAGAAGGTCCCCGAGGTGAGCAGGGCCACCACCTGTCAGAAGTGCGTGAGGACCAACGACATAGAGAACGTGGGCTACACGGCCAGGCACCACACCTTCTTCGAGATGCTGGGCAACTTCTCCTTCGGGGACTACTTCAAGCGGGAGGCCGCCTCGTGGGCGTGGGAGTTCCTCGTCGATGTGGTGGGCTTCGAGCCGGATAGGCTTTGGATCACCATATACAAGGACGACGACGAGGCCTTTCAGATATGGAACGAGGTGGTCGGGGTCCCCAAGGAAAGGATCGTCAGGCTCGGCGAGGACAGCAACTTCTGGAAGGTGGGGCCCGTCGGCCCCTGCGGGCCCTGTTCCGAGCTGATATACGATCAGGGACCCGAGTTCTCTTGCGGGAAGCCGGACTGCGCCGTGGGATGCGACTGCGACAGATACCTGGAGGTCTGGAACCTGGTCTTCATGCAGTTCAACAGGAAGGAGGACGGTTCCCTGGAGCCCCTTCCCAAGAAGAACATAGACACCGGCATGGGGCTCGAGAGGCTCACCTCGGTGGTCCAGAAGGTCGGGAGCGACTTCGACACGGATCTGTTCAAGCCCATAGTGGATCACGTGTGCTCCTTGGCCGGCGTTCGCTACGGCTACGACCGAGCTCAGGACGTGGCAGTTAGGGTCATATCGGACCACATAAGGAGCGTATGCTTCATGATATCCGACGGCATCTTCCCCTCCAACGAGGGAAGGGGTTACGTGCTGCGCAGGATACTCAGGCGAGCCGTGAGGTTCGGCAAGACGCTGGGGATCGAGGAGGACTTCCTGGCCCAGCTGGTCCCCACGGTGATCTCGACCATGGGCGGAGCGTATCCGGAGCTCGTCAAGCACCGGGCCGTGACCGAGCAGATAGTCTCCATAGAGGAGAGCAAGTTCCGCAGGACCATGGACCAGGGGGCCAGCATACTGGCGGAGGAGATAAGGTCCGTGAAGGTCAACGGAAGCGACCTGCTCAGCGGTGAGGTGGCCTTCATGCTCTACGACACCTTCGGCTTCCCGCTTGAGCTCACCGAGGAGATATGCAGGGAGAGCGGCCTCAAGGTGGACCGCCGGGGCTTCGACCTCGCCATGGAGAGACAGCGGGAGAGGGCCAGGGCCGCTGCTAGCGCCAAAGGGTTTGGGAAGGACCTTTACGTGAGGCTGCTGGAAGCCCACGGCGAGACGTCCTTCGTGGGCTACGATTTGCTCTCGACCAGGGGCAAGGTGTTGGCCCTGGTCAAGGGAGGGTCTCCGGCCGAGTCCATCGCAGAGGGGGAAGAGGGCGAGGTTCTCCTGGACGTCACCCCCTTCTACGCCGAGAGGGGGGGGCAGGTGGGCGACAGGGGAGAGTTGATTTGGTCGAGCGGCAGGGCCGAGGTGCTCGACACCGCTATGCCTCTGGAGGGCCTTCACCTCCACCGCGTCAAGGTCGAGAAAGGGGTGCTTTCGGTGGGAGAAGCGGTGGAGGCGAAGGTGTCGGAGGAGCACAGGTCTCCCGTGAGAAGGCACCACACGGCCACCCATCTCCTGCACAGGGCGCTGGAGCAGGTGCTAGGGGAGCACGTGAGACAGGCTGGGTCTTTGGTCGCCCCGGATCACCTCAGGTTCGATTTCACCCACTTCGCTCCCCTCTCCCAGGAGGAGATAGACAAGGTCGAGGAGATCGTGAACGGAAAGATCGTGGAGGACCTCCCCGTCTTGGCGATCCAGACCAGCAGGGCTGAAGCCGAGAGGATGGGCGCCAAGGCGCTCTTCGAGGAGAAGTACGGCGACGTGGTGAGGGTGATAAAGATAGGGGACTTCAGCGCCGAGCTCTGCGGTGGCACTCACGTGAGGTCCACCGGCGAGATAGGGCTCTTCAAGGTGGTGAAGGAGGAGGGCGTCGGGTCAGGGTTGAGGAGGATAACAGCTAAGTGCGGCATGGAGGCGCTCAGGGAGTTCCAACGGCTCAGCAGGACCGTGGATCAAGTCTGCGAGCTGATGAGCGTCGACCAGGGAAGGGTCTTGGACAGGGTCAAGCAGCTGCTGGAAGACCTGAAGGACAGGGAGAGGGAGCTCAGGGAGGCCAAGCGAAGGTGGGCTTTCCTGGTCTCGGAGGGCTTCATAGCTCAGAGGCAGATAGCCAACGGAATATCGGTGGTGAGCGGCGTCCTTCGGGAGAAGGTGGACGAGGAGCTCCTTAGGGAGGTAGCCGACCACATCAGGGGCAAGCTCTTCAAGGCCGTGGTGGCCTTGGCCTCCGTCTTCGAGGGCAAAGTCTCGATGGTGATCTTCGCCGACAAAGAGGCGGTCTCCAGCGGCGTACACGCCGGAAGGCTGGCGTCTGAGCTGGCCAAGATGGTGGGCGGCGGCGGAGGCGGCAGGCCCGACATGGGGCAGGCCGGAGGGAAGATGCCCGAGAGGGTTGAGGAAGCCCTGGGCGCCCTTCCGGTCCTGATCCAGGGGCAGGTTCGCTGACGGGAAGGGGTGGCCTGGCATAGGCAGCAGCAAGAGGATAGCCGCTTTGGACTTCGGAGAGGCCAGGATAGGAGTAGCTGTGAGCGACCCCCTGCGGCTCTTCGCGCAGGGGGTCGCTGTAGTATGCGCCTCGGAGGGCTGGGAGGAGGAGCTCGCCTCCCTGCTAAAGCGGTACGAGGTGGAGCTGGTCCTGGTAGGGGTTCCCATCAGGGAGGACGGTCAGCCTTCCCATCAGGCGGCTAAGGTTTTGTCCCAGGCCGAAGCCCTCATAGCCCTTCTGCCCGAGGTTCGCTTCGCCTTCGTGGACGAGAGGTACACCACCAAGCTGGCTCACTCCTACCTGCGCGAGGTGGGTAGGGGGATGAGGAGGGCGAAGGAGCTGTCGGACATGGTGGCAGCTGAGATACTCCTCCAAGAGTACCTGGACGCGCAAAGGAAAGAGGGTAGCGACGGGGAAAGGTGAGGGGAGGGACCTTGGATCTCTCTAAGGGTTTCGTGGAGTACGAGGGCAAAACCATAAGGATAACCCCAATGCTCGAGCAATACCTCTACTGGAAGGAGAAGTACAGGGACTACCTGCTGTTCTTCCGGATGGGGGACTTCTACGAGCTCTTCTTCGACGACGCCAGGACGGCCTCCAGGGAGCTGGACATAGCCCTGACCTCGAGGGATCAGGAGCGGGCCGTACCCATGGCTGGGGTTCCCCTCTGGTCCTGTGAGTCTTACCTCGAGAGGTTGGTTAGGAGGGGATACCGGATCGCCATATGCGATCAAGTGGAGGAAAGCGACGGCAGGAACCTGGTGAGGAGGGAGGTCACCCGGATAGTGACACCTGGGACCTTCTCACCGGAGGGGGGCACCTACGAGGGCGCTGTCCTCGTCCTGGACTTCGTGGAGGAGTCCACAGTACTGCTGGTGGTCTACTCCAACACGGGGGAGCTCAAGCTGGGGGAGGTGCCCGTGTCCGCGATCTCACCCTGTGTCGCCGCCTACGACGGGCTGGACGTGGTGGTGAAGGAGGGACAACAGGCCCTAATCCCACCCTCGCTCAAGAGGGTGGAGGGCAGGTGCGAGGTGGTGCTCCCCAGGGGTGCCTTCGAGTCGCCGAGCCCAAGCGTTCACGTCGAGGGGTTGGGACCGGACTCGGACAGGGCTAGAAAGGCCTTGGGCGCCCTGAGGAGGTATCTGGAGGAGGTCAACTTGCGCCCAGTGCAACTTCCGCAGAGGGCGCAGATCCTGGCGGAGGGATCGTTCCTCAGGCTGGACGAGGACACC
This sequence comes from uncultured Synergistia bacterium, assembly GCA_964425005.1. GTDB lineage: Bacteria > Synergistota > Synergistia > CAYRKT01 > CAYRKT01 > CAYRKT01. Next base: position 27,095 of record CAYRKT010000001.1, read on the forward strand.
CTCTCCCATCTCCAGGTCCTCGACAAGAACGGGCTTCTAGGCGTGATGGACCGTTGCGCGACTCGACCCGGGAGGAGGAAGCTGAGGGACTGGATGTCCAGACCTTCCACCGACCTGGACCAGATAAACGATCGCCACGAGGCCATCGAGCGCCTCGTGCGGGATAGGGCCTTACTCCTCCGGATCAGGAGGTCTCTGGCCAGGCTTAAGGGCAACGACTTTCAGGCCTCCACATCAAGGCTGGCCGCGGGATCGGCCTCTCCCAGGGATCTGTGCAACGTGAGAGGGCTGTTGAGGGTCGTTCCCGAACTCTTGGATCTGGCCTCCGCCCTATCGGACCTCGAGGTGCTGGGAGATCTCCCCTCCAGGGAGGGTATCCTGAAGCCCTTGGAGGAGCTGGAGAGAGGGTTGAACGAGGAGATAGAGACGCCCCTGGGGGAGGGTGGAGTCATAAGGAGAGGCTACGACAGGGAGCTGGACGAACTTCGGAGGATAGGGGAGACTTCCAAAGCCTGGCTCGAGGAGTTCGTCCGAAGGGAGAGGGAGAGGACCGGCATAAAGGGCTTAAGGGTCTCCTACAACAAGGTCTTCGGCTACTACGTGGAGGTCGGGAGGGCAAGCGCCTCTAAGCTGCCCGACTACTACGAGAGAAAACAGACGCTATCCAGCAGCGAGAGGTTCACCACGAGGGAGCTCAAGGAGTTCGAGGAGAGGATGGAGACGGCGGAGCTCCACCTCGGGAGGAGGGAGAAGCTGGTCTTCTCGAGGCTCTGCGAGGAGGTCAAGGGCTACGGGGTGGACCTCGAGAGGGCCTCGGAGCTGGCCTCCACGCTGGACGTCCTCTCTTCCCTGGCTGAGCTCGCCCTCGAAAGGGGCTACTCGAGGCCCCGGATGACTTGGGAGGACAGGCTATCCTTCAAGGACCTTCGACACCCCGTGCTGGACGTCCTGATGGATAGGCCCTTCGTCCCCAACGACGTGGAGATGGACGAGTCCAAGAGGATCTTGATCATAACCGGTCCGAACATGGCGGGCAAGTCGACCTATCTGAGGATGACGGCTTTAGCCTGCATAATGGCTCAGTCTGGCTCCTTCGTCCCCGCGAAGGAGGCGGTGGTCGGGGTGCTGGACGCCATATATACCAGGATAGGCGCCAGGGACGACATCCTCAGGGACATGAGCACCTTCATGATGGAGATGAAGGAGACGGCCAAGATGATCCAGGGGGCCACCTCCAGGAGCCTGCTGCTCCTCGACGAGGTGGGAAGGGGTACCTCGACCTACGACGGCATGAGCATAGCCTGGGCGCTCATAGAGCACCTGGCTCAGAGGGAGAGACCGCCTAAGACGATGTTCGCCACCCATTACCACGAGTTGTCCGAGATAGCCCAGAGGACGAGCTGCGTCCACAACCTCAGCGCCCTCGTCGAGGAGAGGGGCGACGGCATCAGGTTCCTCTACAAGATAGCACCGGGTGTCTCCAGGAGGAGCTACGGCATAGAGGTGGCCAGGATGGCCGGACTTCCGGAGGCCATAGTGAGGAGGGCGACGGAGATACTCAGGGAGCTCGAGGCGGGCGCCCTATGGTTCGACAGGGGTCGGACGGAGGGGATTAAAGCGGCTGGGACTCAGCTTCCCCTGTTCGACGTCGAGCTGGACGCGTTGGTTTACAAGATAGCCTCCCTCGATCCGGACAACACGACTCCCTTGAAGGCTTTGCAGATAATCTACGAGCTCAAGGAGATGGCCGTGGGCTTGCTCTCCAGAAGGGGGCGTTGACTTCGAGGATGGAAGCTGGTGTGAGGATAAAGAGGCTTCCTCAAGAGCTGGTGACGCTCATAGCGGCCGGAGAGGTGGTGGAGAGACCCCTGTCCGTGGTGAAGGAGCTGGTGGAGAACTCCTTGGACGCCCAGGCCAGCTGTGTCGAGGTCCAGGTGGAGGAGGGAGGGATCGAGCTAATAAGGGTCTCAGACGACGGGATGGGGATGAGCTACGAGGAGCTTCCTTTGGCGGTCTCGGCTCATTCCACCAGCAAGATATCCTCCGCGGAGGATCTGCTTCGCGTGGTCAGCTTCGGCTTCAGGGGTGAAGCCCTCCACTCCATAGGAAGCGTGAGCGAGATGGAGATCTTCTCCAGCGACGGCAGGAGCGGAGGGAGGATAAAAGTTGTCTTCGGTGAGATCGAGGATCGCTCCCTCTACGCGGGGCGAAGAGGCACCACCGTCTCCGTCAGGCACCTCTTCGCGAACGTGCCCGCCAGGAGGAAGTTTCTAAGGGGGCCCAGAGGTGAGCTCCTCCAGGTGAAGGAATTTCTACAGGACATGTGTTTGGCCTTCCCGGAGAGGACCTTCGTGCTCAGGGAGGGCAACAGGGCCATATTGAGCCACCTGGGAGGGGGCTTGGAGAGCGCGGTCTTCTCCCTGTGGCAGGGGGAGAAGGTCGAGCTAGACATCTCGTCTGCGGAGCTGGGAGAGCTCAGGGCGGATCTGCTGATCGTCAGGGGCGCCAGTTCCAGGAGGCGGATTCGCCTTTTCGTGAACAGGAGAAGGGTGGAGGACAAGCTCCTCAGGGCGGTCTTCTCCTGGTACAAGGATAGGCTCGGCGACGCGGTCTTCGCCCTCATGTTGAGCTTGCCCCCCGATTTCGTGGACGTCAACGTCCACCCGTCAAAGGCTGAGGTGCGCTTCAGGAACCCCCATCTGGTGGCGAAGCTGGCCGAGAGGTGCCTATCCAAGGCTCTCCCCAGCGGTCTTAAGGTCGCCGCGCCCGGCGTTTCTGTCTCTAGGAAGGTTGAGCTCGACGCCGAGAAAGCGGAGGGCTTCGGAGGCCTCCTCGAGCTAGGGCTCGAGGAGGCGGAAGGGGAAGGAGCCCTCCCTCAGGTCGTCGACGGGGTAAAGGCCAGGTTCTTGGGCAGGATAGGGGAGGGGTTTTGGGCCTTCGAGGTGGAGGAGGGCCTGCTGATCCTGGACGTGCACGCCTCTTACGAGAGGATCGTCTACGATGAGATCTCGAGGGGCCTGGAGGGGGGATCCCCCGAGTCGGAGGGCATCCTGGGAGCCCTGTACCCGATAGAGGAGGGGCTGGTAGAAGAGGTCTTGCGCTTCAGGTCGGAGCTGGAGTCCTTGGGCTTCGCCTTGGAAGAGCGCCAGGGGATGTGGGAGCTCAAGGCCGTCCCCACGTGGGGGAGAGAGCTGTCGCTGGACCCGATGTCAGCGCTTCGCGTGGCGCTCAAGGAGCTCGAGGAGAGTTCGGCGATGGAGCTGACCGAACTTCCCTCCGATCTGCGCAGGACGAGGATGGCTCACTCCTTGGCGAGCAGGGCTTGCAGGGCCTCGCCCAAGCTGGGCGAATCGCGGATTTCCGAGGCGGAGGCGTTGAGGTTGCTGGAGAGGCTCTACCCCTCGGAGGACGCGCCCACCTGTCCTCACGGTAGGCCGGTCTACAGCCTCATAAGCTGGGTGGAGGTGAGAAGGAGGCTTGGCAGAGCTTAGGGCGAGGGAGGAGCTTGCGATAGGGGACCTCAGGGAGGGCAGGAGGTTGCTTTGCGTCATCGGTCCGACCGCGGCTGGCAAAAGTGCTCTCTCGCTTCAGCTTTGCAGGATGGAGAGGACCTTCGAGGTGATCTCCGTCGACTCCAGACAGGTCTATCGCTACATGGACATAGGGACGGACAAACCCTCCTGGGAGGAGAGAAGGGAGGTCCCCCATCACCTCCTGGACGTCAAGGACCCAGACGAGAGTTACTCGGTCGCCGAGTTCTGCGAGGAGGCCAAGAGGACGGTGGAGAGGGTCTTCAAGAGGGGGAAAGTCCCCATCCTGGTGGGGGGGACCCCCTTCTACTTCTACGCCCTCTTCCACAGGGGCCTCTTCGAGGGGCCCCCTGGGGATGAAGAGCTGAGGAGGGCTTTGGAGGAGGAGGCGAAAGCCGTGGGCACGGCTGCGCTCCACAAGAGGCTCTCGGAGGTGGACCCCGTCGCCGCCTCCAGGATACACCCCAACGACCTTCGAAGGATTATAAGGGCGCTCGAGGTCTACGCGCTGAGCGGAAAGCCCATGAGCGCCCTCTGGTCCTTCTCCGTCAAGCCCGATCTGCCGTCGCCCTTCTACCTTATGGTGAACAGAAGGAGGGAGGACCTCTACGGGAGGATAGAGAAAAGGGCCAGGAAACAGTTTGAAGCTGGACTTCTCGATGAGGTAAAATGGCTGCTGGAGAGGGGTTTTGGGAGGACTAGCCCTCCTATGTGCGGGTTGGTGTACGGCGAGGCGCTGGAGGTGTTGGAGGGGAAGCTGTCCTTCGAGGATGGGATCGCCAGGGCTACCTCGAGGACCAAGGCCTTCAGCAGGAGACAGATGACCTGGTTCAAGCGCTTCCCAATCGGCGTGGAGGTGGACCTGACCGGGTGCGGCGAGAGGGAAGTGGCGGAGGTGGCCGTCAGGCTACTGGAGCAGTGGTATCGAGGGTGAGGTTTTAAGGGAGATGAAGGTTAAGGTCGCTTTCCCTACGGGCTTTTGCTTCGGCGTCCGAAGGGCGCTGAAGGCGCTGGAGGAAGCCTTAGCGGCGCACGGGGAGGTCTACTCCCTGGGCAGCCCCATACACAACGAGAGGGTAGTGGAGGAGATGGTCTCCAAGGGGCTCAGGTTGGTGGAGGATCCCGAGGAGGTGCCCCCAGGTGGGGTCTCCTTCGTCAGAGCTCATGGAGTGTCCGCTGCCACCATGGAGGCGCTCAAGGTCAGGTCCTCCCTGGTGGTCGACGGGACCTGTCCCTTCGTCAGGAGAGTTCAGATGAAGGCAAAGGAGCTGGCCAGCGAGGGCTACGCCGTGGTGGTGGTGGGGGATCCTACGCATCCAGAGGTCGTGGGGATAGTGGGGCACGTCCCTGGGGACAAGGTGTTCGTGGTGGCGAGCCGAGGGGAGATAAAGGTCGATTTGTTCAAATCTTTTGGTAAAATAGGGGTGGTGTGTCAGACCACCAACAGGGTCGAGGCTTTCAAGGAGGTGGTCAGCGAGCTGGTGGGGCTGGTTGAGGAGGTGAAGGTCCACAACACGATATGCGACGCCACGGCCGCCAGACAGGAGGCGGTTAGAAGGCTTGCCGCCGAGGTGGACGCGGTGGTGGTGGTGGGAAGCAGGTCCTCGGCCAACACGCGCAAGCTGCTGGAGATAGCTTCCTCGTTGGGCGAGGCCTTGCTGGTGGAGGACGTGTCCGACTTGGAGAGGGGGTGGTTCAGGGGGAAGAGAGAGATAGGCGTGGCAGCTGGGGCGAGCACCCCCGACTGCCTGATAGAGAAAGTGGTCGAGGAGTTGGAAGGAATCGAGGTCTAAGGAGGTCAGTGGGGTTATGGATTACGGGGATTTCGTGAAGCAGATGGAGAGGATCGCTGAGGCTCCCTCCAGGAGCTTTAAGAGGGGGGATGTGGTCGAGGGAGTTTTGGTCAAGGCGGCAGAGGGCGGTTGGTACGTGGACTTCGGCCACAAGACCGAGGGCTTCATCCCTCAGACCGAGTGGACCAAGAGCTTCATCCTGGATGACGTGGAGCCCAAGCTGGGCCAGAGGTACAGGTTCTTGCTGGTGAAGCTGGGGAAGGAAGAGGAGGACTATCCGCTTCTCTCTCGGTGGAGGTTGGTCTTCGAGGAGAGGTGGAGGGAGCTGGAGAGGGCCCTGCAGGAGGGCGATGGCGTCTTAAGGGTGACGTGCGTGGAGACCGTCAAGGGGGGCATGATGGTGAACTGCATGGGTTTGCGCGGCTTCATACCCCTCTCCCACCTCCACGCAGGCAACGGGATGGGTTCTCCCAAGAAGCTCCTGGGCAAGGAGCTAGAAGTGAAGGTCTTGGAACTGGAGAAGGGGCGCAGGAACATAAAGCTCTCCTACAGGCTGGTGGCCGAGGAGAGAAGGCAAAAAGAGGTGGAGGAGTTCCTCTCCAGGATAAACGAAGGGGACGTCCTGGAGGGAAAGGTGGTGAGCGTGACCAGGTTCGGCGTCTTCGTGAACCTCGGTCCCGTGGACGGTTTGGTCCCCATGTCCGAGGTCACCTACAGCAGATATCTTAAGCCCTCTAGCCTCGTGAAGAAGAACCAGACGGTTAAGGTAAAGGTCTTATCCGTTGACAGATCCAGCGGCAAGGTCAGCCTCAGCATAAAGAGGGCTCTCCCCGATCCATGGGAAGGGATATCAGAGCGCTACTCCCCGGGCAGCACGGTGGACGGAAGGGTCACCGGGCTCGCGGAGTTCGGCGCCTTCGTGGAGATAGAGCCTGGCGTGGAGGGGTTGATCCACATAAGTTCCCTCAGTTGGGACAAGGTCGGCTCTCCCAAGGAGGTCCTGAAGATAGGTCAAAGCGTCAAGGTGCTGATCAAGGACGTCAACGCGGCGGAGAAGAGGATATCCCTCGGTTACAGGGAGCTGTTCGATCCCTGGGATAAGGTGGAGGAGAAGTACTCCGTCGGGCAGGACGTGGAGTGCGTAGTCAAGGAGGTCAAGGACTTCGGGGCTTTCGTGGAGATAGAGCCCGGGATAGAGGGTCTGCTTCACGTCTCACAGATGTCCACGGGGAGGGTCAGCGCTCCCTCCTCCCTGGTGAAAGAGGGGGACAGGCTTACCTGCAGGATACTCAGCATAGACAAGGCGAGCAGGAGGATAAGGCTCAGTCGAAGGGCCATCCTCGAGGAGGAGCTCGCCGAGAGGAGGCGAAGGGAGGAGGAGGAGCGGCGGCGCCAGCAGGCCGAGGAGGAGAAGCTCAAGGCCTCCATCGTGGGCGAGGCCCCCAGCGTCACCCTCCAGGACATATTGAAGGACAAGGCCAGCAGAAGGTAGCCCGGAGCATGGCCAGGGACGAGATGCTCGGCAAGTCGAAGCTTCGGATCAGGGTCTATCCGGATCCGGTCTTGAGGGAAAAGGCCAAGGCCGTAGAGAACTTCGGCGAGGAGCTCCGGTCGCTGGCCCAGGATATGCTGGAGCTCATGGAGGAGAGGAAGGGGGTGGGGCTGGCAGCTCCCCAGGTGGGGCTGCCGCTCCGCCTCTTCGTCGCCCGATGGGATGGGAAGGAATACGTGGTGGTGAACCCCGTTCTACTGGAGGCGAGCGGCGAACAGGTCGACGAGGAGGGTTGTTTGAGCTTTCCGGGCGTGTACCAGGAGGTGCCACGCCCTCAGGCCATAAGGGTCTCGTTCCAGGATGCCCTCGGGAACCCGATGGAGGAGGAGTTGCGGGGTTTCTGGGCCAGGATATTCTCCCACGAGATGGACCATCTGGACGGCAAGTTGCTCCTGGACTACATGTCGCCGGCCAAGAGGGTGTTGGTCAGGTCCAGGATGAAGAGGAGAGGATCCAGGGGAGAATGAAGGTCTCCTTCGTGGGTTCAGGACATTTCGCCCTCAACGTCTTGAGGTTTTTGGATGACTTCCCCTTCTGTGCTCTGATGACCCAACCGCCTAGGCCTAGGGGTAGAGGGCTTCGCCTGGCGCCCACTCCCGTGGGTTCCTGGGCCAGGGATAGGGGTCTGAGGTTGATCGAGCCGGAGCGCCTAGAGGGGGAGGAGGTGACCTCGGCCTTCGAGGTCGACGTGGTGCTGGTGGTGGACTACGGGAGGAAGATCCCAGGACATCTGCTCGACCTCCCAAAGCACGGATGCTTTAACCTGCATCCCTCCCTCCTCCCGCGCTACAGGGGGGCAGCTCCGGTCCAGAGGGCGATCATGGACGGAGCCTCCTTCACAGGGGTGACCCTCTTCAGGTTGACCGATAGGATGGACGCCGGTCCCATCTTCGGCGCCAGGCCCGTCGAGATCAGGACTCTCGACACTCTCCAGGAGCTGTACTTGAGGTTAGCCTTCGAGGGGTCTTTGCTGTTCAGGGAGCTGGCGAGGGCCGTGAGAGGGGGTTTGTCCGTCGCCCTCAGGGAGCAGGAGGAGGGGTTGGCCTCTTACGCTCCGAAGATATCCGAGGTGGACAGGCTCTTGAGCTTCGAGGGCGATTGCCTGAAGTTCCACAACGTCTGCAGAGCGCTCTCCCCCGAGCCAGGCGCTTTCTTCGACTACAGAGGCAAGCGCGTTAAGGTTTTGAGCACCAGGCCTGAGCCCTGCGCCAGGGGCGAGTTCTCAGGCGAGGTCCTGGACATCAGGGAGGGGGGGCTACTGGTGTCCTGCGCTCAGGGCGGCGTGTGGCTTCTTACGATGTGCGAGGAGTGCAGGACGCCCGTATCCGGGGAGGCCTGGGCCAGGGGGAGGAGGATAAGAAAGGGGGATCGCCTTTGCTGACGTCTCTCCCTGAGGGCTGTCTTCCTTCCGAGCGACTGATCGTCCTGTTCGGTATGTCCGGGAGCGGCAAGAGCGAGATAGGGGCGTTTTTGGCCAAAAACAGCGCCAAGTCCGGAAGAAGGACCCTTTTAGTCGACCTGGACGTCTCCAACCCCTACTTCTCCGCCAGTAGGTTCAGGGAGGAGATAGAGGGGGAAGGAGTCGAGGTGATTGGGCCCAGAGGGGACATGAGGTTTGCGGATCTGCCCGTGCTAGTGAGCTCTCTGCGCTCCCTTTGGAGGCGAGAAAGGGACAGCAAGTTCGTGGTGGACCTGGGGGGAGATGCGAGGGGGCTTAGGGCAGCGGGCTCCGTCCTGTCCCAGATGGTTGGGGCGGAGGTCTTCTCGGCTATGGTGCTGAACCCCTATCGCTCGCCCGTCCTGGACGAAGGTCTCCTGAGGGGCCTAAAGCGGGAGTTCGAGGAGCTAACGGGCCTTGAGACCAGGTGGATCATCTCCAACCCGAACTTAGGACCGGAGACGAGCTCGGAGGTGTTGTTGAGGGGGCACGAGGTGGCCTCTAGCGTAGCGCGCAAGCTAGGTCTAGAGGTGTTCGCCCTGTGCGTCTGGTCGAGGGTGTGGGAGGACTTCAAGGGGTCCTCCCACAGCTTTCATGGGAGGATCTGGGTCTTGGAGAGGCTGATCTTCAAAAGGCGATAGGTTGGAAGGGGGTGTAGGTCTTGCCTGCGAAGGGTTACGTCAAGATCGACGAGGAGAGGTGCAAGTCCTGCGAGCTTTGCGTGGCCGTTTGCCCCAAGAAGGTGCTCAGGGTCTCGGACAGGATAAACTCGTCCGGCTATCAACCGGTGGAACAGCACGAGGACGGGTGCATAGCCTGCGGGATGTGCGCCACCATGTGCCCTGACGTGGCGATCGAGGTCTACAGGTACGAAGAAGAGGGCGAATGAAGCGGACTTCGGGGGGTGAAAAGCTCATGGGGAAGGTTCTGATGAAGGGCAACGAGGTCTTCGCCGAGGCGGCCATACAGGCAGGGTGTAGGTACTTCTTCGGTTACCCCATAACCCCTCAGAACGAGATACCGGAGTACATGTCCAGAAGGTTACCAGAGGTAGGGGGCGTCTACCTCCAGGCCGAGAGCGAGGTGGCCGCCATCAACATGATATTCGGAGCCGCTGCCACCGGAGCTCGCGTGATGACCTCCTCCTCGGGCCCCGGCATATCCCTGATGCAGGAGGGGATATCCTACATAGCGGGAGCCGAGCTCCCGTGCCTGATAGTGAACGTCATGAGGGCTGGACCCGGTCTAGGGGGTATACTGCCCTCCCAGTCGGACTACTTCCAGGCTACCAAGGGAGGGGGACACGGGGACTACAGGCTCTTGGTGCTAGCCCCCAGCACCCTTCAGGAAGCGGCTGATCTCATATACGTCTCCTTCGACCTAGCTGAGTTCTACAGGAACCCGGTGATGGTGCTGGCCGATGGGTTCCTCGGACAGATGATGGAGTCCGTGGAGTTCAGAAAGGTAGAAAGCGGTGTGACTCCGCCGGACCCGAGGGAGTGGGCCGTGGGCTACGCTAAGGAGAGGGGCAAGAGAGCCCTGATCAAATCGCTATATCTGAACCCCGAGGAGCTGGAGAGGCACAACCTCAAGCTCAAGGCCAAGTACGACGCCATGAGGGAGAGGGAGATCAGGTTCGAGGAGTACATGTTGGAGGACGCCGAGCTGATGCTGGTGGCCTACGGCACTTGCGCCAGGATAGCCAAGACCGCCGTCAAGGAGCTCAGGGACAAAGGCGTCAGGGTCGGCCTTTTCAGGCCCATATCCCTGTTCCCGTTCCCCTACGAGCAGATATACGTGTGGGCCGAGAGGGTGAGGAGGATAGGCGTGGTGGAGATGAGCACAGGGCAGATGCTGGAGGACGTCCTCTGCGCTGCTGCCAGAAGGTGTCCCGTTGAGTTCTACGGAAGGGTAGGCGGAATGGTGCCCAGCGTGGCAGAGGTAGTGGAGTTCGCCGCTCGTCTATAGCAGGGGGTGTGGTCATGAAGGCGGTTAAGGTTTTCGGAAGGCCCAGGAGCATGTTCGACGTCAAGACCCACTATTGCCCAGGGTGCACCCACGGGATAGTTCACCGACTCGTGGCCGAGTGCATAGACGAGCTGGGGATACAGGATAGAACCGTGGGCGTAGCTCCGGTGGGTTGCTCGGTCCTGCTATACAACTACGTAAACTGCGACATGTACGAGGCAGCTCATGGAAGGGCTCCAGCGGTGGCCACAGGGGTGAAGAGGGTTAGGCCCGATCTAGTGGTGTTCACCTACCAGGGCGATGGAGATCTGGCTTCCATAGGTACGGCCGAGATAGTGCACGCCGCCAACAGAGGGGAGAACATCACCGTGATCTTCATCAACAACGGCATATACGGCATGACCGGAGGCCAGATGGCCCCCACCACCTTGCCCGGGCAGAGGGCTACCACCGCCCCCTCCGGGAGGGACCCAAAGTTGTCGGGATACCCCATAAGGATGAGCGAGATGTTGGCCCAGCTCGAGGCGCCGGGCTATATAGCCAGGGTGACGGTAGTCCAGCCAAGGTACGTCCTCAAGGCTAAGGAGGCCATAAAGAGGGCTTTCCAGGTCCAAATGGCCGGTAAAGGCTTCTCCATGGTGGAGGTCCTCTCCACCTGTCCCACCGGTTGGGGGTTGAGCCCCAACGAATCCTTGAAGAGGGTCGTCGAGAAGGTCATGCCCTACTACCAGCTGGGCGAGTTCAAGAACGTGGAGCTGTAGGTGGTGATCGACCTTGGCTTCCTCGAAGAGCTTGATAGCGGCCGGTTTCGGAGGACAGGGGCTTCTAATGCTGGGGAGGATCGTGGCTTACGCTGGGATGAAGGAGGGATACCACGTCACCTGGATGCCCTCCTATGGGCCCGAGATGCGCGGCGGCACGGCGAACTGCACCGTGATAATATCCGATCAGGAGATAGGAGCCCCTATAGTGGAGAGGCCTGACTGCGCCGTAGTGCTCAACAAGCCCTCCTTCATCAAGTACGAGCCCAAGGTGCTGGCTGGCGGAGTGCTGGTGGTAAACACCGACATGGTGGACGTGAGAAGCTCCAGGAAGGACTTAAGGGTCGTGGAGGTTCCCTGTAGCTCCATCGCCATAGAGTTGGGCAACCCGAGGGTCTTGAACATGGTGGCGCTGGGGGCATTGGTGGAGTCGTCCGGGCTGGTTGGGGTTGAGAGCTGCGCGAAAGCCATAGAGGAGATCTTCTCCGAGAAGGCCTCCCTCGTGGAGATCAACTTAAAGGCCTTCCACAGGGGGCGCGAGGCGGTCAGGGGAACCCTTTAGGGGGAGAGCGCCTTGGAGAGGAAGCTCAGGGAGGAGCTGATCTACCGAGGGAGGATATTGAGCCTTCGCCGCGACGAAGTCATCTTGCCCCACGGTGGGATCGCCGGCAGGGAGGTGGTGGAGCACCTCCCTGCCGTGGCTGTGCTGCCCGTCCTCGACGGTCGCGTCCTGTTGGTAAGGCAGTTCCGATACGCCGTAGGGGAGGAGCTGTTGGAGGTCCCCGCTGGACTTCTCAAGGAGGGAGAGTCGCCGGAGGAGTGCGCCGTCAGGGAGATGCGGGAGGAGACGGGCTATAGGCCTCTCTCCCTCAAAAAGGTTTTGACCTTCTACACCTCTCCGGGCTTCTCCGACGAGGTGGTTCACCTCTACTTCTGCGACGAGATGGTCGAGGACCCGCTACCTCAGGACGACGACGAGGGGGTCACCTTGTCGCCTTTTCCGATCGAAGACCTGAGGGATGGTTTGAGGTCTGGCCTGTTCAAGGATGCCAAGACCATCCTGGCCTTGAGCTGGCTTTTGACGGAGGTGGGAAGAGGATGAAAGCTTCCGGCCTTAGGTCTGCGGTGTTGGTGGAGAAGGAGTTCCAGGACCTGGAGGTAACTTACCCCTACTACAGGCTTAAGGAAGCGGGCGTATCCACGTTCCTCGTGGGTACGAGGGCAGGCGAAAGGGTGGCGGGAAAGTTCGGCTACCCAGTGGTGGTGGAGATGGGGCTGGACGAGGCCATGGGGTCGAGGTTCGACTGCGTGGTGATCCCGGGAGGATGGGCTCCGGACCACATGAGAAGGGATCCCAGGTTCGTCGAGCTCGTGAGGAAGTGCTGGGACGAGGGATCTGTCGTGGCTTCTATATGTCACGGAGGTTGGCTTTTGGCCTCGGCTGGAATAGCTAGGGGCAAGAGGCTAACCAGCTTCTTCGCAATAAGGGACGACCTGGTGAACGCTGGGGCGATCTGGGTGGACGAGGAGGTCGTGGTGGACGGCAATCTGGTCACCTCGAGGAAGCCGGACGATCTGCCGGCCTTCATGAGGGCCGTCCTGGACCTCTTGGCCAGGAGGGGGTGATCCCCTTGTCGGGAGAGGAGAGGGCTCGGTGGATTTGCGAGTTGCTCAGAAGGGCCGCGGTGAGGGCACCCAGGTTCGTCAAAGAGTCCCTGATCAAGGTTAAGGAACGCGAGGAGGGGCACGCGAGGGCCCAGATCGAGAGCATCCTGGAGAACCTCGAGATGGCGGAAGCTGAGGGCGTCCCGCTGTGCCAGGACACGGGCCTTCCCTTCTTTTTCGTCCAGTTTGGGACCGACGTTTCCTCGGAGGAGCTTGGGGCCTGGCTTTCAGCTCTGGAGGGTGGGGTTAAACTTGCCACGGAATCGGTCCCTTTGAGGCCCAACGCAGTAGATCCGCTCTCCAGGGCCAACAGCGGCGACAACCTGGGCAGGGGTATGCCCATGGTGGACCTGGAGCTATACCCTGCGATGCGGGGGATGAGGATCCAGGTGACCATCAAGGGGGCTGGGAGCGAGAACATGACCGCCTTAAAGCTGTTCTCCCCGGGGGCCAAGTGGAGAGAGATCGAGCTTTGGGTTCTCGAGAGGGTCCTGGAGGCAGGCGGCAAGCCCTGCCCTCCGACCTTCCTGGGCCTGGGGGTTGGGGGGACAGCGGCGCTCTCCCTGAAGCTCGCCGAGAGGGCCTTGCTCCGCGCGCCCTCTAGGAACGAGGACGCCTCGATAGCGCTTCTAGAGGAGGAGCTCTTCGAGCTCGTGAACGAGCTGGGCGTGGGTCCCATGGGCCTCGGAGGGAACACCACGGTCCTGGGGACCTTCGTCGAGGTGGCCAACACGCACACCGCCACCCTCCCCGTGGCCCTGAAGTTCTGTTGCTGGGCTTACAGGAGGGCTTCGCTCAGGGTATCGGGAGAAGAGGCCTGGCTGGAGGACATGTAATCGGGGGGTGTTTGAGGTATGGGCTTTGCTCTGTTCAGGGGCGAAGGTCGTCTGCCGGTGGAAGATCTGAGGGATCTCAAGGTAGGAGAGGTGGTGCACTTAGACGGCGTCCTTTACACCGCCAGGGACAAGGCACACAGGAGGATGCTCGATTTCCTGGACTCGGGCCTGGAGATCCCCTTCTCGCCCTCTTCGGGGGTCATGTTTCACTGCGGCCCGATAGTCCTTAGGGAGGGAGACTCTTACAGGGTCCTCGCAGCCGGTCCCACCACCAGCGCCAGGATGGACCCGTTCGAGCCCAGGGTCATAAAGGAGCTGGGCGTCAGGGCCATAGTCGGCAAGGGGGGTATGTCCTCGGATGTGGCAAAATCGTTGAGGGAGGTAGGTGGCGTTTACCTCTCCTTCACCGGGGGTTGCGCCGTCAAGGCCGCGAGGGCGGTGAAAGAGGTCTTGGCCCTCCTGTGGGAGGACCTTGGGATGGCCGAAGCCGTGTGGGTGTTCCGAGTGGAGGATTTCGGGCCCCTTATAGTCTCGATGGATGCGCACGGAGGGAACATCTTCGAGGACGTGGAGAGAAGGGGTAGGGAGCGCCTTCGGGCCATCGTAGAGAGGGGTAGGAGTTCCTGATGAGAAGGGGGAACACCATATTCATAGCCGCCTATGCCAGGCTCCCCAAGGATATCCCGGCTTACGCCCTTTACAACAGCGTCGGCGTCTACGCTGAGGTGGACGTGGACACAGGCGTCATAGTGGACGCGGACGTCTCCTTCTACTCACAGGTCTCCATAAACATGGTCAAGTCCATACTCAAAGGGGCGAACATCGTGTACGAGAGGGGGAGGATCGTGGAGGAGCTGGAGATGAGGTATTGGGGAGGAGCGCGAAAGGCCCTGATAACTGCAGTGAAGAGGCTGTTCGAGAGGTTCGACGAGGTAATGAGTCTCTTGGAGAGAGAGGCAACCCCCGACCTGACCGACGACTACAGGATCTAGGGCAATTTGAGCTAATCGTTAATGATTTTTTAGTTTAGTTGATTTTGACTTTATCTTTGAGAATTCTAAGAGGGTTCTTTTATCCCTCTTGACTTTTCCTTCTCCTTGTGAAAAATCTGACTCAGTAGCAGGTTCTCCCCTTGTCCTCTTCCCTCCTCGGGGGACAAGCTGATCCTGCGAGGAACAGGTTCCGCGGGTTTGCCCCCTGTTGGTTATCCCTGTCGGTAGCTGTGCTTCCATATTCTTCGCGAGAGGAGGGCAAAGCATGGATATCCTCGCCAAGTTGATGAAGGATCCCATCTTCGTCATGACCCTGCCCGTTTTGGTTGGGGTGCTGATAGGGCAGATCAAGGTAGGCAGGTTCAGCCTGGAGACCTCTGGGGCTCTTTTCGCCGGGCTGGTGATGGGCGCGTTGGGCTATAGTGCTCCAAAGGGATTTTTCAACTTCAACCTGACCCTCTTCGTCGTGGCCGTCGGTCTGCTCTCGGCGGGCGACATGGTGAACGTCATCAAGAGGTATGGCTTCAAGTTCGCCTTCCTGGGCGCTTTCATCACCTTCGTCGGGGCGTTCATAACTTACCTTCTGGCCATATTCTTCCGCGGTAGCGCCAGCGCTCATCTGATCGGGGGAACTTACACCGGAGCTCTGACCAGCTCGCCTGGGCTTGCAGCCGCCCTCGAGGTGACCAAAAACAACCCTGAGGTCACGGTGGGGCACAGCATAGCTTATCCCTTCGGCGTCCTTGCCGTCATCCTTTTCGTCCAGTTCGCGCCTATTCTGTTCGGCATAGACGTGGACAAAGAGAGGGAGCAGTTCAAGGTGGACCTGGAGAAGATGAGAGGGGCTTCCAAGGAGTCCCAGGGCAAAGCCTCGGCCGCCTTCTCGATAGCCGCCTTCGCCTTCTGCATAGTGGTCGGCTACTTGCTCGGCTCCATCAAGGTACCCCTCGGTGGAAAGCTGTCGGTCAGCCTGGGCACCACCGGCGGTGGCCTGATAGCTGCGCTGATCCTCGGCTCCATAGGCAAGGTGGGACCGCTGAACATGAGGATGGACGGCAAGTCCCTGGGCGCCATAAGGACTATAGGCCTGGCCTATTTCCTGGCGATAGTGGGGTTGGAGGCGGGGGGAGAGGTCATCAAGACCGTCAAGGAGCACGGATTTCTCCTGATCGCCATAGGCCTGTTGTCCGCCTTTGGAGCGGAGATCGCCGGCTACCTGGTGGCCAGGTACGCGTGGAAGATGAACTGGATACTCCTGGCGGGAGCTATATGCGGCGGCATGACCAGCACCCCTGGCCTCGGAGCCGCTATAGACGCGACCAAGACGGAGGACGTGGCGGTGGGCTACGGCGCCACCTATCCGGTGGCCTTGCTCGGCATGGTGGTCTTCACCTCCCTATTGCACATACTCCTCGGATAGGTTGCCAAGACACATGTCGGAGGTGAGCGCAAGATGATGGACATAAAGGACAGGGTCAGGTGCAAGGGGCTTCACGCCGTCATCATGGGACCCGAGGAAGCCGCTGATTTCGTCAAGGACGGCTTCACGATAGGGGCAAGCGGTTTCACCCCATCCGGGTATCCCAAGGTCGTTCCCATGGAGATAGCCAGGCGAAAGAGGATATCGGGCTCCCCTTCCAACCTCACCCTCTGGACGGGTGCCTCGGTCGGACCGGAGCTGGACGGGGAGCTCACCACCTCTGGAGCACTTCGAAAGCGCTTTCCCTATCAGACCAACGAGGAGATCCGAAAGGCCATAAACGAGGGCTCTGTTCTCTTCCAGGATATACATCTCTCCCATTGCTCCCAGAACGTGAGGTATGGGTTCTTCGGCAAGATAGACGTCGCGATAGTGGAGGCGGTGGCCATAACGGAGGAGGGAGGCATAGTGCCCTCCACCTCTGTCGGCAACACCCCCACCTTCGTCAAAATGGCGGATAAAGTCATAGTCGAGGTCAACGTCTGCCAACCCCTCTCTCTGGAGGGCATCCACGACATCTACGTGCCGGCCGATCCTCCTCACAGGGAGCCAATACCCATAACCAAGGTCAGCGACAGGATAGGTACCCCCTACATCCCATGTGATCCTTCGAAGATAGTGGCCATAGTGCCCTCCAACGTCCCCGATAAGCAGAGGCCGCTGGCCCCCGTCGACGAGATAAGCGCTAAGATGGCCAGAAACCTGTTGGACTTCCTGGAGGTAGAGGTCTCCTCGGGTAGACTGAGCAGGGACCTCCTCCCTCTGCAGTCCGGCGTAGGGGAGGTGGCGAACGCCGTGCTAGCTGGGTTCCTGGAGTGGCCCAGCGAAAACCTCCAGGTCTACACCGAGGTCATCCAGGACTCCATGCTGGACCTGATAGACAGGGGGAAGGTCTCCTTCGCCTCTGGAACCTCCTTCACGCCGAGCCCCGAGGGAGCTAAGCGGATGTACGCCAACATAGATTGCTACAGGAAGAAGGTCGTCCTGAGGCCTCAGGAGATAAGCAACCACCCCGAGGTCATAAGACGGCTTGGCGTGATAGCTATGAACACGGCGGTGGAGGTGGATATCTACGGACACGTCAACTCCACCATGGCCTTAGGGTCCAAGATGATAAACGGCATAGGGGGGTCCGGCGACTTCGCCCGAAACGCTTACCTCACCGTGTTCCTGACCCCATCGACGGCCAAGGAGGGCAAGATATCCCGCATAGTTCCGTTCTGCTCCCACATAGACCATACAGAGCACGACGTGGACGTGGTGGTGACCGAGTGGGGCGTGGCAGACCTCAGGGGGCTCACGCCCAGGGAGAGGAGCAGGGAGATCATAAACAAGTGCGCCCATCCCGACTACAGACCTCTCCTCCTGGACTACCTCAAGAAGGCCGAGAACATGGGCGGACACGAACCCCACAACCTGAAGGAGGCCTTCTCGTTCCACCTGAGGCTCATCCAGCACGGCTCGATGTTCTACTCCAAAGAGCCCGTGGCCGCCGATGCGGAGTAGGAACAATTTGATAGACAAATTTTAAAGTTGAGTCTTTATTTGGACTTGACGTGTCTCTTTCCTTCGCAATCCACCGTTGTATAATGGTGGTTGGCCTCGATCGGAAGCCGTAAGAACGGCCAAAAGAGGAAGGGGGGCAGATCGAGTTGTTCGATCCAGAGAGGTTAAAGGCCATAGAAGCCGAGAAGGAGAAGTGGGATCAGCGGGTTCAAAAGTCGTTGCAGAAGGCTCCCGAGAGGAAAGAGCACTTCACCACTGGTTCCGGCATACCCGTCGAGCGGGTCTATCTGCCGAACCACGTGAAGGACCTCGATTACATGAGGGACCTGGGCATGCCCGGCGAGTACCCCTTCACGAGGGGCGTCCAGAACACCATGTACAGGGGAAGGTTCTGGACGATGCGCCAGTACGCGGGCTTTGCCACCGCTGAGGAGTCCAACAAGAGGTATCGTTACCTCCTGGAGCAGGGCCAGACCGGGCTCAGCGTGGCCTTCGATCTCCCCACGCAGATAGGCTACGACTCCGACCACCCGATGGCCAGAGGTGAGGTGGGCAAAGTCGGCGTCGCCATAGACTCCCTCAAGGACATGGAGATCCTTTTCGACGGCATCCCTCTTGACAAGGTCAGCACCTCCATGACCATAAACGCGCCAGCTGCGATACTGTGGGCCATGTACATCGCCGTGGCCGAGAAGCAGGGGGTAAAACCGGAGGAGCTGTCCGGCACCATACAGAACGACATCCTCAAGGAGTACATAGCCAGGGGAACCTACATCTTCCCCCCCAAGCCCTCGATGCGCTTGATAACCGACATATTCGAGTTCGGCAGCCAGCACGTCCCCAAGTGGAACACCATCTCCATCTCCGGATATCACATAAGGGAGGCTGGTTCCACCGCGGTGCAAGAGGTGGCCTTCACCCTGGCGGACGCGATAGCCTACGTGGAGGCGGCCATAAAGAAGGGGCTTGACCCCAACGTCTTCGGCGAGAGGCTTTCCTTCTTCTTCAACGCCCACAACGATTTCCTCGAGGAGATAGCCAAGTTCAGAGCGGCCAGAAGGCTTTGGGCGAAGATAATGAAGGAGCGCTTCAAGGTGACCAACCCCAGGGCCATGATGCTCCGCTTCCACACCCAGACTGGCGGTTCCACCCTGACGGCCCAGCAACCCGAGAACAACATAATCAGGGTCACCATACAGGCGCTAGCTGCGGTGCTCGGCGGGACCCAGTCTTTGCACACCAACTCCTACGACGAGGCCCTGTGCCTGCCGACCGAAGAGTCGGTGAGGATAGCCCTGAGGACCCAGCAGATAATAGCCTACGAGAGCGGGGTCACCGAGACCATAGATCCGCTCGCCGGTTCCTACTACATAGAGTGGCTCACCAACGAGATAGAGCGCCAGGCCGAGGAGTACATCCGGAAGATCGACGAGATGGGCGGCATGCTGGTGGCGATAGAGAAGGGCTACGTCCAGCAGGAGATCCAGGACAGCGCCTATCAATACCAGAAGAAGGTGGAGAACGGCGAGGCCGTCGTGGTAGGCGTGAACAAGTTCCAGATAAAAGAGGAGAACGTGAACAGGAAGATACTGAAGGTCGATCCCGCCGTGGAGGAGCTCCAGCGCAAGAAGCTAAAGGAACTAAAGGAGCAGAGGGACAACCTCAGGGTGAAGGCCGTCTTGGAGGACCTGAGGAAAGCCGCCATGGACGAGAGCGTCAACCTGATGCCCTACTTCATAGAGGCGGTCAAGGCCTACGCCACTGAGGGCGAGATATGCGGCGTACTCAGGGAGGTATTCGGGGAATACGTCGAGAACGTGGTCCTTTAAGGTCTGGGGGAGGTGCCGAACTTGTCCGAGGAGAGGAAGATCAGAGTTGTGATAGCTAAGCCTGGCCTGGACGGGCACGATCGAGGAGCGAAGGTGGTGGCCAGAGCCCTGCGGGACGCGGGCATGGAGGTCATATACACCGGCCTGAGGCAGACCCCCGAGCAGATAGTGGAGACCGCCATCCAGGAGGACGTGGACGCGATCGGCCTCTCCATCCTCTCGGGTGCGCACGAGTACTACTTCAGCAAGGTGATAGAGCTGCTTAAGGAGAGGGGGGCGGAGGACATAATAGTCTTCGGAGGCGGCGTCATACCGCCCGAGGACGTGCCCAGGTTGCTGGAGATAGGGGCTAAGGCCATATTCGGCCCTGGCACGCCCACGAGCCAGACCGTGGAGTGGCTCAAGAAAGCGGTGGAGGAGAAGAGGCGCAAGGAAAGCAGCGTGTCCTGAGGTGACTTTTGGGAGGCGAGGTCATGGAGGCGCTTATCGCCAGGGCTTTGGGCGGCGACGTTCGCGCCATAGCGAAGCTGATATCGTTGGTGGAGAACGAATCCTCCTACACCGACACCATAATGAAGGCCATATATCCAAGGAGCGGTAGAGCGCACGTGGTTGGCGTCACGGGGAGCCCTGGCGCTGGCAAGAGCACTCTGGTGGATAAGCTGGTCCTAACCCTGCGGGATAAGGGGTTGAAGGTGGGAGTCGTAGCGGTCGACCCATCCAGCCCCTTCACCGGCGGGGCCATCCTCGGCGACAGGCTCAGGATGCAAAGACATTCCACCGATCCCAACGTGTTCATAAGGAGCATGGGGACGAGGGGCAGCCTCGGGGGTATAGCCAGGGCTACCTTCGAGGCTGCCCTCATACTCGACGCTTGCGGCTACGACGTGGTCTTCATCGAGACCGTGGGGGTAGGGCAGTCGGAGGTGGACATCGTTCGGGTCTCCGACACGGTCTGCCTGGTGCTGGTGCCGGGCATGGGCGACAGCATACAGCTGATGAAGGCCGGGATAATGGAGATAGCCGACATCTTCGTGGTCAACAAGGCGGACAGGGAAGGGGTCAATCGGCTCGTAACAGAGGTCGAGATGGTGCTCGACATGAGCATCCCCAAAGAGGCCGCCTGGAGACCGCCTGTGCACAAGACCGTGGCTGAGACTGGCGAGGGGGTCGCAGAGTTAGCAGAGAGCCTTAAAGCGCATCGAAACTTCATCAAGAGCAGCTCGAGCGGTCGCGACAGGGCGTACAGGCGACTGGAGTGGGAGGTAGAGGAGATCCTCCGCAGGGAGATCGCCAAGGTGGTGGAGGACAGGCTGAGAGAGGTCCTCTCCGATCCTGCGGTGCTGGAGGACCTCTACGCCAGAAGGAGGGATCCCTACACCCTGGCGGGAGAGATCCTCTGCGAGATATTCAACTCCAACTCTGAGAACTGCGGGAGGGATAAAAGGTGAAGGTGTTGAAGGTGGATCACATAGGCATAGCTGTCACGAACTTGGACGAGGCGCTAAAGCTCTACTCCGAGGCCCTGGGGATAAAGAGCGCGGGCGTTGAGGTCGTGGAGGAGCAGAAGGTCAAGGTGGCGTTCCTGCCGGTAGGGGATTCCGAGATAGAGCTCCTGGAGGCCACTGCTCCCGACAGCGCGGTGGCGAAGTTCATAGAGTCCAACGGAGGCAAGGGCGGCATCCACCACATAGCCCTGAGGGTGGACGACATAAATCAGGCCATAGCTGAGCTCAAGGAGAAGGGGGTCAAACTCATATACGAGGAGCCCAGATACGGCGCTGGTGGGGCCAAGATAACCTTCCTGCACCCCAAGTCCTCTGGCGGCGTGCTGCTCGAGCTATCGGAGAGGAAAGACTAGGACGAGGAGGGAACCCACAGATGGCCGAGAGGACGATCGAGGAACTCTGCGGAGAGCTGCTGGCCAAGAGACAAGAGGCCAAAGCGCCAGCTGGCGAGAAGGCACTCGAGTCCCAGCGCTCGAAGGGCAAGCTGACTGCCAGGGAGAGGATAGAGCTCCTCCTGGATCCTGGCAGCTTCGTGGAGATAGACGAGTTCGTGGAGCACCGCTGCAGCTACTTCGGCATGGACAAGAAGACCTACCTCGGGGACGGCGTGGTGACCGGCTACGGCACCGTGGGGGGCAGGATAGTGTACGTCTTCTCACAGGACTTCTCCGTCCTCGGAGGGTCGTTGGGCGAGATGCACGCCAAGAAGATATGCAAGATAATGGACATGGCCATCAAGACCGGGGCGCCCGTGGTGGGGATCAACGACTCCGGCGGCGCCAGGATCCAGGAGGCGGTGGACTCGTTGAGCGGATACGGCCAGATCTTCTACAGGAACACGGTGGCGTCTGGGGTCATACCCCAGCTGGCCGTGATAGCCGGACCCTGCGCGGGCGGCGCCGTCTACAGCCCGGCGTTGATGGACTTCATCTTCATGGTGGACAAGATAGGGATAATGCACATCACCGGCCCCCAGGTCATAAAGGCCGTCACCGGAGAGGACGTGACTTCCGAACAGCTCGGAGGGGCGATGACCCACAACCAGAGGTCCGGCAACGCCCACTTCTTCGCCAGGGACGAGGCCGAGTGCTTCGCCCAGGTGAGAAAGCTCTTGAGCTTCCTCCCTTCCAACAACATGGAGACGCCCCCCTTCGTGGACCTCGGCGACGATCCCGCCAGGGCGGAACTCAGCCTGAGGGAGATAGTGCCCACAAACCCGAACAAGCCGTACGACGTTAGGCACGTCCTCGCTAAAGTCCTGGACATGGGGGATTTCTTCGAGGTACAGCCCTTCTTCGCCCCCAACATAGTGGTCGGCTTCGGCAGGGTAGGGGGACACGCCATCGGCATAATAGCCAACCAGCCAGCGCACATGGCAGGTTGCCTGGACATAGACGCCTCCGATAAAGCCAGCAGGTTCATCAGGTTCTGCGACGCCTTCAACATACCTATAGTCAATTTCGTGGACGTACCCGGTTACCTCCCTGGAACCGCCCAGGAGTACGGGGGGATAATCAGGCACGGGGCCAAGATGCTCTACGCCTACTCGGAGGCCACCTCCCCTAAGATCACGATAATCCTGAGGAAGGCCTACGGAGGGGCCTACCTCGGCATGTGCTCGAAGGACCTCGGGGCCGACTTCGTCATGGCCTGGCCCCAGGCCGAGATCGCAGTGATGGGCGCCGAGGGTGCGGCCAACATAATCTTCAGGAAGGAGATAGAGTCGGCCGAGAACCCAGAGGAGATGAGAAGGCAGAAGATCGAGGAGTACCGCAGGAAGTTCGCCACTCCCTACGAGGCAGCCCGCAGGGGCTTCGTGGACAAGGTCATACTGCCGGAGGAGACGAGGCTCGAGCTCTACAGGGCTTTGACCCTCACCTCCACCAAGCGAGAGCAGCGGCCTCGCAGGAAGCACGGCGTCATGCCGGCTTAGGTTGGGGGTATGGGAGATGGGTCATCATATCTTCGAGGGATTCGGTGGAAGCGTTCTCCTCTCCTTGATAGCCTTTTCGATAGTGTTCCTGGTCCTGGCCGGATTGTGCCTGGTGATGTACGCCATCAAGTACATAGACAAAATGGTCTCCGCTGTCTCAGCTCCCTCTCCAGCCCCTTCCCCCAGCAAGCCCGAGAGCGCCCCTCCGAAGGTAGAGGCAAGGCCTAAGACCGCGGAGAGCGCCCCAGTCCCTCCTGGGGCGAAGGAGCAGGAGGAGGAGATCGTGGCGGCCATAGCGGCTGCGATGGTCGTGGCTCAGGCGTCATACAAGATCGCTGGTCAGACCTTAGCGCCCCAGCTCAGGGTCAGCTCCTGGCGGTCCTACGGGTTCATCGAGAACCTGGAGGGGTTGGACGGCTGTCCGAACTAGGTCGCCGACCGGGAGAGCTCACACCCTAAGAGATCGAGGAAGCGAACTATAAGGGGGTAGTAAGAAAATGGGCAGAAGGTTTAGGGTCACGGTCAACGGGAAGGTCTACGAGGTGGAAGTGGAAGAGATGGGCTTCGGGGCACCTTCGGCCCCGGTAAATCCAGCTCCATCAGCTCCGGTGGCTCCATCTCCCGTAACAGCTTCGCCTGCTCCTGCGCCGGCCCAGGCCTCGGCTCCGGCACCCGCTCCCAAGCCCTCTCCGCAGCCGACGGTCGGCGGCTCCACGGTGTCCGCACCCATGCCCGGCAAGATCCTGAGGGTTAACGTCAGGGAGGGCGAGCAGGTCTCCGCGGGCGATCTGTTGGTGGTGCTGGAGGCCATGAAGATGGAGAACGAGATACTGGCCCCCACCTCCGGGACCGTGAAGCAGGTGTTGGTCAAGGAAGGGGATTCGGTGAACACCGGCGACGCCATGGTGGTAATAGGCTGAGGCGGGAGCGGTGATGTGAGATGTTAAGCCTCTACGCGGAAGCGCTCAGGAGCGTGATAGACCAGTCAGGCTACTTAGCCCTCACGTGGGGAAACGTGGTGATGATATGCGTGGGATGCCTCCTGCTCTACCTGGCAATAGGGAGGGGGTTTGAGCCGCTCCTGCTCGTGCCCATAGCCAGCGGCTGCATACTGGTCAACCTGCCCCTGAGCGGAATAATGGAGGACCACGGATTTCTCCACTATCTGTACTTCGGCACCAAGCACGAGATATATCCGATCCTGATCTTCCTGGGGATAGGAGCTCTGACCGACTTTGGTCCCCTAATAGCTAACCCAGTGACCTTCCTGCTGGGAGCAGCAGCCCAGCTGGGGGTCTTCATCTCCCTGATGGGGGCTGTGTTGTTGGGCTTCACCGTAAAGGAGGCAGCTGCCATAGGGATAATAGGCGGGGCTGACGGACCTACAGCCATATACCTCACGATGAAGCTAGCCCCCCACCTGCTCGGAGCCGTAGCGGTGGCGGCGTACTCCTACATGTCCTTGGTTCCTCTAATTCAGCCTCCGGTGATAAGGCTGCTCACCACGAAGGCCGAGAGGCAGATCGTCATGACCCAACTAAGGCCGGTCTCCAGGCTCGAGAGGATCCTCTTCCCGATAGTCTCTATGATAGTGACTGGCTTGCTGTTGCCGGCTGCCGTCCCCCTGTTGGGAATACTCATGTTCGGCAATCTGCTTCGAGAGTGCGGCGTGGTGGAGAGGCTCTCCAAGACTGCCCAGAACGAGCTCATAAACGTGGTGACCATATTCTTGGGCCTCACGGTGGGCGCCACGATGGAGGCCAACACCTTCCTCACCCCCGCTACGCTGAAGATAATAGCCCTGGGCCTTGTGGCCTTCGCAGCCAGCACCGCAGGAGGGGTGCTCTTCGGCAAGGTGATGATGGTCCTGAGCGGAGGAAGGATAAACCCGATGATAGGAGCTGCGGGAGTGTCTGCCGTTCCAATGGCAGCTAGGGTGGTCCAGCGCATAGGGCAGAGGGAGAACCCCTCCAACTTCCTGCTCATGCACGCCATGGGGCCGAACGTGGCCGGAGTTATAGGGACGGCCGTGGCCGCAGGCGTCATGCTGACGCTGTTGACCAAGTTCTGATCGACCTCAAGAGAGCTCTCGAAGTGAACCCGAAGGAGGGGGAGGGAGTTCCTCCCCCTCCTTAAATGGGCTTCGGGTTGTGGAGCTGACTTCTAGAGGGTAGAATCTTTGCCAGCCCAAGAGAGGGGGAGGGGAGTACCTTGTTCAAGGTGGTCGCCCTGGGATCCGATCACGCGGGGTTTAGGACGAAGTCGTTTTTGGCCTCTAAGCTTTCGGAATTGGGCTTGGAGGTCGCAGACGTGGGCGTCAACTCCGAGGAACCTGCGGACTATCCAGACATAGCAGCCATGGTCTGCAGGGCGCTCCTGAGCGGCAGTGCCGACTGCGGCATCCTGGTGTGCGGTACAGGTATAGGGATGAGCATAGCCGCCAACAAATTCCCCGGGATCTACGCGTCCGTTTGCTGTGACCTGGAGATGGCTCGTCTCGCCAGAGCTCACAACAACGCCAACGTGCTGGCCTTGAGGGGCAGGGGACTTCCTCCCGAGGAGGCCTTCGAGATAGCCAAGGTGTGGCTCTCCACTGAGTTCGAAGGGGAAAGACACGCCATCAGGCTCAACAAGATAGAGTCGCTGGAGAGGTCGTTTTGCAAGTACAATACCTCTGAGGACGGGAAGGGCAGGCTGGTGTGCATAGATCATCCCCTCATCCAGCACAAGCTCTCCATAGTCAGGAACAAGGAGACGCCGGTAAAGGAGTTCAGGGAGCTGGTCTCGGAGATAGCTGGTCTCATGGTCTATGAGATAACTCGCTACTTACCCCTAAGGGAGGTATCGCTCGAGACCCCTGTGGCTCCCGCTAGGGGTTATGAGATAGCTGGCAAGAAGTTGCTCCTGGTACCCATACTCAGGGCTGGCCTGGGGATGGTGGAGGGTATAACTAAGATAATCCCGAACGTCAAGGTAGGACACATAGGCATATACAGGGATCCCAGAACCCTGAGCCCGGTGGAGTACTACTGTAAGTTGCCGCCGGATGTGGCCGAGAGGGATGTCTTCATCCTGGACCCCATGCTCGCCACTGGAGGTTCCGCCTGCGAAGCCATAAGCATAGTGAAGGGCAGAGGAGGTCAGAGGATAAACCTGGTCTCCCTCATAGGGGCCCCCGAGGGCATAGAGAGGGTGTTCTCCCAGCACCCAGACGTGACCATATACGTGGCCGCCGTGGATTCCCACCTCAACGACCACGGATACATCGTGCCAGGCCTGGGAGACGCCGGCGATAGGCTTTTCGGAACCAAGTGACCTCGCCTCAGGATGTTGAGCAAGAGCGCTCTGGCTTTCGCCTCGTTCCTGGTCCTGAGCTTAGCGGCCACCAAGGTAGCCGTGCTGGTGGCCAGGAGATACGGAATACTGGACCTGCCGGACGAGAGGAAGGTCCATCTCTCCCCTGTCCCCAGGAACGGCGGGCTGGCGATCTACGCTTCTCTCCTCTTGGCGACTGTCTGGCAACAGAACAGGGAGTTAAGGGCTCCCTTCCTGATCGGTTCCTCCCTGATCTTCCTGGTGGGCCTGGCCGACGATCTGGTGGGCCTGAGGGCTAAAGTCAAGCTGATTTTCCAGATCCTATCGTCCCTCCTGGCGGCTGCGCCGCTGATGGACGTCGGCGTCCTCGAGTACGCTCTGGGGGCGCTGTGGTTGTTGTCCATGTCGAACGCCTACAACCTGATAGACGGCGTGGATGGGCTGTCTTTGTCCCTTTTCGCCGTGTCATCGGCGACCCTTTGGGTGACGGGCAGCTTAAACTCGGTCTTCGCCGCGTCGATGCTGGGGATGGCCGCCGGCGTCCTGTTCTACAACAAGCCCAAGGCCGCCATATTCTTGGGGGACAGCGGTAGCCTCCTCCTGGGTTTCACTATGGGTTGGACCTCCGGGATCTCGGCGCTCGGGGCAGGCGTCAGCTTCGATCGCCTGGTGTGGCTTTTGGCCTTCGGGGGCGTACCCATGCTGGACCTGGCCTTCGCGGTCGTGAGGAGGGCCGCCACAGGAAGGCACATCTTCTCCCCCGACAGAGGGCACATCCACCACAGGCTGATGGACCTGGGTCTAACCCATCCCTCCATCGTCTTAATCCTGTCCTCCGCCCACGCGCTCCTACACGCCGCGTTGTTGATCTGGAAGAGAACGAGCTCCTGGGGTATGAGTTAGGGCTGTTTCCCTAACCCCAGGAGCTCCTTCAACGCTTAGGAGATCACCGCGCCGAAAGCGAACCGCGGACGGAGAGGCTACTTCTTCGAACCACCTATGCTGTAGCTCTTGCTGCCCCACCTCTTGCCCTTCAGAGGCTTGCCCTCCAGGAGAAGGAGGTAGTGGCTCAGACACTTGGGGCACCTCAGGGACTCCTCCGCTTCGGTCTCGAACTCGTGCTTGCACTCGAGACACCTGAACTTACGCATACCCCGTTCGCCCTCCTTTCCCAAGAGTTTTGAAGCTAAGAGGCGAAGCATATTATACCAGAGCGAGGGGCGGAATTTGAATGGCCTCGTCTCCCCCATCGAGGGCCTCCCTCACCTCCCTCAGCAGCTCTCCCACGCCGGCTATGGGATCTGTGCCGTGGAGCGCTGACTCGTCGATCACGTTCACGAGGGCGCTTCCCAGGACCACGCCGTCCACGTGCGGCGATATGCTCCTCACCATCGACCCAGATCGCAGGCCGAAGCCCAGGAGGAGAGGGATCGGGCTCTCCCTACGGAGGGCTGACACGACACCCTTCACCCAGGACATGGAGACCTCCTTGTGCGCGCCCGTGACGCCCAGGAAGGAGACGCAGTAGACGAAGCCGGAGGACTCAGCCAGGATCCTGCGGGCCCTCTCCTCGGGGGTGAGGGGGGTCAACATGAGAACGGGGTCCAGACCGAGCTCCCTGCATCTGGAATAAAAGGGGCGCCCCTCGTCGAAGGGCAGGTCCGGGACGATCAGCCCTGAGAGGCCCACCTCCAGAGCCCTCTCTACGAACCTCTCCTCTCCGTAGCTGAGTATGGGGTTGTAATAGCTCATCCCTATGAGCGGAACCCCCAATGAACTGGACAGCTCTCGCACCGTCTCGAAGAAGACTTCCATCCTGAAACCCCTATTGAGGACCGCACAGTTAGCCCTCTGGATGGTTGGGCCGTCCGCCAAGGGGTCCGAGAAGGGTATCCCAATCTCGAGCGCATCGGCCCCAGCCCTCACCGCCTCCATCATCAACCTCACGAAGAGATCGCGCTCAGGGTATCCGCAGGTCATGAAGGCCACCATCGACTTCCTGCCTCGGGGAAGATCTATGCCCCTCAAGCGAGAACACCTCCTCCTCGTATCTCCACTTGCTTCGACAACACTTCCAGGTCCTTGTCCCCTCTGCCCGAGAGGTTGACCACCAGGAGTAGATCCCTTCCGAGGGAGGCCACCTTCAAGGCCTCAGCCACCGCATGGGCGCTCTCCAGGGCTGGGACGATGCCCTCAGCTCGAGCTAAGAGCATCGCTGCGCTCAAAGCCTCCTCGTCGAAGACCACGGAGTAGGTAGCCCTGCCGCTTCTCATCAAGAACGCGTGTTCTGGCCCCACTCCCGGGTAGTCGAGACCGGCGGAGATGGAGTGGGTGTCGAGGACTTGCCCCTCCCCGTCCTGTAGCACGTAGGTCTTGCAGCCGTGGAGGACTCCCACCCTTCCGGAGTTCAGCGACGCGGCGTTCATGCCGGGCGACATCCCCTTACCGCCCGCCTCGACCCCCACCAGCTTCACCTCGGGATGAGGTATGAACTCGTAGAAGGCCCCTATGGCGTTGCTACCCCCTCCGACGCAGGCGACCACGAAGTCGGGCAACCTCCCCTCCAAGGCCAAGACCTGCTCCTTGATCTCGGCTCCGATGACCCTCTGGAAGTCCCTGACGATGGTGGGATATGGGTGCGGCCCGATGGCCGAACCGATCAGATAGTAAGTCGTGTCAGCGCTGGAGACCCACTCCCTTATGGCCTCGTTGGTGGCGTCCCTGAGGGTTCCAGAGCCAGAGGAGACGGGCCTGACACTGGCGCCCAGCAACTCCATCCTGAGCACGTTCATCCTCTGTCGCCTCATGTCCTCCACGCCCATGAAGATCTCGCACTCCAACCCCATCTTCGCGCACACCGTGGCCACGGCCACCCCGTGCTGCCCGGCGCCGGTCTCGGCGATGACCCTCCTCTTTCCCATCCTGACCGCTAGCAGGGCTTGACCCACCGCGTTGTTTATCTTATGGGCACCAGTGTGGAGCAAATCCTCCCTTTTGAGGTAGATCCTGGATCCAGGATAGAGGCTCGAGAGGTTGGAGGCGAAGTAGAGGGGTGTAGGCCTACCGCAATAGCTCCTCCTCAGCTCGTCCAACTCCGCCTGGAAGCGCGGATCTTCTTTCGCCTCCAGGTACGTCCTCTCCAGTTCCTCCAGCACCGGCACCAAGGTCTCGGGCACAAACCTGCCCCCGAAATCGCCGAAGTAACCCATATCGCAGGAGCTCATCGGCCAAAGCACCTCCTCCGATGGAATCCACCTAGGGTTAAATTGAACCTCTCAGCGAACTCCCTCACCTTCTCGGGGTCCTTCTTGCCGGGGTAGAGCTCCACAGAGGAACATACGTCCACCGCGCAGGGCTCAAAATCCACCAGCAGGCACAGGTTCTCAGCGGTGACACCCCCCGCCACCCCGAAGGGCACCGGGCCCTCGTAGGCCTTGAGCAAGCTCCAGTCGAAGGGGGCCTTCCCGACCTTCGGGGCGTCGAAGAGGATCATGTCCGCGCCCTCCGCCGCTCTATAGGCGCCCTTTACGTCGTCTATGCCCGACACCAAGATAGCTTTTATCGCCATAAAACCCGCCTCTTTGATGAGATTTAGGCCACCTTCTCCGTATACCTGCAAACCATCGAAAGCTCCAATCGAGAGCAGAACTTCTAGCTCTGCTTGGGATGGATCCTGGACCACAGCGAAGACCTCCATCGAAGTCCCGAATCGATCTTTTACCTCGCGGGAGATGCGATCTGCGGCCTCCAGGGTTATCCTTCTCGGGCTTGGACACAATATGAGCCCTATGGCGTCGAAGCCGACGGTCCCCGCGTGAAGGGCGTCCTCGACGCAGGTCACTCCGCAGAGCTTCAGCTCGAACAAGGGGTGTCACCTCCTAATAGGGTTTTGATCAACCCTTCGGGGTCTCGGCTCTCCATCAAAGCGCTTCCCACCAGCACGGCCCTGGCTCCCATGGATCTAGCCCTTGCCACGTCGGAGGGAGTTCTGATCCCGCTTTCGACCACCAGGAGGACCTCCTCCCCGAAAGCCCTTCTGGCGTCTTGGAGCAAGCGGAGGGCTCGTTCCAGGCTGACGGAGAGGTCCCTCATGTCCCGGCTGTTGAGCCCCACAGCCTTGGGTTTTAGCCGGACGGACTTGAGCTTCTCGAGGTCGACCTCGCTTTGAACCTCTATCAAAGGCAGCAACCCCAGTTCCTCGCACAGGGAGTTCATGTAGGAGATCCCCTCCGGCTCGAGGATCGCGCTGATCAAAAGGACCAAGTCCGCCCCGAAGTGGTAGACGTCGAACACTTGCAGAGGGCTCAGCGCGAAGTCCTTCGCCAGCACGGGAAGGTCGGTGGAGGACCTGATCGCCCTCAACAAAGCTAGACTGCCGTGGAAGAAGCGCTCCTCGACCACGACGGATATGGCGCCTGCGCCCCCTCTGCGGTACGACGCCACTCGTTCGACTGGGTCGTCCGGATCGAAGCGTTGGGTCAAAGAGGCCAGCTTGATCTCGGCTATAAGGAAGAATTCCATCTCCATAAGTGGCCTCCACCTCGCACGCCTCGCCTCCACCCTGCGGGATATGTCCGCGCTCTTCTCGCAGATCAACTCCTCCAGGAACCCCCTCATCTTCCCAACCTCCCGCTGAAGGAGAGGAAATCGGAAAGCTTTCGCATGGCCAGCCCGCTGTCCAACACCTCGGCCGCTATGGCCGTTCCCTCCACGAAATCCCCTGCCAGACCGGCGAGGACCATGAGGGCGGAGGCGTTGGCCAGGATCAGATCCCTCATTGGGCCTCCTCTGCCCTCGAACACGCTCACGATGTGTCTGGCGTTCTCCTCCGGGCTCCCCCCCTGCACGTCGGAGAGCGAACAGTTCCTGAGGCCGAAATCCCTCGCCTCTAGGACCAAGCGCTCCTCTTTATCCCCCTCCACGATCAGAACCAGGTTGGAGTCCCAAAGGGATATCTCGTCGATCCCGCCTCCGTGTACCACCATGAACCTCCTCCTCCCTAGCTCCTTCAGCGCCTTGGCGATCGGCTCCACCAGACGAGGCTCCGATACCCCCACGAGCTGGTAGATCGGTCGAGCCGGGTTGACCAGGGGACCCAACAGGTTGAACATGGTCCTGAACCTCAACCTCCTCCTAAGGTCGGAGACCCTTCCCAGGGCGGGGTGGTAGAGGGGGGCGAACACGAACCCAAATCCGACGCTGGAGACGCACTCCGAAAGCTCCTCAGGGGACATCTCCAGGCGTGCCCCGAGGCTTAACAGGAGTTCTGCGCTGCCGCAGCGACTCGAGACGGCCTTGTTGCCGTGTTTGATCACCTTTATCCCAGCAGCAGCCCCCACCAGGGCCACAGCGGTGGAGACGTTTATAGTCCCCTTCCTATCTCCTCCGGTGCCGCAGGTGTCGAAGGCTTCCTCCAAACCCTTCAGCGGCACGCACCTGGAGAGCAAGGCTCTGGCACCGCCGATCAGCTCCTCCACCTCCTCGCCCCTGAGCCTCATGGAGGCCAAGACGGCGCCGGCGAGAGCCTCGTCCAGCCCTCCCTCCAGGATCTCGCCGATCAACTCTTCGGACTCCTCCCTCGAGAGGGGGTTTCCCTCCACGACCTTCAAGGCTATCTCTAAGGCGAGCCCTTTCATCGGAAAACCACCTCGGGATGTGAGCGTCTAAGGCCCAGCTCGTAGAAGTTTCGAAGGAGGGCAAAACCGTGCTCCGTGAGGATGGACTCCGGGTGAAACTGAACCCCAAAGGTCGGGTGGAGCTTGTGTCTTATGGCCATCACCAAACCGTCCTCGCTTCTAGCCTCCACCTCGAGATCGGTGGAAGACTCGTCCACCACGACCATCAGGGAGTGGTACCTGGTGGCGACGAGGGGGGAGGGAAGTCCCCTGAACATCCCTCTCCCCTCGTGGTAGATCCTCGACACCTTGCCGTGGGTTGGCCTCGGCGCTCTGACCACCTCACCTCCGAAGGCCTTAGCTATGCACTGATGGCCGAGGCATACCCCCAGTATGGGTATCGCGCCGGAGAGGCGCTTTACTACCTCCAGGGATATCCCCGAGTCTTCGACGCCACCGGGCCCTGGGGATATCACCAGGTGGGAGGGCGCTAGACTAGCTATCTCCTCCACCTCGACCTCGTCGTTCCTGAAGACCACCACCTCGTCGAGACCGCTCAACTCCTGCACCAAGTTGTAGGTGAAGGAATCGTAGTTATCTATGACGGCTATCAACCCCATCACCTCCTGACGGCCAGGCACGAGCGCATGGGCCTCAGTATGCTCGAGGCCTTGTGGATGGTCTCGGCGTACTCCCTCTCCGGATCCGAGTCGAAGACCACCCCAGCTCCGGACGAGATGACCGCGATTCGGCCCAGGAACGTGGTGCTCCTTATGTTTATCCACATGGACATGTCCCCACAGAACGACAGATAGCCTATCGATCCGCCGTAGAATCCCCTGGGGCGTCCCTCTATCTGGTTTATCAGCTCCATGGCCCTGACCTTGGGCGCACCGCTCACCGTGCCAGCTGGGAAGGTGGCCCTGAGCGCCTCGAGAGGCCCCACGTGCGGCAGCATCTCCCCCTCCACCTGAGAGGCCAGGTGCATGACTCTGGGATACCTCTCGACCTGGAACAGCTCCCTCACCCTCACGGAGCCGGGGAGGCAGATCCTGCCGAGGTCGTTCCTGGCGAGATCCACGAGCATGACGTGTTCTGCCAGCTCCTTCTCGTCGCTGCAAAGCTCCGTCTCCAGCCTTGCGTCCTCCTCCGGCGTCCTCCCCCTCCTCCTGGTCCCAGCCAAAGGCCTGCTCACCAGGGTCCTTCCGCGCTTCTCGACCAACACCTCTGGGGAGGCGCAGACTATGGAGAACCTGGGCGTTGAGACCAAGAACACGCTGGGAGAGGCTTTCATCTCGACCAGAGCGCCGTACAAATCCGTCGGCTTTACGTTAGACTTGATCCACATATCCTGGGATATGACCAGCTGGAAGGCATCCCCGGAGGCGATGTGGTCCTTGGCCAACTCCACCATCTCGACGAACCTCTCCTTGCCGGTGAGGCCGAGAACCTCCAGGTCAACCGTATCGCCCCGGTCTCCCTCCAGTTCGCGGGGGCACTCGCACGCCAGTTGGGCTCTCTCGATGAGAAAACCTAGGCGATCGAAGTCCCCTCTCCCCGATCCACGATCGAGCTCGACCAAGAACAGCTCCTCCCTCAGGTGGTCGAAGACCACAAGGTCCTCGAAGAGGCCGAAGCAGATGAGGGGTAGATCCCTGAGGGCTTTGAACTCGCCTTCGCGAAGGTGCGGCATCCTCTCCCACAGGCAAACCGCGTCGTAAGCTACGGCTCCGAAGAGCCCTCCGCAAAAAGGGAAGGGGCTCGAGGGGAGGTCGAACTCCGACAGCTCACCGGCCAGCCTCTCTAGCTCGGACAGCCTATCTCTATCCCCTTGAAAGATCTCGAAGACGCGACGGGGGCGCAGGCCCAAATACGTGAGGAAACCTTCCCCCCTCGACCTCCTGTCCAGAGTCGCAGCGAAACGAAGCCCCTCCTTAAGCCCCTCGCCCAGGACCAAATCCAGCAAGCGCCTCACCAGCTGCCAGGAGGCTCGCAGGCCCTCCAGCCTGAAGACCCCTAGCCCACGAGCCTCCTCCATGCACCTCGATAGACCTATCCTCAAACTAAACCACCTCCTCGCAGGACCTGAGATCAAAAAGGGGGAGGGGTCGAAGCTTCGACCCCTCCCCCTACGAGGCCTCCAAAAGAGGAGGGGCCGCGGACGACGTTGCCAACCGCGGCCCCTCTGGAAGCTGAAGGGCTAAGCCGCGGCAGGCACTAGGCCTGCCACCACCAACCCTTTCTCTCCTCAAGAGCTCTAAATCGCAAACGCAACATCACATTAACTCCTTCACCACAAAGGCTTTTTTAAGCTTATACATCTACTCGGCCCACTTGTCAAGGGGAGAAGTCGAGGATATAATTCGCCCAACGGGTACGGAGGGGCACCTCATGTTCGAGCTCTTGGTCTCAAGGTCTACATCTATAGGGGAAGATAAGGCCAACCTTCTAGGCCTAGGCGCTGTGGGGCCGCCCTGAGCCTTCTTCCTCGGCTCGAGGGAAAGGCCCCCTTTTCGTTAGGGGGCCTTTATTTTTTTCCAACAAAACTTCCGTCTGGGGGAGGGGATCGACTTGGCTGGAGAAGGCGATAGGGTGATAGTCTTCGACACCACGCTTCGGGACGGGGAGCAATCGGCCGGGATAAACCTCAACGTGGAGGAGAAGGTACAGATAGCCATCAAGCTCTCGGAGCTCAACGTGGACGTGATAGAGGCCGGTTTCCCGGCAGCCTCGCCGGGCGACATGGAGGCGGTGGCCAGGATAGCCTCCACCGCGAGAGGACCGATCGTGGCGGCCCTGGCTCGCCTCAACGAGGAGGATATAAGGAAGGCTTACGAGGCCGTGAGGTTCTCGGAAAGGCCCAGGATACACACCTTCATAGCCACCAGCCCAATCCACATGCAGTACAAGCTCAGGATGAGGGAGGAAGAGGTCCTCGAGAGCGTGAGGAAGCACGTGAGCTACGCGAGGTCCCTGTCGCCGGACGTGGAGTTCTCGGCGGAGGACGCCAGCAGGTCCAACCTGGAGTTCCTCGTGGAGGTCTTCAAGCTGGCCATAGAGTGCGGCGCTACCACCATAAACATCCCGGACACGGTGGGATACGCGTATCCCGAGGAGTTCGGCG
This sequence comes from uncultured Synergistia bacterium, assembly GCA_964425005.1. GTDB lineage: Bacteria > Synergistota > Synergistia > CAYRKT01 > CAYRKT01 > CAYRKT01. The sequence goes on from CAYRKT010000001.1 coordinate 61,940, forward strand.
CTTTCGTGGGGGAGATAATAAGAAGGGTTGGGTCCGATGGGATCATATGGTCGGTCCACTGCCACGACGACCTGGGGATGGCGGTTGCCAACTCCTTAGCGGCGATAAGGGCGGGCGCCAGACAGGTCGAGTGCACCGTGAACGGCATAGGGGAGAGGGCCGGGAACGCCTCCCTTGAGGAGATAGTGATGGCGCTTAGGACCAGAAAGGACGTCTTCGGTGTTGAGACGAGGGTCAACACCAGGCTCCTCTACGAGACCAGCAGGATGGTCTCTCGCCTGACTGGGGTCCCAGTGCCGCCCAACAAGGCGATAGTGGGCGCCAACGCCTTCGCCCACGAGTCAGGCATACATCAGCACGGGGTTCTCTGCAACAAGGCGACCTACGAGATCATGAGGCCAGAGGACGTAGGGGTGCCGGGCACCACGATATACCTGGGCAAGCATTCCGGTAAGCACGCCCTCGCGAGAAAACTGGAGGAGATGGGCTATAGGCTCTCGCCGGAGCAGCTCGAGAGGGCCTTCGACCTTTTCAAAAGGCTTTGCGACAGGAAGAAGTTCGTCAGCGAGGCCGACATCGAGGCCCTCGTGATAGGCGACATACTGGAGAGGGAACCCAACACCCCCGAACTGGTGAGCTACGAGATCTCCATCAGCGGCAACAGCAGGGCCACCGCCACCATATCCATAAAGATGGGCGAGGAGGTGGTCTCCGACGCCGCAGTGGGCAACGGACCCATCGACGCCTCCTACAGGGCCATCAAGAGGATCGTCGGCATGGAGCCAGAGCTACTCAACTTCAAAGTCGAGGCGGTGAGCGAGAGGTCCGATGCTGTGGGAGAGGCCACGGTGATCCTGAGCCTCGACGGTCTAAGAGCCCACGGGAGGGGAGCCAGCACCGACATCGTCGAGGCCAGCATAAAGGCCTACATATCGGCGCTGGGGCACCTCATGGTCCTCTCGAGGGCCAGGGAGGAGGCGCTCTCGTGAAAACCCCTTGAAGTCGACGAGGAAAGTGGTAAAATTTTAGCTGAAGGCAAGGCATTAGAGCCTGCGGTGTTTGTGAATGGCTTCAAAGCCTTGAGCCAACGCTTTTCTCGGGCGGAGCAATCCGGCGTCCGAGCATGAAAGCACCTTCGAGTGCTCGGTGCGAGGGCGTCGGCAAGCCCGCAAGGTTTTGGGGAAGGGCCTCAAGGCCTGCTGCCACACGGCACCGCGGGTTTTTGTGTTTGCGAGCTCAGATGTCCTGCAGCGGGGGTGAGCGACTTTGGCTGAGCTGAGGGTGGACGTGGTCCAGATGGAGATACCCGCGGGCTGTAACCTCATAGCGGGCCATTCGCACTTCATAAAGACGGTGGAAGATCTGTATGAGATCCTGGCCACGACTTCGCCGCACCTGAAGTTCGGCATAGCCTTCTGCGAGGCCTCGGGCCCCAGGCTCGTGAGATGGGACGGCAACGACAAAGAGCTCGTGGAGGTGGCCGTCAGAAACGCCCAAAGGGTAGCGGCAGGGCATTTCTTCAACGTCTTGCTCAAGGACGGATATCCGATCAACTGCTTGAACGCCATAAAGGGTTGTCAGGAGATATGCAGGATCTTCGCGGCCACGGCAAACCCCCTGCAGATCCTGGTCGTGGAGACCGAGCAGGGCAGGGGGGTAATAGGGGTGGTGGATGGATTTACGCCCTTAGGGGTAGAGAACGAGGACGACCAAAGGGAGCGCAGAAACCTCTTGAGGAACGTGATAGGTTACAAGAGGTGAAGGCCGCATAGGCTCAACAGTAGTGCTCTTGCTTCAGGGGTCTGGACATCAGGCCGCGGAGGGCTGGGAGGAGCTCCCTGCCCTCGTATATTATCTCGTACAGGCTTTTGACTATCGGCATCTCCACCCCGAAGGCCTGCGAGGCCGCGTTCAAAGCGCGGAGGGTGGGATATCCCTCAACGGCCATGGATATCTCGGCCAGGGCTTCCTCGGGTTTATATCCCAACCCCAGGAGCTCACCGAACCTCCTGTTCCTGCTGTGTCTGGAGTAGCATGTGACCATAAGGTCTCCTACGCCGGCTAGCCCCAGAAGCGTCTCTGAGGTACCCCCCATCCGCAGGACGAACCTCCTCATCTCCGCCAGCCCCCTCGTGACGAAGGAGGCCTTGGCGTTGTCCCCAGCTCTAAGACCGTCGAGCATCCCAGCCCCGATCGCCAGGACGTTCTTGAAGGCGCCGCAGAGCTCGACCCCCAAAACGTCCTGGGAGGTGTAAACCCTAAAGCTCTCGCCTGAGAGGAGGACCTGCCACCACGAGGCCACCTCCTGATCCTCGCAGGCCACCACGACAGCAGTTGGATACCCTCTCACCACCTCCTCGGCGTGGCTGGGCCCCGAGAGCACCGAGTAGATCACGGGACCAACCGCGGGGTCTAAGCTGGAGAAGACCAGGGAGCTCACCGTCATGCCCGAGCTAACCTCGATGCCCTTCGAGAGGTTGCACAGGAACAAGGGAGACCTGCGCAGGCGATTGAGCCCCGACAGGACCTCCCTCATGGCCTGGACGGGAACCGCGAGCATGACGAAGTTGGAGTAGCCAACCAGCTCCTCGAGGCTGGTGGTAGCCCTAACCTTAGGGGACAAGGGGACGTCGCTGAGGTAGCGAGGGTTCGAGCGAAGCGAGTTCACGCCGTGGACGACCTCATCCCTTCTGGTCCACAGCAAAACCCCTTCTACCCAATCCTTGCTCGCCAGCAACTGGGCTATGGCCGTGGCCCAGCTGCCCGCTCCCAGGATGGAGAAACGCCTCACATCGGGGTGGCTCATAGGGAGCTCATGGCCTTGCTCACCAGGCCCTGGGCCGAGAGGTCATCCAGCGGGTAAACGCTTTGTCCTATCCTCACGTATACGTTGGGATAGGTGGACAGCTCCTCCATCAGGACCGAGCTCAGGATCTCCTGCAACCTGGACCTGATGGAGGCCAGGTTATCCACACTGCCCACGTGGGACAAGATGACGAAGACGGCGTCCCCACATCTGAAGGTGTAGTCCTCGCTCCTCACGTGGCTCTTCAAGACGGTGGATATCCTAGCGAGCAACCCATCCCTGGAGTCGAAGCCCGAGAGGTCCGCCAGCCTGTCGAACCCCTCCACCTTGACCACCGTGACGCCGAGGATGGTCCCTGAGCGCGTGGCCCTGGCTATCTCCGTCTCGAGAACGCTCTCCAGGAGCTGCCCCCTCAGGAGGCCCGTCACCTTGTCGCGGGCGAATATCTCCTCCGCCATCTGCAAGGCGAACACGTCGGCGGTGGCGACGGCCAGGGCGTAAGAGAGCTCCTCCACCACCTGCCGACCCAGCTCCTCCTGAGGAGCCCTTGGGAAGTCGTGAGCGCAGAGGTGCACCTCCAGCTCCCCCCTCAATCTGTAGGCAGACGCGATGGAGGGAGCCACGCAGGGGTAATCCTCGTAGATGGGCATCTCAACCCCATACCTCACGACCCACCCTTGCCAGGATAAGCTCTGCGAGAGCCTGTAGACAAAGGCCACCACCTTAGCCCCCAGCTCTCCCACCAGACAGAGCTTCAAAGCCCGCCATATTTCGCCCATGGTCCGGGCGTCGTAGAGCTTCTTGGAGTAGCTCTCCACCAGGGAACTGACCAGCTGAGAGCGCCTGAGCTGAGCCAGCTCCAGAGCGATCTTCAAAGACGTGGGATCCAACCTGTCCGACGGGAGCACCACGGGGGCGAGGGTTAGATCGGGAGCTACATCTGTTCCCTCCAGCACCAGCACGCAGAACGGGTCGCTCAACTCATCCCCCAGATCCTCGAGACCCCCGTAAGGAAGTACGTCGGCGCCCGAACCTCCCAGGGCCGCCAACGCCTCCATCGAGCGGGCGACGAGCCTATCCGGCACGAACAGCTTGATTCTCCCCATCCCCTTAGAGTCCCCCTATCCGCTGGCGCGACGTCAAACACAGCGAACTTGCTGATATTATATCAACAAGATCTCCGGAGGTGGTAAGCGTTGAGGCTTTTCGTCGGAGCCTGCTCCTGGGCTGACAGAGAGCTGATCGGCTCGGGCTGGTATCCAAGGGAGATAGCGGGCTCCCCCTCGGATAGGTTGAGGTTCTACTCCTCTCACCTGGAGTGCGTTGAGGTCAACTCGACCTTTTACTCTATGCCCAGGCCCGAAGTCGTCTACGGATGGCTGGCCAACACGCCTCCCGGCTTCAGGTTCGGCGTCAAAGTCTTCGCCCTCTTCTCCGCCCATACCGTGCCCGCGAGCGCTTTGCCGCCTCGATTCAGGAGGAGGGTCAGGGCCTCAGCCCAGGGCAAAGGGAGGCTCGGCCTGTCGGATTTAGATCCCGAGGACAGGCTCGAGCTGATCGAGGACCTAAAGAGGTTGGCTACCCTCATCCACGACGCGGGGAAGCTGGGCTATCTGTTGCTGCAGCTAGCGCCGTGGGTGGGGTTCTCCCAGGAGGGGCTTCGCTACCTCTCCAGGCTTCGAAGGGCTCTCTTGCCCTTCAGGCTAGCGGTGGAGTTCAGAAACCCGTCTTGGTTCGCCGCCGATAACTTCTCGAGGACGAGGGAGCTGCTCGAGGAGGAGGCCATCGCCCTGGTGTGCGCGGATCAACCTCAAGGGGAGCGCTCGGTCCCACCCGTGCTAGCCCTCACCGCCAGCTGGGGGACGGTGGTGAGGCTCCACGGAAGGGACCCAGGGGCCTGGATGGGTCCTCGGCTGGGAAGGCCTCCGACAGAAAGGTTCAAGTACCTGTACGCGGACGAGGAGATAATCGGGTGGTTGGAGAGGGCCAGGCGAATCGCGAGCCAAGGGGCGGAGGTATACCTCATGTTCAACAACTGCTACAAGGACTACGCGGTCAGAAACGCCCTTCGGGCCAGGGAGATAGCGAAGCAGATCATAGGCTGAGAAGGCTCACCGAGGCGACCAGGAACAGGAGCCCCACCGCCTTCCTGAGGATATGCCCTCGCTCGCCCAAAGCCTCCAGCCAGGCCAAGGCCTTCCCCAGGAAGAGGGCCAAGAGCACGAAGGGCGCGCTGAACCCCAGGGAGTAAAATCCCATCAGGGCCAGGGCTTCCAGGTAGCTCTCCCCCTGTGCGGCGAGCATAACTATGGAGGCGAGGATGGGTCCCACGCACGGTACCCATATGAGCCCGAAGAGCGAACCCAGGGCGAAGGATCCGAGCCCCACCCCTGGCAGCCTCGCCCGCTCGAGCTTACCCAGGGCGGAAAGCAACCGCCTCCCCCCGGGGAGACGCAAGGGTGCGTCCTTCAGCCCGGGGAGGAGCATCCAGGAACCCACGACGAAAAGTCCGACGACGGCCAAAAACCTGATGACCTCTCTGCTGTTGAACAACCGGGAGAGAAGGGCGCTGGAGGAAAGGGCCAGCGCCGAGAAGGAGGACATGAGTCCCAGGGAAAAAGCCATGGATTCCACCATCGTCCTCACCCTTTTCCGCAGGGTGGGGCGATCCCAGTCGGACAGCTCCAGAGAAGCAAGCCTGGACATGAACCCAGGCACTACGGGCCAAACGCAGGGACTGAAGAAAGAGGCGAAACCTGCGCTGAAGGCGACCCACCAGTCGATCTCCACCGTCCCTCACCCCATGGACGTGCTATAATATACCCTAATGGGTATTATATCTCCCCCGTGGGGTGGGCGCAAGGAGGTGACCGAGTTGAAGAGGAGAGGTAATGTCGCGCCTTTAGCTTTGAGTTTTTCTGCAGCATTCCTGGTCGGGTTGGTACTGGTCGGGGTCACATGGGGAGCACCTAGGGACCTAAGGCTTCCCTCGCTCATAGGCGCTCAAGAGGTCTCCCTGGAGGCCTTCGCGGGGAGGCCGACCCTTTTGATCTTTTGGACCGTGAGATGCCCTTACTGCAAGAAGGAGCTCCTCGAGCTCAAGGAGCTACTGAGCTCCAGGGATTTGAGCTTCAACGTGGTGGCCATAGCCTACGCCAGAGGCGAGTCGGAGGTGGAGGAGACCAGAAAGTGGGTGGAGGGAAACGGGCCGTTCAGGGGGGTCGAGTTCCTCCTGGACTCGGATGGGAAAGCCTTCGCCCAGCACGATGTGAGGTTCGTCCCCCACAACGTCGTCTTGGGGCCCGACCTCCAGGTGAGGAAGGTCATCCCGGGGGCCGTGCCTCCCTCCCTGCTCATCGAGGAGATCGAAGGGAGCTGAGGGCTGGCCCTGTGATATAATGGGGCAAAGCCATGAGGTATGCGCGGGGGAGGGGTGGACGCCATGGATTTCAGGCTTTTCACCAGGAATGGGGTGGAGGTAGGTGAACCCCTCAGGGAGCACATGGGCAACAAACTCGACAAGGTTGGGAGGTTCTTCTCGAGGATATTGGACTGTCAGGTGGCCCTGGGTTTTCAGAGGGGCATGTACGTCTGCGAGGTCACGGTGGACGCCAACGGGGTCATAATGAGGGGGGAGGAGCACGCCACGGACCTCAGGAAGGCCTTCGACAGGGCTGTGGAGAAGATAGAGGCCCAGATAAAGAGGCACAAGAAGTGGCTGAGGGATAGAAGGCATCTAAAGACCCACGACATGGCCCCTGAAGCCTTATCGGTAGAGGAGGCCTACGCCGAGCAACCGGTGGAGGAGGTCGACTCCGATAAGATAAAGGAGAAGATAGTGAAGGTCAAGAGCTTCGAGGTCAAGCCGATGTCGCCCGAGGAGGCGGTCACGCAGATGGAGCTCTTGGGCCACAACTTCTTTGTCTTCGTGGACCCTGACTCCAACAACCTCTCCATCGTCTACAAGAGGAAGGACGAAACCTACGGTTTGATCAGGCCCAGGTTCTAGGGTCGAAGGGCTTCGGATGCACGAGTACTCCTTCGCCTTAGAGCTGGTCAGGCTCCTGCGAGAGATAGCTGAACGCTATGGCGCGGGTAGGATAACTAGGGCGAGGGTGAGGGTGGGGAAGCTGAAGCAGATAGTCCCATCGCTTCTCGTCCCCTGCGTAGAGGTGGTAGCGGCTGAGGATCCCCTGTTGAGGGGCCTGGTCCTCGAGGTGGAGGAGGAGGAGATAGTCTACCGTTGCGCCGACTGCGGCCTCGAGTTCAACGCTTCTTTGGGTGATCTACGCGCCGCCTGTCCCAGGTGTGGGTCCGGTAGCACCGAGCTCGTGGCGGGCGACGAGGTCACCTTGATCTGCGTGGAGGCTGAGGAGGTTGAGGAGGATACTGGACCTCAGGGCTAGCTTGAGCGCGAGGAACGAGTCGATGGCCAAGCAGGTCCGAGAGCTAGCCCTAAGCCATGGCTTGTCGATCGTGAACCTGGTGGGATCGGCCGGCTCCGGCAAAACCACTCTGCTAGAGGGTACGGTTAGGCATCCTGAATTTCGCAGGCGGCTCGGGGTGGTGGAAGGGGATCTAGCCACCACCCTCGACGCCGACAGGATGAGGAACCTCGGCGTACCGGCCGTGCAGATAAACACCAAGAGCCTATGTCACCTGGAGGCCCACATGGTGCTGGAGGCCATGAGGCTCTTGCCCCTGGAGGAGATAGACCTGGTGGTGGTGGAGAACGTGGGCAACCTGGTCTGTCCGGCCGACTTCTACCTGGGGGAGGACCTGATGGTGGGGGTTTTGAGCGTCACCGAGGGAAACGACAAGGTGAAGAAGTATCCCACCCTTTTCTCGAAGGCCTCCGCGGTGGTCTTAAACAAGGTGGACCTCTTGCCCCATCTGGACTTCGACCTCAGGCGCTTCGAGGAGGAACTCGAGGAGGTAAACCCCAGGGCCCGCGTCTTCGTCCTCTCCGCCAGGTCGGGGGAAGGTATGGACGAGTGGGTCGGGTTCCTGAACGCCCTTCGGCGGTGAGAGGGCCTTGAGGATAGCCGTGACCGGAGGCATCGGCTCTGGCAAGAGCACGTTTTGCGGTTTTCTGGAGGCGCTGGGTTTTAGGCACCTCAACGCCGACGAGATAGCCCACTCGCTCCTCGAGGAGGAGGGGGTCAGGGAGGCCGTCCTACGGAGGTTTGGCACCCTCGAGAGGCCCAAAATAGCCGAAGCGGTCTTCCGGGAGGACGAAAGCTACCGATGGCTGTGCGATCTGTTGCACCCCAGGGTTCTCGAATTTTTGCTCAGGGAGATCTCCTCCTTGCGCCCCGAAGAGGACGTGGTGGTCGAGATACCCCTCCTGTTCGAGGTCGGGGTCCCGGGTTGGGTCGATATGACGGTGTTCGTGAGGACGAGACGAGAGGTCGCCTTGAACAGGCTCTCCTCCAGAGGTTGGAGCGAAGCCGAGGTGGAGAGGAGGGAGAGGCACCTCCTGCCGGACGACCGAAAGGCGAAGTTGTCTGACCTCGTGGTCTCCAACGACGGCGACCTACAGGCCCTGAAGGAGAAGGCCGAGCGCCTGGCGCGCAGGGCTTCGTTGTGGAGGCAGGTCGTGGACTTCGAGGCTACGTTCGCTTCCGCCTCGGAGGCCGGGGCCTTCATAGAGGAGGCGACCAGATCTCGCCTCGCAGCCTTCGGTCGCCTGGAAACCTGCTTCGCCCTAGACCCTGATCCCCTCGCAGGCAAAAGGGAAGCCTTCAGGGCGGTGCTCAGGAGCGTGTCCCTCAACTCGGGTGAGCTGGTGAGGCTCGCCGAGAGGGTGGGAAGCCCTCGAGGCCTCTCTTGGACCAAGTTGTGCGGGGGAAGCTGGCGCCACCTGGAAGAGGTATGCCTCCTCTGTGGCCTGCTAGAAGGCCCCCTTCCCCAGGAGCTCTAGGCGGGGTGTGGGCGGATTGATCCTGGTGACCACCCACATAGGCGCGGACTTCGACGCCTTCGCCAGCATGCTAGCGGCTTCCAAGCTTTATCCGGGGGCCGTCTGCTCCTTCTCGGGTTCGGCCAGCAGGAACGTGAGGGAGTTCCTGGGGAAGCACAGCTCCATAAGGGTCCTAACCCCCAGGAGGGTGAACCTTCAGTCGGTGTCCAAGTTGGTGGTGGTGGACACCAGCTTAGCCTCTCGCCTAGGTCCCTTCGCCGAGCTGGTCGGCAAGGTCGAGATACACGTATACGACCATCACCCTCCGACCCCTTCCGACCTGAGGGGTGACTTCTCCCTCAGGAAGGAGGTCGGCTCTACCACCACGCTGATGGTGGAGATCCTGAGGGAGAGGGGGATCGAGATAACCCCCATGGAGGCCACCATATTCGCCATGGGCATATACGAGGACACGAGCTTCTACACGTCCTCGGCCACCACCAGGGAGGATCTGGAGGCCCTGGCCTTCCTGATAGAGCGGGGCGCCGACCTTCCGTCGATCCCTGAGCACGTGGACCTATACCTCAAGCCGGAGGAGAGGGCCCTGCTAGACCAGATGGCCTCCAGGGCTGAGGTGATCCAGTACAAGGGGTCCCGGATAGTGGTATCCAGGGCGAGGTGCAGCTTCTACACCGAGGGCATATCCCTGTTCGCCCACAAGCTCAGGGACTTCCTGGGCGCGGACGTAGTCCTGGCGGAGGTGGAGATGGGGGATAGGAGGTACGTGGTTGGCAGGAGCAGGAGGAGGGACGTGGACCTCGGGAAGCTGTTCAAGCTGATCGGTGGGGGAGGGCACCCTCAGGCCGCATCGGCGGTGGTGAGGGAAAAGGGTTCAGACCCTCTGGGGTTGATCCTCAAGAAGGTGAAGGAGCTCATCTCCAGGGGCTGGACGGTGGGTAAGTTCATGAGCAGCCCTGTGATGGCGATAAGCCCGGACCACACCGTGGAGGAGGTCCACAGGCTGGCCCTGAGGTTCTCCCATTCCGCCTTCCCTGTGGTGGAGGGGAACAACAGGGTGGTGGGGATAATAACCAGAAAGGCCATAGACAAGGCCATGCTCTTCGGCCTTAGGGAGAACAAGGTCAAAGAGTTCATGACTCGAAAGGTCATATGCGCCAAGCCCAACTACTCCATAGACAAGGCGCTGGAGCTATTGGCCCTGAACTCAATAGGTAGGTTGCCGGTGGTAAACTACAGAGGAGAGCTCGTTGGGATAATCACCAGGACGGACCTGCTGAAGGCCATCTACTTCTCTGACAAACACGCCGACTGGGAGAGCTACAGGGCCTCCCTTACGGCGAAGGCCAAAGAGGAGGCGCTTCTGCCATGGGAGGAGGAGGTCTCCAACCTGATGGAATCGGTCCTGCCCTCGAGCGCGCTGAAGGTCCTGCGCTTCCTCGGAAGGAGAGCCGACGAACTGGGCATGGAGGCCTACGCAGTGGGCGGTTTCGTGAGGGATCTTCTGCTGGGGAGGTACAACCCAGACCTGGACGTGGTGATAGTCGGCGACGGGGTGAAGTACCTGGAACACCTGGCCTCGAGGGGGTTTAAGGTCTCGGTCCACAAGCGGTTCAAGACCGGCGTGATCTCCCTGGGAAGGGATTTAAAGGTCGACGTGGCGACGGCCCGAAAGGAGTACTATGAGGTGCCAGCTGGGGATCCCCACGTGGAGGAGACCTCCCTGAAGCACGACCTCTACCGCAGGGACTTCACCATCAACGCGATGGCGATCAGGGTATCGGAGAAGGGGTTTGGCGTCCTAACCGACTACTTCGGCGGGAGAAGGGATCTTATAAGGAAGCAGATAAGGGTGCTGCACAACCTGAGCTTCGTGGAGGACCCCACCAGGATCATAAGGGCCATAAGGCTCGAGAGCAAGCTGGGCTTTATCATAGAGGAGGACACGTTGAACCTGATGATGGAGGCCATACGGGGCGGTTTGGTCAGGCGCGTGGGTCCGCTGAGGATCAGGTCGGAGCTGGAGACCATATTCGCGGAGAGCTACCCTCACAGGGCCATCGAAAGGCTGAGCGAGCTCGGCATACTAAGCGCCATCTTCGACGGGTACGTGATGTCCGAGAGGGAGAGGATATACCTCCGCAGGATGTGGAACCTCCTGAGGTTTTTGGGGCCTCACCTGGAGGACGTGAGGGAGGACGCGGTCCTGGGATACTTGGCGGTCATGTTCGTGGAGAGGGATCGCTCCATGGCCGAGCTCGCGTGCAGGGCCATAAAGCTCTCGGAGAGGGAGTCCAGCAGGTTCCTCTCGGTGCTCGGGGAGGCCCCGCGGGTTTGCGAGTCGATCCTCGACCTCGCCCAGGGGGCGGAGGAAGTCCCTCCCTCCAGGGTGGCCTCAGTCCTCGACGGCTTCGATCCCCTGGCGGTCCTGGTCGCCTGTGCGGTGGGGGACAGCGTCTGCAGGAGGAAGATCATGGAGTATTTGAGGTTCCACAGGTCGGTGAGGCCAGCCGTTTCGGGGGAGGAGGTCATATCGCTAGGGCTCAAGAGAGGCCCAGCGGTGGGCGAGGTGCTCAAGAGGCTCAGATACCTGGTCATGGATCGACCCGACATGGAGAAGGAGGAGCAGCTCGCCCTGGCCAGGGAGCTCATCCGGCAGGTGGAGCTGGAGACGAAAGATCAAGCGCGCATAGGGAGGCGAGAGCGTTGAGCGGCTTTCTGGTGAACGCGTTGCTCAGTCTGCCCATGGCCATGCTGGCCATATCCGTCCACGAGTGCGCCCACGCCTATGTGGCTTACAGGCTAGGGGATCCAACGCCCAAGTTCTACGGCAGGATAACCCTGAACCCCCTCGCCCACCTGGATCCCATAGGCACTCTGATGCTGGTGCTCTTCAAGATAGGCTGGGCCAAGCCTGTCCCGGTCAACTACGACAACTTCAGGCGACCCGCCAGGGATCTCACCATCGTAGCCCTGGCGGGACCCGCCTCCAACCTGGCGCTGGCGCTGATCTGGGTCCTCGCCATCAAGCTGGACCTGACGGACAGCTGGGCCTTGAACAGGATGATGCTATACGGCATAGTCTTGAATTTGTCCCTCGCCTTCTTCAACCTCCTGCCCATCCCACCCCTCGACGGCTCTAAGCTCCTGTACCTCTTTCTTCCCTACCGCTACGCGGGCTTCTACTACTGGCTGGAAAGATATGGCATGTTCGTCATAATGTTTCTGGCTGTGACTGGTATCCTGGGCGCTCTGATAAATCCCGCCATAGCCTATGCGCTGAAGGTTTTGCTTTGAGTCCGAGGTGTCGCGTCCATGAGGTCCGTCAGGATAAGGGTGACCGGCTTAGTGCAGGGAGTGGGCTTCAGGAGCTTCGTCCGCAGAGAGGCCTCGAGGCTGGGCCTAGCGGGATGGGTCAAGAACGAGCCAGACGGCTCCGTGGCAGCCTACGTGGTGGGGGAAGAGGAGAAGATATTGGCTTTGCTGGACAAGGTCAGGGTAGGCCCGCCCGCCTCTGAGGTGGAGGGGGTTGAGGTCGTCTGGCTTGAGAGATCTCCCGAGGACGTCGAAGGGTTCCACGTAAGGTGAGAGGGTGATGAGGACTTGATACTGATAACCAACGACGACGGGATATTCGCCAGGGGGATAGTGTCGCTGGCCAGGGCCATGGCCGAGCTGGACGAGGTGCTGGTCGTGGCTCCCGACAGGGAGAGGAGCACCGTGGGACACGCCATCACGGTTCGAAGGCCCTTGAGCCTCTGGCCTATAGAGGTGGGACCTTACCCGGAAGGGGTGCGGGCCTTCGCCTGCGACGGCACGCCAGCCGACTGCGTGATCCTGGCCCTGGGGGGCGCGATAGAGGACGTGGGCGACGTCTCGCTGGTCCTCTCGGGGATAAACTGCGGAGCCAACCTGGGGGACGAGATAACCTACTCCGGCACCGTGGCGGCCGCCATAGAGGCCTCCCTCTTCGGGGTACCCTCGGTGGCGCTCTCCCTGGCGGTGGGAGACGAGGGGCTTTTCAACTTCGCTGGCGCGGCCGAGAGGGCTGTGGAGCTGATAGAGACGATAAGGGAGATAAAGATGCCACCCAAGACCTTCCTTAACGTCAATTTTCCCGACCTGCCATCCCCGTCTATAAGGGGTTTTCTGGTCACCAAGAAGGGCACAAAGCTGTATAAAGGCAAGATAACCCCCCTTTGCGATCCTAAAGGGAGAAGATATTATTGGATAGGGGGGACCGCGGAGGAACACCTGGAGGAGGGGAGCGACGTGTGGGCTGTGGCCAACGGCTACGTCTCCGTCACTCCCATAAACCTGGACATGACCGACTACGCCTTCATGAAGCCCCTGGGGGAGATGCTCGCGAGGTGACCTGACCTTGGCCGGAGGCTACAGGGAGCTCGACCACCCGGCGGACATAGCCCTGGAGGTATGGGGCGACGATTTGTTGGATCTGTTGCGCAGCGCCACCTGTGCCCTCCTCTCCGTTTGGCTCAAACCAGATGGGCTAGAGGGTATATCTCGTTCCTCCCCTCGCGTGGAGGGCAGGGAGTCCATCGAGGTGGTGGACGAGTTCGACCTGCTGATCCAGTGGTTGAACAGGGTGCTTCTAGCGCCCCAGCTGAAGCTAAGGCTACCGCACCACGTCTTAGATCTGGACGTTCGAGGAGGGGTCGAAGGGGACTTCCTTCAAGCGGAGATATCCTACGAGGCGTTGACCCTAGCCAAGGGAAGCTCAGAGGCCCTCTGGGCGAGGGAGATAAAGAGCGTCACCTATGGGGGCGGGTTGAATAGAGACCCAAGCGGCCGTTACAGGGCTCTTCTCATACTGGACATCTGAGCTCGTAAGGGGGGATGGGAGATGGCCCTGCCTTTGAGAAGGGTTGACCACGTGAGGTGGGAGCTACCTGTTGACTACAAGAGGGGAATGCGCGTGCCAGGCCTGATATTCGCCGACTCCTACGTGCTGGAGACCATCGAGGAGGAGAAGGCCTACGAGCAGGTGGCCAACGTGGCTTTTCTGCCGGGCATCCAAAGGTACAGCTTCGCCATGCCGGACATCCACTGGGGCTACGGCTTCCCCATAGGGGGAGTAGCCGCCTTCGACGTGGACGAGGGGGTGGTCTCGCCAGGAGGGGTCGGCTACGACATAAGCTGTGGCGTGAGGCTTATGGCGCTCAGCCTGACCGAAGAAGAGGTCAGAAAGCACCTGGACAAGCTCGCGGCGAGGCTCTTCTCCGCGGTCCCTTCAGGGGTCGGCAGCTCCGGAGCTCTGGAGCTGAGCTTCAAGGAGCTGGACGAGGTCCTGGAGGAGGGGGCTAAATGGGCCGTCAGGAGAGGTTTCGGCACCAGGGAAGATCTCAAGTACATCGAGGAGGGGGGCTCGCTGAGAGGAGCTGATCCCGACAAGGTCAGCAGGACGGCCAAGGAGCGCGGCAGGGAGCAGATGGGGACTCTAGGGAGCGGCAACCACTTCCTGGAGATACAGGCGGTGGAGGAGGTCTACGACGAGGCGATAGCCAGCAGGGTGGGACTTGGGCTGGGCAGGGTGGCCGTGATGGTGCACTGCGGCTCCAGGGGGCTAGGCCATCAGGTCTGCGACGACTACATCAAGGTGATGATGAGGGCCATGAGGAAGTACGGCATATCCGTGCCCGACAGGCAACTCTGCTGTGCCCCGGTGCGCTCCGACGAAGGGAGGGACTACCTCTCCGCCATGAGGGCCGCCGCCAACTTCGCCCTGGCCAACCGCCAGGTGATAGGGCACTGGGTGAGAAGGGCCCTGGAGGAGGTCTTGGGCCAGAGCGTCGAGATAAGGCTGGTCTACGACGTGTCCCACAACATGGCCCACGTGGAGAGGCACGAGCTGGACGGGGTGTGGAAGGAGCTTTGCGTCCACAGGAAGGGCGCCACCAGGGCCCTGCCACCCGGACATGAGGGTCTGCCCCAGGAGTACAGGGAGATCGGACAACCGGTGATAATACCCGGCAGCATGGGAACTCCCTCTTACCTCCTGGTGGGGACGAAGGGAGCCGCCGAGACGTTTTATTCCACTTGCCACGGCTCCGGCAGGGTGATGAGCAGGAAACAAGCCGTATCTTCCACCAGGAACAAAGACGTGATCGAGGAGCTGGGCAAAAAGGGCGTAAAGGTGATGGTGAAGAGCAGAGAGACTCTCCACGAGGAGGTCCCTGAGGCCTACAAGGACATAGACAGGGTAGTGGAAGTGGTCCAGAAGGCCGGCATCTCTAGGAAATTGGTAAAGCTCAGGCCCATCTGCGTGATAAAGGGCTAAGGCGACCTGGTTACCAAGAGGCTGGCCGGGAAGGACCTCAAGGCCCCGGCCAGCCTGACCGTCTTATCCATCAGCTCGTCCTCCGAGTAACAAATCCCGAAGTAGGAGGAGCCGCTTCCGCTCATGGCGTAGAGGGGGAACCCCGAGCCCTCGAGGGAACGCAGCACAAGGGCGTGCTCTTTAGGGTTCAAAGCCTCTGCCACCCTGTGGAAGGCGTTGGGCAAAAGCCCAAGGGCTTTCCTCTTCCTCACGGCGTCTACCAGGTTCCATGCCGCCGACAGGGCCTCCCCCTCAGGAGGAAAGGCTTGAGAGGAGAGCTCGTCCAGCAGGCGGTAGGACTCAGCGGTGGAGTAGCTGTAGCTCGGCAAGACGACGCAGACGTACAGCGGAAACCCTATGGGGTCCTCGGCCACCAGGGCGTCCCCTCTCCCCACGGCCAGGGCGGACCTGAGCCCCCTGTAGAGGAAGAACACGTCGGCGCCGAGGGAGCGCGCCAGCTGGGACGAGACCTCCTCAAGCTTCTCCTCAGCTACGATAGGCGAAAGAAAGCGTTCCAGCAGCCTCAAGACCAGCGCCGCATCGGCGGAGCCCCCCCCGAGACCGGAGCCAGGGGGTATGACCTTATGGAGGGAAAAGCTCCAGCCCATCTCCCCCAGGTCGAGGCACAAAGCCGAGGAGAAGGCGCGCAACGCCCTGTAGACCAGGTTGGACTCCAGGGGGATGTCACACCCATCGCACTCCACCCGGAGGGAAGTGGCGTTCGGATCGAACGCGAGGACGTCCCCCCCCAGGCACCTCAGGAAGATGGAGACCAGATCGTGATAGCCGTCCTGCCTTACGCCCACTACCTCCAGGAAAAGGTTTACCTTGAAGTCGGCGTGAAGTCGCAACCTCATCCGATGAGGGCGAGGGGAGTATGGAGTCAAAGCACGATGTTGGCCTGGCTCGAGATGAACTCCAGCTGGATCTCCCTGGTGAGAAGCTCCGCGTAGGTGAAGGACACGGGGCGCTGGTACTCGGTTATGTAGACCGTGAAGACCTTGGGGTAAACCGCTTGGATGACGCCGTGCTTCTCTTCCTGCTTTCTGCGCCCTTTGACGGTCCTTATGCGGACGGTCTCACCGAGGTGGCAGGCTATCTGGTCCCTTATGCGAGCGAGGTTGGAGTACATGACATCAACCCCTTGCAGGGATTCTATCGAGCCCAGAGACATTATACCGACTTTTGTTTAAAAATTCAACGTCCTTTCTCCCCTAAGACTCCAGAGGCCTTAAGGGTGCATGCACCTCGTGCCGCCCCGCCAGGTGAGATATAATTTTAGAGCTCGCGAGTCGAGCCCGAGCGCGCATCGCTTGCTTCTCGCAGGAGGTAATGGACCATGTATCTTTTTCGCATGCACGTGGCCGGTAAGGCTGTGTTCGGACCTGGAAGCCTGAGGGAGCTGCCCTCGGTGTTGGAATCGTTGGGGGTAAAGAGGCCTTTCCTGGTGACCGACGAGAACATGGTGAAGCTGAGGCACGCGGATAGGGTCTTTGAGGTCCTGAGGGAGGCCAAGCTCGAGCCAGTCGGGGTTTTCGACGGGGTAGAGCCTGAGCCCTCCGTGGAGACCACAGACGCGGCGGCTGAGATGGCCAGGGCCTCCGGGTGCGACGGCGTCATAGGCCTTGGCGGGGGTAGTTGTATGGACGTGGCCAAGGCGGTGGCGGTCCTGGTGAAGAACGAGGGTTCGGCCGCGGACTATCAGGGCCTCGACCTGGTGAAGAAACCGGGTGTCCCGAAGGTCATGATACCCACCACGGCCGGCACGGGAAGCGAGGTCACCTTCACGGCGGTCCTCACCAGGAAGAGGGATGGGGTTAAGGCCGGCATAAACGATCCGAAGTTGTTCCCCGAGGCCTGCGTCCTGGACCCCGAGTTGACCCTGAGCATGCCGCCCCGGGTGACCGCCTCGAGCGGCATGGACGCGCTGGTCCACGCCCTGGAGTCCTTCGTGTCCAGATCTTCCTCGCCTTTCTCCGAGATGTTCTCCCTCAAGGCCATAGAGATGATAGCTCGTTGGATATACAAGGCCACCTATTGTCCGAGAGACCTGGAGGCCCGCTCTCAGATGCTCCTGGCCTCCTACTACGGGGGGATAGCCCTGGCCAACGCTGGGGTAGGCCTCTGTCACTCCCTAGCGTATCCCCTAGGCAGCGACCTCGGGGTGCCCCATGGGGTAGCCAACGCGCTCCTGATCCCATACGTGGTGGATTACAACTGTCTGGCCGAGGTGGAGAAGTACTCGCTGGTCTTCGACGCGCTCTTGGGACAGAGGCGAGACGACATGTCCAGGTTAGAGAAGGCCAGGAGCTGTGCGGATCTCCTGTTGGAGATGGTGGAGGCACTGGGTCTGCCCACCACTTTATCTGCGCTAGGGGTCGGAGCAAACCTGGATGACTCCGCCATCGAGAGGCTGGCCCAAAAGGCCATGGCCGTTAAACGCCCCATAGAGAACAACCCGAGGACCCCATCCCTAGAGGACTGCGTCGAGATCTACAAGAAGGCCCTTTAGAGGGCCGATCTCCCTCGGAGGTGAAAGTCGATGCCCGGCAGCGAGTTGTTCGACGAGCAGGAGATAGAGGCGCTGGCTGAGGTCATAAGGAGGAAGGTGGTCCACCGCTACGCCTTCCAGGCCGAAAGGGGTGGTAGGTACCTGGTGGAGGAGTTCGAACAGGCCGTAGCCCAGAGGTTCGGCGTGAAGAGGGCCCACGCGGTTTCCTCCGGGTCTGCGGCTCTGCTCGTGGCCATGAGGGCCTTCGGCCTGGGACCCGGGGACGAGGTCATAACCACGCCCTTCACCTTCGTAGCCAGCGTAGAGGCCGTGCTGGAGTGCGGCGCCATCCCGGTGCTGGCTGAGATAGACGAGAGCTTGAACCTAGACCCATCCTCGGTGGAGTACCTGGTGACTGAGCGGACTAAGGCCATAATGCCCGTACACATGTTCGGCTCTTGCGCCGATATGGATGCCATAACATCCATAGCCAGGAAGCACGGGCTTTACGTCTTCGAGGACGCCTGTCAGGCTATGGGCGCCACCTACAAGGGACATCCAGCGGGGAGCATGGGTTACTTCGGCACCTATAGCCTCGATCCCTATAAGGTGATAACTACCGGCGAGGGAGGCGTGATCACCACCAACGACGAGGACTTCTACAGGCGCTGCGAGTACTTCTCGGACCACGGCCACGTCCACAACCACGCCATAGACAGAGGGGCCGAGGACAAGGCTTGTCTGGGCTTCAACTACAGGATGTCGGAGCTCCAGGGCGCACTCGGCCTGGTTCAGCTCAAGAAGCTCGACAGGGCTATCCAGCTCCTGAGGGAAAACAAGAGGAGGATATTGAACAACGTGGGGAAGATAGACGGCTTGAAGCTCAGGAAGCACGCCGATCCCGAGGGTGAGATAGCCACTCAGCTCGTCTTCATATTGCCCGACGCCGAATCCGCCAGGAGGTTCCAGAGGGCCTCAGCCCAGAGCGGGGCGCCCTGTGGGATACTGTCGAACAACCTCTGGCACTTCGTGAACAACTGGCAGCACCTGAGGGACAGGAGGACCTACGGCAGGAAGTGCCCCTTCGAGTGTCCCTACAACGAGGGCAGCTGGCCGACCTACAGGCCGGTGGAATACCCGCAGTCCACGGACGCCCTGAGCAGATCGGTGGTATACGGGCTCAAGATCCTCATGAGCGAGCAGGAGATAGAGAGGATCTCAGAGGCGATCTCTAGGGCTGCCAAGGAGGCCCTCTGAGCGCGCCAGGTCCCCGGAGGCTGAGCTACGTCCTCGATGTGGGAGCCCCAGCCTCCGGGACTCAACGTTACATAACATATATTATCAGACACTTTTTCGCTGTCCTCTCGCCCAGGGCGTCGGCGCATCCTCCTGGGCCTTCGATGAGGATAAACCCTGCGGACAGGCCTTCTTCGCGCGAGCGCATCCCTTCGCCCATCCCTCGATCTGAGCGGCCTTCATCTCGACGGAAGGATTTAGCGGCGTAAGGGCTTTCTGGGTACCCGAAAGGGTTGCGCAAAAGTACATCCTGCGCTGGGCCGAGGACGTTAGCGCACATACCCATTCAAAACAAGCGCTGGTCCAGCAATACTTCGAAGCGCTTCGTTCGTTTCTCCCGTGCCCTTCGAGGAAGCAGGGCGAAGGGGCCCCCTTCGCCCTACCTCCTCAGGTTCGCTGCAACGAACAGGACCAGAGCTGTGAGGAAGATGGGAGATCCCGCAGAACCGATCGAGCAACCTCCGCCTTCCTCCCAGCCAAGAGAAGGATCGCTGGAGGGTAACGGTTGCAGGAAGGCGAACTCCTCACAGGCGGCAGCATAGTCCCATATGACCCACTCGCCGAGATCCTCCCCCCCGAGGGTGAGCAGGCCCGAAAGACCTCCCCAGAGGTCGGTCCTTCCCGCGACACTGCCGTCCAGGAGCGCCTCCCCCCAGGCCCTGATCAGGCGGTCGGAGTCCATCCCCCTCTTCTTCAGGGCCTCGACGAGGTACGCCACGTCGCAAAGACTGTGGGTGTCGTACTTCGGCATTCTCCTCGTCGCTTCTTCGATGGCCTCGATGAGCCCATCCCGATCCCTCTGGGCCATCTCCCTGAGGACCTGGAGGACCGCCTTCATCCTGGCAGGCCTGAATATGGTCTGGATCATGGCGAGGGCCGCACTTTCTCCACCCTCTTTCCTCTTCCACTCCACCATCCACCTGGGGACTTCTTCGCCGCTAGCTGCATTTTTCCAGTAAAGGGAGCCCCAGTAGGTGCTCCTTGTCGGATCTCCGCTCACGATCCACCCCCAGGCCTGGACCCAGGGGGCTATCCCCTCCATGGCCGAGAGGGTTTCGGGAACGGCCGAGAGGCAGGAGCTAAGCACGAGGAAGTCCACTCCCCCTCTTTCTCTTATTGCCTCCGCGATGGCCTTCCACCGCTTCGGCGTCCCGTCCTCGAACCCGGGCAGGGGAAGTCCCACCCCTCGCCAGCCACCGCCATGGCTCTCGAAAACGAGAAAGACCTTCTTCCCGGGGGCCATCCTTCGAACCCAATCCAGGGCGTCGACGAAGACCCCGGGGTCGAGAGGGTCCATCTGCCCAGCGGGGGAAAGCCTTTCCACCTCCTCCCACCTTCCAACCCCGTAGGGCCTGCCCGATGGGCCGCGGGCGGACGACTCCAGAACCCCCCTCGACCTGACCACAGGCGCGTCTTCGGAGTATGGGAAGTACTGAAGGTAGACATCTATGCCGTTCGCCAGAGCCATCCCGATGTGGTTGTACTCTATCCCCTCTCTCCTTCCCTTTGAAATGAGATATTCCGGAACAACTTCAAACCCATCCCCTATGAAGTAGTGCAGGATGACCCACTCCTCCTGCGCGAGCGCCACCCCCGCGGCACACGAGAGGGCCACCAGCGCAAGGAGCACGGCTTTCAACCCCTTCTTCATCCCCGAACCTCACCTCCTCCTCTCTTTCCGGATCCACCTCAGAAGCCCGGCACCCACCTGTAGATCGAATAAAGGCCGGATTCCTGATCCCTCCTGAGGGTGAACACCACGACCACCTTGCCCAGCCTGATCTCTGCCAGATGGACCAGCTGGTATCCCCGGGTGAACACCCTCTTCTTCGCCTCCGGGTTCTCCAGGAAATCGTTCACGTCCTCCAGGACCAGGAGGATCTCGCGGGCCCGGGGGAGCCTGTGGCCGGAGAAGTGAATACACACAGAATCCCCCCACTCCCACCCCTTCTTCCTGGTCCTCTCCATGAGCTCCTTCAGCTCAGCCCCATGATCTCCTCCGGGGCGAACCCCGAACACGGGGATGATGGGTCCCGTCTCCTCCTGCACTTCCTCCCTCAGCTCCTCCTTCACCTTCCCCACTCCTGTCTTCTCATCCACTTCCATCACCTCCTTTCCTCCCTTCCCCTGCCTTTTCGTGCGGCGGTGGGTCACCCCCTTTCGGTTAGAAGAAGCCTCAAACTCCCCTCCTGCTCCCTTTGGAGAGCAGGTCCAGGTCTTCTAGGACTCCTATCTCCAGATCCTCCTCCTTGGCCCTGTCGCTCCCGGTGAGGAGCCCCTTACCCTCCAGCCCCTTCAGCTTCAGCGACCTCGCTCGGATCGACCGCTTCGCGTTCGCCCGTCTTGTCGCCGGAGGCCTCCTCACTGTCGCGGCAGTCCCCGTAGTCGCAGCTGAAGCAACCCCTTCAGGAAGAGGCCTAACGGGAGCTAACTGCACCCAGGATGGCATGGGGAGGTAGCTCTGGAGGACTGAGCTCTCCTGAGCCAGCTTCTTCCCTAACGCCCGCTGGGTCTTCGCCAAGATAAGCTCGAAGAGAATCCTTTCCGCACACCCGATCTCCCCCATCCCCTTCGGGGAGAGCCTGCCTGTGCTATATATTATCTTCCCCATCCATTTTAATACAATTGCTTTCAAGCTGTAATTAGCATATCTGGGCCCATCCCTTTCATCCCTGGGCTTGTGCTCAGCCGGTACCATCCCCCTGGCGTCTCAGGGCGAGGGGGTTGAGAAAACTTTGCCCCCACCTGGCGCAGGCGGGGGCGGGGGGAAATACATCCGGGTCTCGATCTTCGAGGCTTTGCGCAGAAGGATCAGGTTATACTCCTCGACGAGGTAAACCCTCCTCCATCCGCATGCCCTTCAGGGCCATCGAATACATGTCATCAGACACAAAGACCAGCGGCGAAAGGCTCTCCGACTGGAGTCAAGGTCTGGCGCCGTGCGGCGCGCGAGCCTCTATGAAATTTCGGCTGGAACTCAATGGAGCTTCTCCCTGGGCGCGTCCTTCCAGATCCTCTCTATGTCGTAGAAGGTTCGGCCCTCGAAGCTGAAGATGTGAACCACCAGATCTCCCAGGTCCACCAGCGTCCAGTTGGGGCTGTCGAGGCCTTCCACGAAGATCTGGATTTCGGGATCTAGCCTTTCCAGCGTCTCCTTCACGTGCAGGGCTAAGGTCCTCATGTGGTTCTCCGAGTTGCCAGTGGCTATAACGAAGTAATCGGTCCAGCTACAAACGCCCTTGAGGTTTAGGACGACCACGTCCTCCCCCTTCTTCTCGAGGAGAGCCTCCACCACCGCCGACTTCAAAGCGTCGCTCTCGAGAGCCATGAAGAGCTGGATCCCCTCCTTTCACATCATCACATCCAGCGAGAACACGCCAACAGGCCTACCTCGAACCCCTTTTTCGCTCGTCGATAGCCCCCAGGACCCTCTCGAAGTCCGCCCCAACTATCAGCTTCAAGAGCCTGGGGTCTCCTCCTTCCTCCCTCCTCACCAGAGCCCTGGGAACCCCTACCAGCTCGGACAAGATCAAGGCCTCCTCCACCGCCTCCTCCGACCCATACAGCACCAGGGAGCTCTTGTAGTCGAAATGTTTGGCGTTGCCCACCTCCACCACCTGAAGCCCCAGCGCCCTAAGGGCCTCCCCCACCCTCATCGCAGCGCCCCTTACTCCGCTGCCGTTCAGCACCGCTATGGGCCTCTTCACCGGAAGGAGCTTGAGGGCGCCTGTTTCGCCCGTCGAGTCAGCCGAAGAGATCGTCTCCCCTTCGGCGGCCTCCTCCGAGACGAACGCCTTCGAGAAGGCCTCGAGGTCCACCAACCAGTAGCTGGCTCCGTCTATGTAGGCCGCGTTGCCCGGGAGGGTGAAGGTCTTGAGGTTCTTAACGTTTCCCTCCCTGAAAAAGGAGGCTAAGGCCATGAGCTGGGCCATGGTCATGTCGGTCTCCACCAGCTCGAAAGCCTGCTTCACCAGGGATGGCAGCTTCAGTATCACCTCGGGGGAGCTAAGCCTCTCCAGCAAAGCCCTGGCGAACTTCTGGTGCCTGCTTATCCTCCCTATGTCGCCCATGGCGTCCATCCTGAACCTGACGTACTGAAGGGCCTTCTCCCCGTTCAACCACTGCTCCCCCTTGGGTATGTCTATGTAAAGACCTCCGGCCCTGTCGACGTAGCGCATGTGCTTCTCCACGTCTATCCTGACCCCACCGAGCGAGTCGACGAACTTCACGAAGGCAGCGTAGTCCAGCACCACGTGGTAGTCCACCGGGAGGTTGAGCATGTTCACCACGGTCTTCCTCAAAAGCCCTATGCCGCCGTAGGCGTAGGCGCTGTTTATCTTCCTCCAACCCTTGCCCTCCACGTAGGCCCTGGTATCGCGGGGGATGGAAACCAGCACAACGCGTCCCTTTCGGAGATCCACGTGCGCCAGCATTATGGCGTCCGCCCTGTGGCTGCCCTCCACCCTGTCTATGCCCACCACCAGCACGTTTATCTCCCTTTTCCCCTCCTGTTTACCTCCCTCCGCCTCGGATCCGAACAGGGTCTCCACGTCGGGCCTGTTGAAGGCCGCCAAAAACCTAAGCCCAAAGCCCAAGGAAACACCCACGAGGACGATCAACAGGAGGAGAGCGGCGATCCTGTAGTTAAACCTCCCGCCCCTCCTCCCATCCTCCCTTTCCGTCGTCAAGCCCTCGTCAGAAGCGAAGGCCTCGTCCTTCAGGTCAGGGTCGAACATGGAGACGCCCATCCCCCTTCAAAGCGCGTACAGGCGATGTTTGAATATGTAGACCTCGACCAGGGGAGGAACCAGATACCTTATGGACTTGCCCTCCCTGACCCTCCTCCTCACCTCGGTGCTGGAGATCGAGAAGAGGGGGATCTCCAGAAGGACCACCGAGCGCTTTACAGGTTCGGGCAACAGGTCCAGCTCGGAGGGGTCGTATCCAGGCCTGGTGACGGCTATAAAGGTGCACATCGAGGCCAGCCTCAGGGGCTCCTTCCAGGACATTATGCCCCTTATCGCGTCCATCCCTGTGATGAAGTAAAGCTCGGGCTCCAATCCCCTGGACCGAACGATCGCTTCCCTGATCTCCCCCAGGGTGTCCACGGAATGGGTCGGATAACCCTTGCTGACCTCCAAGTCGGAGACCGAAAAGAAGGGATTATCGACCACCGCCAGTAGGGTCATCTGATACCTGTGGATCGGAGGGGCGATCTTCGAGAAGTCCTTGTGGGGCGGAACACCAGTGGGGACGAAGATCACCTCCTCCAAACCCATCGCCACCCTCGCCTCCTCGGCGGCCAGGAGGTGACCGTAGTGTATGGGATCGAAGGTTCCTCCCATCACCCCTATCCTAGTCCTCGAGATCCTCCTCGCCCCCCTCCCCCTCGGCCATTTGCTCCTCCGGCCAGAACTCGAAGTCCACATCCCCTATCCTGACCGTGTCCCCCGGCCGAGCCCCGAACCTGGACAGCACTTTCTCCACCTGGAATTTTAGCAAAATCTTCTTAAACCTGGCCAGGTTCTCGTCCAGCGAGAGGTCGTTCCTGGCGACGAAGTCCTCGAGGAGTCCGTGGCGCACGAGGAAGAGGCCCTCCCCAAGGACCTCCACTCTGGGGGGTTCGAGCCTCCTGAGCCTCTCCTCGGCCGTACCGCTCAGGTCGAAAAAGGTCGGCTCCACGCGTCCAGCGCGAGACCCCGGCTCCCCAGAGGTCAGTTCCAGCAGGGCCTCGACCAGCCCGTCCAACCCTTCGCCCGTGAGGGCGCTGGTGGGAACGAACCTGAGCCCCACGTCGAGGAAGCGCCTCGCCAGGAGATCGCAGACCGTCCTCTCCGGGAGGAGGTCCACCTTGTTGCCCACGACCAGGGACATCCTGCGCAGCATGTCCTCCCTGTAGGCTCTGACCTCATCCCTGACCACCTCGAAGTCGCGCCAGATCTCCTCGAGGTCTCCCTTAGACACGTCCAGCACCTGGACCAAAACCCTGGTCCTCTCGGCGTGCTTGAGGAAGCGAAGGCCAAGGCCCTTTCCCTCGCTGGCTCCCTCTATGAGCCCGGGCAGGTCGGCCACGACCAGGCGCACCTCTTCGCCGACGGATAGCACCCCCAGGTTGGGAGCAAGGGTGGTGAAGGGATAGTCCCCTATCTTCGGGTTGGCGTTGGACATGGCTGCCAGGAGGCTCGACTTGCCGGCGTTGGGAAGCCCTAAGAGCCCCACGTCAGCCAGGATCTTCAACTCCAGGCGAATCCACCTGGCCTGGCCACGCCCCCCTCTCTCGGCTACCCTGGGGCTCTGCCTGACGGAGCTCTTGAAAGAGGCGTTGCCCCTCCCCCCTCTGCCGCCCCTCGCCACCAGCGCCCTGTCGCCGGGCACGACCAGGTCAGCGAGCTCCCTCCCGTCGTCGTCCTTGACGACGGTCCCGCAGGGGACCTTTATTATCAGGTCCTCCCCGTCCCTTCCCCTTTTGCCCTTGCCCTCTCCCCTGCCGCCGTCTTGAGCCCTGTACCTCACCTGATAGGTCAGGTCCAAGAGAGTGTAGAGGTCGGGCGATGCCTCGATGTAGACGCTGCCCCCTCTACCACCATCCCCCCCGTCGGGACCGCCTTTGGGGACGAACTTCTCGCGCCTGAAGCTTACCGCCCCATCGCCCCCCCTGCCGCCCTCGACGTATATCCTGGCTTCGTCCACGAAGAAGGCCACCTAGACCGTCGCACCTCCATAAAAAGTGCAAGCAAGCAAAGCGCTTGCTTGCACTGAAACGCCCTGACAGCAAAGCCTCGAAGCTTCGCCGCGGAGCAGCATGCGCTTACCCCTAAGAAAGGGGTAGGACGCTCACCACCCGCTTTCCTCCCCTGCTCTCGAACTTGACCACCCCTTCCGAGAGGGCGAATATGGTGTAGTCCTTGCCCAGCCCCACGTTCCTGCCGGGGTGGAACTTCGTCCCCCTCTGCCTCACTATTATGTTGCCGGCCTTCACCACCTGACCGTCGTAGACTTTGACTCCGAGCCGCTTGCTTATGCTGTCCCTGCCGTTTTGGGTGCTACCCTGCCCCTTCTTGTGGGCGAATATCTGCAGGTCAAAAGCCCTAACCATCTCCTCCGACCCCCTCTCCGAAAGTCTCCTCCAGTCTCACGTGGTTCGGATACGCAGCCGCAACGCCCTCCAACCCCACCGAGATCAACTCGAAGGCGAGCTGTGCCTCCCTCGACGAAGCCTCCTCGACCGAGAGCTCGACCCTGTAGAAACCCCCCTCCGCGCTCCTGCGCATCCTGGGTGAGAAGCCGAACCGCTTGAGTCCCTCCCCCAGGGTCTCAAACAGGACCGAGACGGCCGCGCAAACCACGTCCTTCCCCCTCTCGGCGAAACCCGCGTGGCCCCTGCCCTCTAATGCCACCACCGGACCTCCGGGGCCCCTCCTCTCGACCCTCACCCTAACCATTTACCTCCAGTATCTCTACCTCCGTGTAGGGCTGGCGATGGGACTTGTTGCGGCGGTAGTTCTTCTTCCTCTTGAACTTGAAGACCAAAACCTTGTCGTGCTTCCCGTGGGACAAGACCTTAGCCTTGACCGAGGCCCCCTCCAGGTAAGGCCTGCCCACCCTCACAACCCCGTCCCTGTTCACCAACAGAACCTTGTCGAACTCGAAGACCTCCCCCTCCTCGTAGGGGAGCTTCTCGACCTTCAAAACCCCTCCCGGCTGGCACCTGTACTGCTTGCCCCCGGTCTCCAGAACGACGTAAGTCATAGAGGACACCTCCGCGTTCGCCCGCTATATATCGCCGAACATTTTTGGATTATAGCAAGGATGCCCCATTGCGGTCAACACAAAGCTAGCCCAGCTCCTCTATGTTCCGGCGAAGCCTCTCTGCCACCGCCGACATCTCCTCGAGCCTCGCCCTCTCCCTCTCCACCACCTCGGCGGGTGCCCTGTTGAGGAAGTTCTCGTCGAGGAGCTTGAGACGTAAGGGCTCCATCTCCCGCTCCAGCCTGGAGAGCTCCTCCCTCAGAGATCCCATGAGACCCCTGAAGTCCAGCTCGAGGGGCATCTGGACCAGGACTTCACCCCATGGGAAGACCTCGAAGACAGACCTATCGGGCCTGTCCTCGCCCTCCCACGCCGAGACCTCCCTGGCGCCGCTGAGCAGGGCGATGTAGTCCCTCTGCTCCTCCAAGAACCCAAGCGCCTCCCCCTCGCCCCTGAGGTAGACGCGCACCTCCTCTCGGGGATGGATCCTGGCGTCGGCCCTGAGGTTCCTGACCGATCTCACCACCTCGCTGAGAAGGCGCATTTTATCGCAGGAGGCCTCGAATCTCTCGGGCACCCCGATGGGCCTCGGCCAGCTGCTCACCGCCAGGAGTTCGTCGCCGAAACCGAACCTGTGCCAGAGCTCCTCGCTGACGAAGGGAACGAACGGGTGGAGGAGCTTGAGAAGGGTCTCGAACACGGTGAAAGCCACCGCGCCTGTCGCAGCCTTCCTGGAGCTACCCTCGAGCCCCCTCATGGCGGGCTTGGCGATCTCCAGGTACCAGTCGCACAGCTCCTTCCAGGTGAAGTCGTATATGGCCCTGGCGGCCTCCCCGAACCTGTAGAGCTCCAGGTCCTCGGTGACCTTGCGGACCAGCTCGTCCAGCCTCCACAGGATCCACTCGTCCTGGAACTTGAGCTCCATCCCGACCAGGTCCTCGGGACCCTCTATCAGACTGGCCCCCTCCGACTGGTAGTTCATCAGCACCAGCCTCGAGGCGTTCCAGAGCTTGTTCACGAAGTGCTTGTAGCCCTCTATCTTCGCCTCAGAGAGCATTATGTCCCTACCCTGGAAGGTGAGAACACAAAGGGTGAACCTCAGCGCGTCGGCGCCGTACTTCTCTATCATGTCCAAGGGATCTATCACGTTCCCCCTGGACTTGCTCATCTTCTGCCCCCTCTCGTCCCTCACCAGTGCGTGGATGTAGACGTCCCTGAAGGGGATCTCGCCCATGAAGTGAAGCCCCATCATGATCATGCGGGCCACCCAGAAGAAGATTATGTCGAACCCCGTCACCAAGAGGTCTGTCGGATAGAAGCGCCTAAGGTCCGACGTCTCCTCGGGCCAGCCTAGGGTGGAGAAGGGCCAAAGGGCGCTGGAGAACCACGTGTCCAGCACGTCCTCGTCCTGCCTTATGGAGCTGCTGCCGCAGGCCTCACAGGAGGTGGGGTCCTCGCTGCTCACCGTGACGTGCCCGCAGCTGTCGCAGTACCAAGCCGGAATCCTGTGCCCCCACCAGAGCTGCCTAGATATGCACCAGTCCCTTATGTTCTCCATCCACTGGTAGTAGGTGTTGGCCCAGCTCTCGGGCACGAACCTGATCCTGCCGCTTCTCACCGCCTCCACAGCGGGCTCGGCCAAGGGCCTGGTCCTGACGAACCACTGGTCGGAAAGGTAAGGCTCTATCTGGGAGGAACACCTGTAGCAGTGACCCACCGAATGGATGTGATCCTCCACCTTGACCAGGAAGCCCTCCCTCTCCAACCTCTCCACGAAGGCCTTCCTGCACTGAGACCTATCCATGCCGGCGAACTCCCCCGCCTCCTCGGTCATCACGCCCTTCTCGTCCATCACCTGGATCTGGGGCAAGCCGTGCCTCTGCCCCACCAGGAAGTCGTTGGGATCGTGGGCGGGGGTGATCTTCACACAGCCGGTGCCGAAGGAGGGATCGACCATCTTGTCCTCTATTATGGGTATCCTCCTACCCACCACCGGGACCACCGCGGTCCTCCCCACCAGGTGTCTGTACCTCTCGTCCTCCGGGTGAACCGCTATGGCCACATCTCCCAGTATGGTCTCGGGCCTCGTGGTGGCGACCACCACCCTCTCCTCGAGCCCCTCCACCGGATAGGCCACGTAGTAGAGCTTACCCTTAACCTCCTTGTGCTCCACCTCCAGGTCCGACAGGGCGGTGGTGCAACGGGGACACCAGTTGACCAGGTACTTACCCCTGTATATCAGGCCCTCCCTGTAGAGGGAGACGAAGACCTCCCTGACCGCCCTGGAGAGACCCTCGTCCAGGGTGAAACGGGTCCTGCTCCAATCGCACGAGGCGCCAAGCCTCTTCAGCTGGCTGATTATCCTGCTGCCGTACCTCTCCTTCCACTCCCAAACCCTCTGGAGGAAGCGCTCCCTCCCCAGCTGATCCCTCGTCAATCCCTCCTTAGCTATCTCCCTCTCCACCACGTTCTGGGTGGCTATGCCGGCGTGATCCGTCCCGGGAAGCCACAGGACGTCGAAGCCCCTCATCCTCTTGTACCTCACCACCACGTCCTGCAGGGTGTTGTTCAAAGCATGGCCCATGTGCAGCGAGCCGGTCACGTTAGGTGGGGGTATAACTATGCAGTAGGGCGGAAGATCGCTCCTCTTGTGAGCCCTAAATACGTCCTTTTCCATCCAGACGTCGTACCATTTGACCTCCACGCCAGATGGATCGTAGCTGCCCTGGATGCCCTCCCTAGGAAAGACCCTTTTCCCCACTCCTCATACCTCCCCACCCACGAAAAGGTGCAAGGCCGTCCGACCGAAAGGCCTTGATCTCCCCGATCAGAAAGCCCCAAAGCTCTTCTACGCCCTCCCCCTTCACTGAGGAGACCCAAAAGGCCCCGCCCCCCATGAGATGGCCGAACCCAATCCCGAGGGAGCGTCTTCTCTCCGACATCTCCGATCGCGAGAGCTTGTCCGCCTTGGTGAAAACCACGACCCTCCTGTGCCGCCAGGGGGAGAGCCACTCCACGAGGGATAGGTCGCCCTCCACGAACCCGTGCCTCGCGTCCACCACGTGCAAGACCAGGGCTATCGGCCTATCGCTGCCGAAGTAGAAGTGCACCAGCTCCCGCCACCTCACGAGCTCGCCCCTGGACCTGGCGGCATACCCGTAGCCCGGGGTGTCCACGAGCCTGAAGGGTGGACTCCCCAGGTGCCGATAGAAGTTGAGGCTCCCGGTCTTGCCGGGCTTAGAGCTCACCTTGGCCACCGGACCCCCGCAGAGGGCGTTGATGAGGGAGGACTTCCCCACGTTGGACCTACCCACTAGGACGACCTCCGGCAGGGAGGCCCTGGGCAGCTGATCCGGGAGGAAGGCAGACAGCTCGAACTCGAACCTCAAACCGATCGAGCTCACCCCACTATCGCGTGCTTGAAGACCTCCAGGGCGGACGTCACGAAGACGAACCTCATGCCCTCCTTCGCCCAGCCGCTCATCTCCTTGACGTCCTTCTCGTTGTCCTTCGGCAATATCACCGTGGATATCCCAGCCCTCCTGGCGGCCAATATCTTCTCCCTTATGCCGCCAACCGGCAGGACGTTCCCCCTAAGCGTTATCTCCCCAGTCATGGCCACGTCCCTCCTCACGGGCCTCCTGAGCAGGGACGAACAGATGCTGGTGGCTATGGAGATGCCAGCCGAGGGCCCGTCCTTCGGTATCGCGCCCTCCGGGACGTGAACGTGCACGTCCAGCTTATCCCAGGACTCCACCTTGAGTCCTATCGTCTCGGCGTTAGCCCTGATGAAGGTCAGGGCCGCCTTGGCCGACTCCTGCATCACGTCGCCCAGGTTCCCCGTGAGAATGACCTTGCCGCTGCCCTCCACCACCACCGACTCCACGAACATCACGTCGCCGCCCAGCTCGGTCCAGGCAAGCCCGGTGGCCACCCCTATCTCGTCCCTGTCCAAAGCTCTGTCCCTGTGATACCTGGGCGCCCCCAGGTAGCTCTCCACGTCCCTGACGGACACGGAGAACCTGGAGGAGCTGGCGCCCTCCTCCACGATCCTCCTGGCCACCTTCCTGCATATCTTGGCCAGGTTCCTCTCGAGGCTCCTCACGCCGGCCTCCCTGGAGTACTCCCTTATGATCCTCTTTATAGCCCCGTCGGTGAAGGAGATCCTGCCCCCCACCCCATGCTCGGTCGTGACCTTGGGGATCAGGTGCCTCTTAGCTATGTGGAGCTTCTCCTCCTCCGCGTAGCCGGGGATCTCTATGACCTCCATCCTGTCCAGCAGAGGCCTGGGTATGGTGTGAGTCACATTGGCCGTGGTTATGAACAGGACGTGGCTCAGGTCGAAGGGGACCTCCAGGAAGTGATCTGTGAAGGAGTGGTTCTGTTCCGGATCGAGCACCTCGAGCAGAGCAGCGGCGGGGTCCCCCCGGAAGTCCAACCCTATCTTGTCCACCTCGTCCAGCAGGAAGACGGGGTTTTTCACCCCCGCGTTCCTGATCTTCTGGATTATCCGACCGGGAAGAGCCCCCACGTAGGTGCGCCGATGACCCCTTATCTCGGCTTCGTCCCTCATCCCTCCCAGCGACATGTTGACGAACTTCCTCCCCAGGGCGCGGGCTATGGACCTGGCCAGGGAGGTCTTCCCGACCCCGGGCGGACCCACGAAGCACAGGATCTGGGCCTTCCTGTTCTTCGAGACCAACTTCCTGACGGCCAGGAACTCCAGTATTCGCTCCTTGACCTCCTCAAGTCCGTAGTGGTCCTCGTCCAGCACCTGCTTCGCGAAGCCTATGTCGACCTTGTCGCGGGTCTGCCTCTTCCAGGGGAGGTTTATGAGCCAGTCCAGGTAGGTCCTAACCACCGTGGCCTCGGCCGAGATGAGCGGCATCTTGGAGAGCCTGGAGAGCTCGTTGAGCGCCTTCTTCTTGACCTCGGAGGGCATGCCGCTCCTCTCTATCTGGGCCTCCAACTCGGCTATCTCCGCGTCGGCCTCCCCGGTGTCCCCCAGCTCCTCCCTTATGACCCTGAGCTGCTCCCTGAGGTAGTACTCCTTCTGGGACCTCTCCAGCTCGCGCCTCACCCTGTCGTGGATCCTGTGCTCCAGCTCCAGTATCTCTATCTCGGAGGTGAGAAGCCTGAGCAGCTCCTCCAGCCTCTCCCTAACCCCCACCATCTCCAGGAGCCTTTGCTTCTCCTCCAGCTTCACGACCATGTTGGAGGCCACCATGTCGGCGAGCTGCCCCGGCATCTCCACGTTCCTGAGGGAGAGGACGGTCTCCTGGGGCACCTTGGGATGAAGTCTGGCGTACCTCTCGAACTGGTCCAGGACGGACCTCATGAGGGCCTGGATCTCCCTGTCCACCGCCACCTGCCTCTCCTCGAAGGTGACCCTCACCTCCATGAAGTCCTCCAGCCTGAGGTACTCGGATATCTTGGCTCGGAGCAGACCCTCCACCAGCACCTTGAAGGTGTTCTCCGGGGTCCTCATGACCTGAAGAACCTGGCAGAGGGTGCCCATGCCGTAGAGGTCGGAAGGGGTCGGGTCGTCCACCTGGAAGTCCCTCTGGGCCACCACCAGGACGAAGCGCCCCCGGAGCATCGACTCCTCGAGCGCCTTCAGCGACTTGGGCCTGCCCACGAACATGGGGACTATCATGTGAGGGAATACCACCATATCCCTGACCGGTATCACCGGGAGGACGTCGGGATAGCTCTGAGGGGAGGCGAAGGACATATCAAGCTACCTCCTCGTCGCTCCCCTTGAGGAAGAGGGGCTCACCCCTTCGTCTCACCACTTCCTCGGTGATCACCACCTTCTCCACCTCTCCCTTGTAGTCGGGGAGCCTGTACATTAGCTCCATCATCACGCTCTCCATTATCCTCCTGAGACCTCGGGCGCCCGTCCTCTGGGCGACAGCGGTCCTGGCTATCTCCCTTATGGCCTCGGGCGTGAACTCCAGCTTCACC
Source organism: uncultured Synergistia bacterium (assembly GCA_964425005.1). GTDB lineage: Bacteria > Synergistota > Synergistia > CAYRKT01 > CAYRKT01 > CAYRKT01. The sequence goes on from CAYRKT010000001.1 coordinate 94,506, forward strand.
CCGTCGAGCTCGAAGAGCCTCGCGTACTGCCTCACCAGGGCGTTCTTCGGTTCAGTGAGGATGGCACAGAGGTCGTCCTCCGAGAGGGGATGAACCGCCGTCACCACAGGCAGCCTGCCCACGAACTCAGGTATGAAGCCGTAGTTCAGAAGGTCCTCGGGCTGAACCCGCCGAAGGAGCTCGTATTCCCGTTCCTCTTCGCTCATCCTGGAGAGCTCGTCCACCTCCTCGGAGGTGGCGAAACCTATGGCGCTCTTCTTGAGCCTTCTGGCCACTATGTCGGTCAAGCCCTCGAAGGCACCCCCGCATATGAAGAGTATGTTGGTGGTGTCCACCTGTATGAAGTCCTGATAGGGGTGCTTTCTCCCCCCCTTGGGAGGGACGTTCGAAACGGTCCCCTCCAGGATCCTCAGGAGCGCCTGCTGAACGCCCTCCCCAGAGACGTCCCTGGTTATCGAGGGGGAAGCGGTCTTCCTGGCGATCTTATCCACCTCGTCTATGTAGACTATCCCCCTCTCGGCCGCCCTCACGTCGTAGTCGCAGGCCTGCAGCAACCTGGAGAGGATGTTCTCCACGTCCTCTCCGACGTACCCCGCCTCGGTCAGAGGGGTGGCGTCAGCTATCACGAAGGGGACCTTGAGCACCTTGGCGAGGGTCTGAGCCAGCAGGGTCTTGCCGCAGCCGGTGGGCCCCAGGAGCAGGATGTTGGACTTCTGGACCTCCACGTCCAAAAAGGGACCGTAGTAGACCCTCTTGTAGTGGTTGTAGGTGGCCACCGCCAGGACCTTCTTGGCCTCTTCCTGCCCCACCACGTAGGCGTCGAGGAAGGCCTTTATCTGCGAGGGAGACGGCAGCTCCACCTCGTCGGCACGGGGAGATCTGGCATCCGGCAGCTCCTCCGAGGTCACTATAGTGTGGCATATCTCCACGCATTCGTCGCATATGTAGACGCCAGGCCCGGCTATGAGCTTCCTGACTTCCTTCTCGCTCTTGTTGCAAAAGGAGCACCTGCCGCCTCTTCTGCTCCTGACGCCTCCCTCTCCGTCGCCCAACCCCTTTATCATCATCGCCCCCCCTAGGTCCTACGAGGAGCCCACAGCGACCTGGGCCCTGCTCTCTATTATCTTGTCTATCAAGCCGTACTCCAAGGCCTGCTGAGAGGTCATGAAGAAGTCCCTCTCGCTGTCCCTCTCTATCCGCTCTATGTCGTTGCCCGTGTGCTTGGCCAATATCCCCTGCAAGAGCCTTTTGAGGCGAAGGATCTCCCTGGCCTGTATGTCGATGTCCGTGGCCTGCCCCTGAACGCCGCCCCAGGGCTGATGGATCATTATCCTCGCGTTGGGCAGGGCAAACCGCTTGCCCTTAGCGCCGGCGCAAAGGAGCACAGCCGCCATGCTGGAGGCCTGTCCTATGCATATGGTGCAGACCTGAGGCCTGACGTACTGCATGGTGTCGTATATGGCGAGGCCAGCTGTGACCGAGCCGCCGGGGCTGTTGATGTACAGGTATATGTCCCTGTCGGCGTCCTCGCTCTCCAGGAACAGGAGCTGAGCTATCACCAGGTTGGCCAGATGGTCGTCTATCTCCTCGCCCAGGAATATGATCCTGTCCTTGAGCAACCTGGAGTATATGTCGTAAGCTCTCTCGGTCCTGCCGGTCTGCTCTATGACGATCGGGACGTACAAGTCGAATCACCTCCCCGCATCCTTCGGCCGCTCGAAGTTCTCCAGGAAGAAGGAGATGAGCCCCTGGACGTACCCTTCGTCCACCTCGCAGCTCTCCCTCTGGCCTACGGCCTCCACCAGGGCGAAGGCTAAAAGCCTCCTCTTAGCCCTGTCCGAGAGGAAGTTCAGGTAGCCCTGAAGCTCCTCCTTCGGCTTGCTGTTAAGGGTCCTGACCACCGTCTGGTAGGGCACCCCCATCTCAGAGGCCCAGAGGTAGAGCTCCACGTTCAGGTCGCGATCGGAGGGCCTTATGCCCATCTTCTCCCCCAGCGCCTCCACCACGAAGTACTCCTTAAGCGACCTCCTGTATCCCTCCTCCAGGCTACGCCTGTAGTCCTCCATGTTGGTCCCCTGGGAGAGCAGGTAGTCTATCAGGTCCGTACCCTTCTCGGCCAGCTCCCTCTTGAGAGCCTCCACCCTGGCATCCACCCTCTCCAGCACCATCCTCTGGGGGACCTCGACCCTCGAGGCTTCGACCACCTCGTTGAGGCAAACCCCAGCCAGCCTGGACCTCTCGTAGCCCTCGGCTATGCGGGGGAACTGCTCCCTTGCCGCCTCGACCAGCGCCTCCCTGCCGGGAAAGCCCAAACCCTTCGCCAGTTCATCCCAGTCCTGCAGGCCGATCTCGTAGACCCCAAGCACCTCCACCCTGGTCCTCGCCCTGACCCCTGAGCCCAAGCCGAAGACCTTCGGATCCACCTCCAAGTCGTAAGTCTCACCCCTGCTGCGCCCGAGGGACTCCAGGACGAACCTGGGGGATCCCTCCTCAAGGGGCAGGAAGTCAGAGAAGGACCTCTCCCTGTCCACCTCGAACTCGTCGCCGTCGCCGGAGGAGACCTCCAGCTCCACCTTGAGCTCCACCACGTCGCCCATCCTGGCGGGACGGTCCACCCGCTTGGCCTCCTTGCCGAACCTGTTCCTCACGGCCTCCAGAAGCCTCTCCAGCAAAACCTCGTCGAGCTCGACCCTCTTCCTCTCCACCTGGATATCCTTGAGCTCGGGCAGCTCCACCTCGGGGAAGACCGAGAGCTCGAACTCGCAGACGAAGTCCTTGCCCTCCTCCGCCTGGACCACCTTCACCCTGGGCCTATCCATGAGCTTCAGGTCCAGGGAGGAGACGACCTCCTTGAAGGCGTCCTCCACCAGGCCCTCTAAGGCCCTCTCGTATATGGCCTCCTTGCCCAGATAGAGCTCCAGGATCCTCCTGGGGGCCTTGCCCTTCCTGAAACCCTTTATCTTAAGCTCGCTGGCGAGCTCCCTTGCGGCCTTTGCAACCCTATCGGCGAAGACCTCCTTGTCCTCCTCCACCCTTACGTGGAGGAGGTTCTCCTGTTGAGAGACCAGCTCAGTCCTCATCGAAGCTTACCTCCTCGGAGAGTTGAGGATAGAGAGAAGTTGCAACCACAACCCTTAAGGTATATGATACCAGACCCGCAAAAAATATGGTGCGAGAGGTGGGATTTGAACCCACACGGGCCTGCGCCCACTGGATCCTAAGTCCAGCGCGTCTTCCCTTCCGCCACTCTCGCACGCCACCGGGAGCAGACTTCCCGAACGGAAACGGACAGAGGGCTGACAACCCCAAAAAAGATGGTGGGCCGTACAGGAATCGAACCTGTGACCCCCTGATTAAGAGTCAGGTGCTCTACCGTCTGAGCTAACGGCCCACGCTCTTCTCACCCTTATTCTTCTTCGCCGCCAAAGCAAGCGCCCTCACCCCAGGGCGCTGAAGCCTTCAGGCCCAAACCCTGCTAGAATATACTCAAGGAACCCGGCGAAGTCAAGAGCGACCTGGGGCGAGGTCAAGCTCGAGCGAGGGAGTGATCTCCTTTGCCCTACTCGTCTCGCTACGCCGTCGGCGACACCATAGCCGCCATCGCGACGCCCTTCGGCGAGGGCGGGATATCGGTGGTCAAGGTATCCGGCCCCGAGGCGGTGAGGCTCGCCGAGGGACTGCTCAGATCCCGAAGAAGGCTCTCTGAGGTACCCCCGAGGCACATGTTGCACGCCTGGGCGATCGACCCCTCCTCGGGAGAGCCCCTGGACGAGGTGCTGGCGGTGAGGTTCGATCCCCCCAGGAGCTACACCGGCGAGGAGGTGGCCGAGATACACTGCCACGGGGGCTGCGCGGTGAGCCAGCGAATCCTGGAGATCCTCCTCCAGCTGGGGGCCAGGCACGCCTCGCCGGGGGAGTTCACCTTCAGGGCCTTCTTCAACGGAAAGATGGACCTCACCCAGGTCGAGTCGGTCCTGTCCCTCATAAGGGCGAGGACGGAGGCGGCCCTGAAGAGCGCCGCCAGGAGCTTGGGGGGCGCCGTGAGGAGGAGGGCTGAGTCCGTGAGGGAACGGCTCTTAAGACTGGCCGCCTGGATCGAGGCCCAGATAGACTACCCTGACGAGGACGTCCCCCAGGCCGAGGTGGAGGCCCTGGCATCTGAGCTGGAGGGGATCTGCGAGGATCTAGAGGACCTGCTGGAGAGGATGAGGGCAGGGCAGCTGCTGGGGGAGGGCATAAGGGTGGCCATAGTGGGAAGACCCAACGTTGGGAAAAGCAGCCTTCTCAACGCCCTGCTCAAGGAGGCGAGGGCCATAGTAACCTCCATACCTGGTACCACCCGGGACATAGTGGAGGGGGTGATATCCCACAAGGGGATCCCCATAAGGCTGGCCGACACCGCGGGGATAAGGGAGACCATCGACGAGGTGGAGAGCATCGGGGTCCAACGGGCCCTGGCGGCTGCTAGGGAGTCCGACGTGAACGTCCTGGTCCTGGACGGAAGCGATGACCTCACGGAGGAGGACCTCAGGCTCATGGAGGAGTTCGCCCACAAGCCCATGGTGGTAGTGGTGAACAAGCTGGATCTACCGAGCAGGATCACCCCAGAAGGGGTCAGGAGGGAGGCCCTCAGGAGGTTAGGTCGAGACCTGAGGGCGGAGGTCCTGGAGATATCCGCCCTGCGGGGCACCAACGTGGAGGCCCTGAAGGAGGCCCTGGTGCGCTTCGTCCTGGAGGGCGAAGGAGGGCTCCAGGAGGCCTTGAGCTCGACCCCCAGACAGATCTCCTGCGTCCTGGACTCGTCCGAGCACCTAAAGGAGGCTAAGCTCGCGCTGGACGAGGGCCTCGGGCTCGAGGTGGTGGCGGAGCTCATCAGGAGGTCCCTCGAGAAGCTAGACGTCCTCCTGGGCCTCAGCGCGCAGGAGGACGTCATAGAGCAGATATTCTCCAGCTTTTGCGTGGGAAAATAGCCGATCACATGCGCCGCGGAGCCGATACCCCCAACAGCCTCAGCCCGTTGGCCAGGACCGTACGGGTGGCCTCGCAGAGGACCAACCGGGCGTCCCTCAGGCGCTCGTCCCCGCAGCTCAACACAGGGCAGGAGTTGTAGAAGCGATGAAACCTGGAGGCCAGCTCCTGGAGGTAGAAGGCCACTCGATGGGGAGCCAGCTCCCTGGCGGAACGCTCCACCTCCTCCGGGAACTCGGCCAGATGCCTTATCAGGTCCATCTCCTCCGGCGAGGAGAGGGGGGTTAGATCGGCGGAGGAGGCATCCGGCATCGAGACCCCCCTCGAGAGGGCCTCTTCCTCCAGGCTGCATATCCTCGCATGGGCGTACTGCACGTAGTACACCGGGTTGTCGGAGGACTGGCTCTTCGCCAGGTTCAGGTCGAACTCCAGGTGGCTGTCCGATTTCCTCATGACGTAGAAGAACCTCGCAGCGTCCACGCCCACCTCCTCGAAGACCTCCCGCAGCGTGATGAACTCCCCGGACCTGGTGGACATGGAGACCTGCTTTCCATCCCTCAACAGGGTGACGAACTGGATCAAGACCACCTGGAAGCTCTCCTCAGGATAGCCCAGGGCCTTGACAGCCGCCTTCATCCTGGGCACGTAGCCGTGGTGGTCCGCGCCCCATATGTCCACCAGGAGGTTGAAGCCTCGGTCGTACTTGTTCTTGTGGTAAGCCACGTCGGAGGCGAAGTAGGTGGGCGCTCCGTTGCTCCTCACCAGGACCCTGTCCTTCTCGTCCCCGAAGGCGGTGGACCTAAACCACAAGGCCCCGTCCCCCTCGTAGGCGAACCCCTTGCCCTTGAGGTACTCCATGGCCTCGTCGAGGAGCCCCCTCTCGTAGAGGCTCCTCTCGGAGAACCACACGTCGAACTCCACCCCGAAGTCCCTGAGGTCCTTGACTATACCCTCCAGGATCCAGTCCTTGGAGAACCTGTAGAAGTCGTCCACCACCCTCTCGACCTCGTCGCGGCCCTCCTCGCCCCTGGCCAGGGCCTCCTCGAGCCTCCGAAGGTGGAGGTCCCCATCCCTCTCGAGAACCATCCTGGCTACGTCGTACATGTAGGAGCCCTTGTAGCCGTCCTCCGGCAAGGGGTAGAGCTCAGGACGACCGAGGATCTCCACGTACCTGGCCAGGGCAGAACGCCCGAGCAACCTCATCTGAAGGCCGGCGTCGTTTATGTAGTACTCCTTGGAGACCTCGTAGCCGGCGAACCTGAGGACGTTGGCCATCACGTCCCCGACCGCTGCCCCTCTGCCGTGGCCCACGTGCAGCGGCCCAGTGGGATTGGCGCTGACGAACTCGAGGTTGACCCTAATGCCTCTACCCAAGTCCGAGCTGCCGTAACTATCCCCCATCCGAACTATGTGGGGGAGCACCGATCTCCAGAAGGCGTCGGCCATCCTGAAGTTGAGGAAGCCGGGCTTTGCCACCTCCACCTCCCTGAAGAGGGAGGGATCGAAAACCCTGTCCCTTATCCTTGCGGCTATCTCCATCGGACTGGCCCTCAACACCTTGGCGAGCTGCATGGCCAAGGGGCTAGCCACGTCGCCGAACGACTCGTTGCGAGGGACCTCCACCAAAACGGGAGGGAGAAGCCCCTCGTCCAGACCCCTTTCCCTCAGGAGCTCGAGGGCTACCTCCTTGAGCCTCTCGGAAACCATCCTCTGAACCCTCATGGAATGACCCCCTAAGGCCGATTTTTGCCGCAACAGTGCTTGTACTTCTTGCCGCTGCCGCAAGGGCATGGCTCGTTCCTGCCCACCTTCCGCTCGACCCTAACGGGCGTCTGCCGGTGCGGAAGCTGCAGGGGCGCGTCTCCCCCCACCGCCACGACGCCCTCCGGAGCGGCCACCTCTCTGACTCCGCCAGCCTCGGGCTTGAGCTCCACTCCCCTGGTGTGCCTCAGCTCGAGCGAGAAGGCCACCGATACGACCCTGGAGAGGTCGCTCCTCCACAGGAACCCCACCACGTCCCTCTTTATCCTGAAGAGCATGTCCTGGAAGAGCCTGTAGGACTCGAACTGATACTCCAGGAGCGGATCCTTCTGCCCTATGGCCCTCAGGCCTATGCCGCGCCTGAGCTCGTCCATGGAGAGAAGGTGGTCCCTCCAGTGAACGTCCACGGTGTGGAGCAAGAAGACCCTGAGCAGCTGGTTGAGCTCGGCCCTGGGAAGCGAAGGGTCGTCGAGCTTTTGGAAGAGCCTGGACTTGTAGGAATCGAGCTTCGTCGAGATCTCACCCAGGTCTTCCGCGGAGGCCAGGGCGATAGTCTCCCCTATGGTGCTCTTGAGCGTCGAGGATACCCTCTCGACCATCTCCTCGACCCCCTCGTCCTCCTGGGGGGACAGAAGGCCTTCGAAGAAGTCCTCCACCAGGTCCTTGCAGTGGGAGAAGACCTCCTCGTCCAGGAGTATCCGCCTGCGCTCGGAGTAGACCACCTCCCTCTGCTTGTTCATGACCAGGTCGTACTCCAGCAGGCGCTTCCTGATCTCGAAGTGGAGGCTCTCGACCTTCTTCTGCGCCGACTCTATGGCCTTGGAGAGGAGGGGGTGCTCTATAGCTTCGCCCTCCTGGACGCCGAGCTTCTCCATGATGGACTTTATCCTCTCGCCCCCGAAGAGGCGAAGGAGGTCGTCCTCGAGGGAGAGGTAGAACCTGCTCTTGCCGGGATCGCCCTGTCTGCCGCTCCTGCCGCGCAGCTGGTTGTCTATCCTTCGAGCCTCGTGCCTCTCGGTGCCCAAGACGTAAAGTCCACCGAGCTCCACAACTCGCTCGCGCTCCCTATCGCATATCTCCTTGAACTCCCTGAGCAGGCGCTCGTGCTCGGGGCTTCCCAGCTCTATCCCCCGCCTCTCGCACTCCTCCCTGGCCAGGAAGTGCGGATTGCCCCCCAGTATTATGTCCGTGCCGCGGCCGGCCATGTTGGTGGCTATGGTGACTGCCCCCAGACGACCGGCCTGAGCCACTATCTTGGCCTCCTTCTCGTGGTACTTAGCGTTGAGGACCTGGTGAGGTATGCCCCTCCTCTTGAGCATGGAGCTCAGTAGCTCGGATGTCTCTATGGAGGTGGTCCCCACCAGGATGGGCTGCCCCCTCCGGTGAGTCTCCACTATGTCCTCCACCACCGCCTCGAACTTCTCCCGCTTGGTCCTGTATACCACGTCCGGCAGGTCCTGGCGGATCATGGGCTTGTGGGTGGGTATGACCACCACCTCGAGGCCGTATATCTCCCTGAACTCCTCGGCCTCCGTGGCGGCGGTGCCGGTCATCCCGGCCAGCTTCCTGTACATGCGGAAGTAGTTCTGAAGGGTTATGGTGGCCAACGTCTGGTTCTCCGAGCCTATCCTGACCCCTTCCTTGGCCTCGATGCTCTGGTGGAGCCCGTCGGAGTACCTCCTGCCGAACATGAGCCTCCCGGTGAACTCGTCTACTATGATCACCTCTCCGTCCTTGACCACGTAGTCCACGTCCCTCTTGAAGAGGTGATGCGCCTTCAACGCCTGGACTATCTTGTGGGCCATGTCGGAGGTGATGTCGTCGAAGAGGCTGTCCACCTTGAGCAGCTCCTCGCAGCGTCTGATGCCGGCCTCGGTCAGGACCACGTTCCTCTCCTTCTCGTCCACCTCGAAGTGGACGCCCCTCTTCAGGGACCTGGCCACCCTGTCGGCCAGGATGTAGGGCTCCACCGAGTCCTCGCTGGGACCGGAGATGATGAGGGGGGTCCTGGCCTCGTCTATCAGGATGCTGTCCACCTCGTCCACGATGGCGTAGCTGTGCCCCCTCTGCACCAGCTCGTCCCTGGAGACCGCCATGTTGTCCCTCAGGTAGTCGAAGCCGAACTCGGCGTTGGTCCCGTACGTTATGTCGCAGAGGTAGGCCCTCTTCCTCTCCTCGAAGGGCATGTGGGAGTATATCACCCCGACGCTCAAGCCCAGGAAGCGATATATGGGACCCATCCACTCGGCGTCCCTCTTGGCCAGGTAGTCGTTCACCGTGACCACGTGGACGCCCTCCCCGGTGAGGGCGTTGAGGTAGGCCGAGAGGGTGGCCACCAGCGTCTTGCCCTCGCCGGTCTTCATCTCGGCTATCTTCCCCTCGTGCAGGACCACGCCCCCCATGAGCTGGACGTCGAAGTGCCTCATGCCCAGCACCCTCCTGGATACCTCCCTCACCACCGCGAAGGCCTCCGGGAGGATCTCGTCCAGGGTCTCTCCCCGCTCGAGCCTGGACTTGAAGACCAGGGTCTGGGAGGCTAAATCCGAGTCCGACATGGGGATATACCGTTCCTCCAGGGAGTTTATCCTCTTGACCAGCTCGCGAAGCCTCTTGAGCTCCCTCTCCTGGGCGTCGAGGCCCAGAGCCCTCTTCAAAAATCCGAACAAGCGAACCACCGACCTGGGGTTTCTCTAGAGCTAACGCGGACGAAGAGTCCTACCCATTATAGCACAGCTCCAGAGCGGTTATACTATTGACCAGGAGGTGAATGGGTTGGGCGTAAAAAGGGCTTTGGTCTCCACCTGGGACAAGAGCGGGCTGGAGGAGCTCGCCTCCTCCTTTCGAGAGAGGGACGTGGAGGTGATCTCCACAGGAGGGACGGCTAAGGTCCTCCGCGGGATGGGGTGCACGGTGGTGGAGGTCGAGAGCGTCTCGGGCTTCCCAAGCCTCTTCGGCGGGAGGGTAAAGACCCTCCATCCCGCGGTCATGGGCGCCATCCTCATGAGAAGGGACTCGAAGGAGGACCTGTCGGAGGCCGACGCGCACGGAATAAAGCCCGTGGACCTGGTGGTGGTAGATCTCTACCCGTTCGAGGCGGCCTCCGCCTCGGGCTCGCCGCTGGAGGAACTGGTGGAGAAGATAGACGTGGGGGGCGTGACCCTCATCCGGGCAGCGGCCAAGAACTTCGCCAGCGTGGCGGTGGTGGTGGACAAAGCCGACTACCCGAAGGTGGCCCAGCTCATAAGGGAGAGAGGAGAGATCCCCCTCGAGGTCCGAAGGGGCCTGGCGGTCAAGGCCTTCAGGAGGAGCTCCTTCTACGACGCCCTGATAGGGTTCGAGCTCGCGAGGCGCTTCGAGGAGGAGGTCATCCCGTTGTCCGCCGCCGAGATCTCGCTCCCCTTGTCCCTCGTGAGCGCCCTTCGCTACGGCGAGAACCCCCATCAGAGGGCCTCCCTCTTCTCCTCTCCTCTGAACCCGCCCCTGCGCGTGGAGAAGCTGCAGGGCAAGGAGCTCTCCTACAACAACCTCCTCGACCTGGAGTCCGCCCTGGTCGGCTGTCATCTGCTGAGGGAGAGGTGCGCCTGCGTTATCATCAAGCACAACCAGCCCTGTGGGATAGCCGTTGGGACCACCCCGAAGGAGGCCTACGCCAGGGCCGTAGAGGCCGACCCCGTGTCGGCGTTCGGCGGGGTGGTGGGCTTCACCAGAGCGGTGGACGGAGAGACGGCCGAGGAGGTAACTAAATCCTTCAAGGAGGCCGTGGTGGCCCCGGACTACTCGAGCGAGGCCCTCTCGATCCTGAGGGGGAGGGAGAGGCTCTCGATCCTGAGGGCGGACCCAAAGGACCTGAGGTCCAGGCCCTCCCTCAGGAACACCGTCTTCGGGATCCTCGTGCAGGAGGAGAGGGAGACGCCGATGCCGGCCCTGACCTCCATGAGGTGGGTGTCCGGCGACCCACAGGGGCTAGACGAGGAGTCGGCGGATGTGGCATGGGTGGCATCGTACCTCCTCAAGAGCAACGCCGTGGCCATCGCCAAGGGGGGCAGGACGGTGGGACTCTGCGGTGGGCAGCCGAACCGGGTCAGCGCCGTGGCCATAGCCCTGCAGAGGGCGGGCGAACTGGCGAGAGGTTCGGTGATGGTCTCGGACGGCTTCTTCCCCTTCCCCGACTCCATAGAGCTGGCGGCGGATTCCGGGGTATCCTTCGTGATCCAGCCCGGCGGGTCCGTGAGGGACGAAGAGGTGATCGAGGCGGCCAGGGCAAGGGGTGTCGCCATGGCCATCACGGGGATCAGGCTCTTCAGGCACTGAGGACCAGACATGAGAGGCAAGCTAGCTCTCACCCTGTTCTCGCTGCTGATCTGCGCCTGTCTCAGCCCTATGCCCTCGGGGGCAAGCGAGTGGAAGGAGGTGTTCCGGAGGGACCACGCGGTGTACCTCGTGGAGCTACCCCCCATCAGCAACGACTGCAGCTCGACTCAAGTCAGGGTGAGGATAAAGATCGAGGGGACGGGCTTCGAAGAGGAGCTGATATACCAGTTCAGCGAGGACGGCAAGCTCTACAGGAACCTGGACAGCGTCGTCAGGGCCTCCGACGGAGGCCTGGTGGAGACCTGAATAGTCATGTCCGGCTGGGCCTCGTGGAGGCCCGTGGAGGCGGGTAGCCCGGCGGAGGCCATATGGGAGGCGCTGAGGAAGAGGTGAAGGAGGGATCTCAAGCTTGGCCAGGGTAGTGATAACCACCAGGCAGGGAGACAAGGGTTTCACGAGGATAGGCGACGGTTCGACCCTGAGGAAGGACGACCCGAGGGTCGAAACCTATGGCGCACTGGACGAATGCCAGGCGGCGCTGGGCTGTGCGAGGGCTTTCTGCAGGTCGGAGGGGATCAGGGGAAAAATCCACAGGCTAGAGGAGGACCTGAAGTTCCTGATGGGATACATAGCCAAATACCCGGGGGTAGAACTCCCCCCCATCAAAACCCTGGAGGAGATGGTGGAGGAGGCCGTGAAGAGCTCAGAGGGCAGGGAGTTTAAGTTCCTCACCCCGGGGGAGAACCCGGTCGACGCCTTCCTCCACCTGGCGAGGACCATAGCTAGAAGGGCCGAACGGTGGGCGGTGAAGCTGCTCCTCGATGGGGAGATAGACCTGGACTGCTACACCTACGTGAACAGGCTCTCCGACGCCATCTACGCCCTCGTGCTCATCTACGAGGAGGAGAAATGAAAATGGTGCCGGAGGTGGGATTTGAACCCACACGGGCTTCCGCCCACTACCCCCTCAAGATAGCGTGTCTGCCAATTCCACCACTCCGGCACGCGCAAAGATTATAAGGCCGAAGCACTCGCAAGTCAATAAGGACGAGGCCCTGGCGCCACAGCCTCGACCCTGACGCCCACCGAAGGGCAGTTCTCCTCCTTCAGGAACTTCGAGAGTTTCCTCGAGAGCTCCATCTGCCTGCGCCACTGGCCGAAGGCCATCCCCCGGGAGGTCAAGAGGTCCACCTCCCTCAGCAAGGCCGGTGGGATGGGCGAGAGGCTTTCCCGCTCGAAGGGCGTCTGAGGAAGGGGCATGAAGGCGTGAGCGTGGAGCTTGGCACCCATGGAGGAGAGGAGGCGCATCAACCTCAGGGTTTCCCTCGCGTCGTCCTCCTCCTCCCCGGGCAGGCCGAATATGAAGTCCACCCACACCTCGAAGCCGAAGTCCCTCGCCAACGCCACCGCCTCGACCACCGCGTCCGCCGTGTGCCCCCTCCTGCACCGAGCTAGCATCCTGGCGCTACCGCTTTGGGCTCCCATCACCAGCCTCCTGTTGTCGGCAAACCTCCTGAGCAGCGCCAGCACCTCTGGGCTTATCTGGTCCGGCCTGACCTCGGAGGGAAAGGAACCGAAGAAGATCCTACCCCCCTTGCACGCCTCTCTGAGGGAGGAGAGGAGCCTCTCCAGGGCCTCCAGGTTGACCCTAACCCCGTCGCTGGACCCATAGGAGAGGGCGTTAGGGGTTATGAACCGGAAGTCCCTTAAGCCCCTCGACGCCATCCGGGAGACCAGATCGCAGATGAACTCCACGCTCCTGTGTCTTACGCGCCTGCCGAACATGTAGGAGGTCTGACAGAAGGCGCAGCCGTAGGGACAGCCCCTGGTTATCTCTATGGGGCCAAACCTTCCCAGGCTGAAGGAGACCGGAAGGTGAGCGTCCAGGTCTATGGCCTCCCCCGCCAGCTCGCCGCCGACGACCTCCCTCGCGCCGCCGAAGGCCTTCAGCACCAGTTCGTCCGCCGACCCAACTGGCTCGAGGTTGAGGGCCTCCCACAACCCCCTCAAGGCCCAGGGGAAGGATCGCTCTCCCTCCCCCACCATCGCCAGATGCGCCCCAGCCCTCAGGACGCTCTCCGGCAGCGCGGTGGCGTGAGGACCCCCCACCATCACCACGGCCCACTTGAAGCCCGCCCTGAGGGAGGAGATGAGCGGGTATCGATCGAACGCCTCGGTGGAGAAGGCGGACACGGCGACCCCAAAGGGGCGCCTCTCCCCCTCCAGGCGCTGGCAGGCCTCGAGCAGCCTCCTCTCGTCTCCCACCAGCTCGACCTCAAGCGCGCCCCCCAGGAGGCCTTCTCCCTCCAGCGAACCGAGGAGGGCGTTGAAGCTATACCTGTGATCCCTGTCGCACAGACAAACGAGCGAAAAGCTCGTCCTCGAGGGACTAACCATCTTCGGGTCCTTGTGGTCGCGCGAAGCTTGCTTATAATATCATACTCGCATCTGCGACTCAGGAGGGATAAGGACATGGAGATCTTTCGGAGACACGAGAAGCTCTTGGACCTTCAAAGGCTTAAGAGCTCTTCGGTCCTGGTGGTGGGCGCAGGGGGGCTGGGATCGCCAGTGCTGGAGATGCTCTGCAGGGTCGGGGTAGGAAAGCTGGTGGTGGCGGAGAACGCCTCGGTGGACGAGCCAGACCTAAACAGGCAGATACTCTACACCCGGGAGGACCTGGGCAAGAGCAAGCTCCGCAAGGTCGTGGAGAGGCTCAAGGGCATAAGGCCAGACCTGGAGATAGAGGCCCTCGAGCGAAGGGTGGACGAGGGCTTCGAGCTGCCTAAGGTGGACTGCGTCGCCCTATGCGTGGACAACTTCGAGACCAGGCTCCTGGTGGACGAGAAGGCTTCAGCCGCGGGGATACCGGTGGTGAACGCAGGCATCAAGGGGTACTACGGACAGGTGAACACCGTCCTCCCAGGGAGAACCGTCAACATGAGACGACTGTTCAAGAACGCGAGGACGGAAAGGGAGATCCCCGTCTATCCGCCCACCGCCCTGCTGGTGGGGACCCTCCAGGCCCACGAGGTCATCGAGGTCCTGCTGGACAGACCACAGCTGGCCGGCAAGATGTTGATAGTCGACCTGCTCAACCTGTCCTTCGAGGTGATACCCCTGATGCCCGAATGAGCAGGCCTTCCTCTCGATCGAAAGAGGCCCTGGCCAGCCTCACGTCCTCCTCCATCTGCCTGGCGAGCTCCGAGGGGGAGGAGAACCTCCTCTCGTCCCTGAGCCTCCGCAGGAAGAAGAGCCTAATCCGTCTGCCGTAGAGGTCCCCCTCCACGCCCAGGAGGTGGGCCTCCACCTCCGGCCCCTTTAGCCCCTTGTCGAAGGTGGGGGAGAACCCCACGTTCACGGCGGCCGGGAACAGGGCGTCGCCGAGCTTCGCCGCCCCCGCGTAGACGCCCACGGGGGGCAGAAGCTTTTCCTCCGGGAAGCTGAGGTTGGCCGTAGGGAACCCCAAGGAGGAACCTATCCTGTGCCCCACCACCACCTCCCCGTCCAAGAAGTAGGGCCTACCCAGCAGCTCGACGACCCTCTCCAGGCGTCCTTTGCCCACGAACCTCCTCACGAGGGTGCTGCTCAACTTAACGCCCCTGTATGTGACCTCCGGCACCGTCAAGCCCAGCACTCCCCTGCTGCGGAGGTAGCTGCGCACCACCCCGATGCCGCCCACGCCCCCCTTCCCCAGCGCCGCGTCGCCGCCGAGGACGAGGGCGACCACTCCCAGCCTCCGGAGGACCTCCTCGAGAAACGCCGTGGCGGGAGTGGAGGAGAGCTCCTCGTCGAACTCGAGCACGAAGCAGGCGTCCAAGCCGTGGTCCGCGAGGAGGTCCAGCCTCTCTCTGAGGGTGGACAGTACGAAGGCCCCGTTACGCTTGCCCAGGAAGACGTCGGGATGCGGCTCGAAGGTCAAGACGGCGGACCTGAGGCCCATGGATCTGGCCATTCGAACCACCCTTCGGACGATCAGCTGATGGCCCAGGTGAAAGCCGTCGAACGCTCCGAGGCTCAGCACGAAGCCCTTGCGATCCGTCCGAAGATCTCCGAGCTTACCCTTCCAGACCAGCAAGGTCTAGCGCATCCCTCCCTCAGGCCTCCATCAGACCATCACCTTGAGAGGCCTGGCCTGAAAGCCACCGGAGCCCCTCTGGGGCAGGGCCACCACCAGGGGGCCTCTCCTGCCGAGGACCCCCACCACGAACCCCCTCCACCACGGGACCCTACCCCTACCGACCGCCCTCAGGGAGCTGAGCGGCACTGAAGAGCCGTTCGACAACCGCCTGAAGGTCAGCTCGTCGCAGACGTAAGAGGGATAGTCCCTGCTAAGGAAGTCGAAGGGGTCCATCAGGGCTTCCCTGACCCTGAGGGGATCAGCCCTGAGCGCCTCGTAGGGCACCGCGTCCTCCTCGCCGAAGGAACCCACGGAGAAGCGCTTGAGCCATCCCACGCAGGAGGGGATGCCCAGTTTCCTCCCCAGATCCTCCGCCAAAGACCTGACGTACGTTCCCCTGGAACAGAAGACCCTTATCCTCGCCACAAGACATCCCCTCAGCGCCTCGTCGGCCTCGTCCGGGGGCTCCAGCGAGAGGACCCGCAGGTAGCTTATCTCCACTAGCCTGGGCGTCAGCTCGACCTCCAGCCCTCGCCTCCTCATCTCGTGGGCCCTAACCCCATCCACCTTCACCGAGGAGTAGGGATGAGGCCTCTGCCAGACCTCCCCGACCATGGAGAGGGCAACCGCCCGCAGGTCCTCGAGGGAAACGCCCCGCGGTTCCTCCCTCTCCACGGGGACGCCGGACAGATCCCCCGTGTCGGTGGAAAGCCCCAACACCAGGCAAGCCTCGTAGCCCTTCTCCAGGCCCATAACCTCCTCGGACAGACGGGTGGCTTTGCCCACGCACACCACCAGAAGGCCCTCGGCCGGTCCGTCCAGGGCTCCGGCGTGCCCCGCCTTGCAGCCGAACAGGGCTTCCACCGCGTCCACCACTTCCCTGCTCCTCGGACCCGCGGGCTTGTATACGCAAAGCATCCCGCTCATGACCCCAAGCTCGAAAGCGCCTCCTTGAGCGAATCGACCACCACGGAGACGGCCTCCTCCAGGCTCACCCCAGCGAGCCTGAAGCCAGAGGCCCTCGGATGTCCGCCGCCCCCGAAGGCGGACGCCACCGTCGAGAGGTCCACCTCGCACCTTCCCCTCAAGCTCACCCTCACCAGCCCCGCCTCCTCCGTCAAGAGGGCCGACAGCGAAACCCCCTTGACCCTCAACAGGCTCTCCACCAGCCCCTCGGCGCTCCCCCGCTCCAGCCCCAACTCCTCGAAGTCCGACGAGAGGAGGAAACTCCAGCAGAGCCTACCGTCCAGCGCGAGCGAAGCCCTCTGCCAGGCCCGTCCCCACAGCTTGAGCGCCATCAGGTCCCGTTGACCGTAGAGCCGGTCGTGAACCTTGGCGGGATCGGCGCCCAACCCCACCAGCTTAGACGCCACCATGAGCGCCCTCTCCGAGGTGTTCTCCAGGGAGAAGGCCCCCGTGTCCGTTATCAAACCCACGTATAGGGCCTCCGCGGCCCCGGGAGAGAGGCGCTCCGCCAGCCCCAAGCCCTCCAGGAGCGAGAAGGAGAGCTCACAGGTGGAAGACGCCTCGGGGAAAACCGCGTTCACGTGGCCGAAAAGCTCGTTGTCGCGGTGATGGTCCACGTTGATCAGGGTTAGCCCGAGCTCCTCCACGAGGGGGGCGATCCAGCCCAGCCTGGCGAAGCTCCCGCAGTCCAGCGTCAGGAGGCATCCTGATCTCCTCAGCGCTGAACCCACCAGCGCTGGATCGACCAGGACCTCGCCGAACCCCTCCAGAAAGCCGTAGGCGGGGGGAAAGGGGTCGGGGGACACCACGAACGCCTCCCTGCCGAGCTCCTTGAGGAGCAGGTAGAAGCCAAGGGAGGATCCCACCGCGTCCCCGTCGGGCCTCTCGTGGGTCGCTATCGTCAAGGCCCCGACGCCCTTGAGGATCGCCTCGCTGAGGCTCAGGAGCAGGCCCCCGTCCAGAGGGAGCGGTGAACACCCCTCAGCTCCACGTGCCGCGAGGGGTTTTCGCCCATCCAGGTGGTCACAGGTCGGAAGAGCCAAGGGCAGACCTCCTGCCGTACTTGAAGTTCAGCCTGGGGACGGTCCTTATCCTCATGCGCTTCCCCAGCTCCCTCCTGAGGAAGGTGGAGACCCTTTCCAGGGCCTCTTCCACCCGCGGCGCGTCCTCTTCGTCCAGCAAGGTGAAGTAGACGAGAGCTGAGCTGAGGTCGGGCGAGCAATCGACGGAGAGCAACACCGCCTCCCTGGCCACCTCGTCCTTCACCTCGAACTCCAGCATCTCGGAGAGAAGCCGAAGCAACTCCCTGTTAAGCCTCTCCATCCTGAAGTTCACCAAGGACCGTCCACCTCCCTGGAGACCTCTAGGACGGGGAAGCCGTGGCAACCGTGGACCATCTCCTCTATGGCGTCCAGCCTCTTCTCCACCACGTCCCTCTGGTCGGAGACGGTCACGAAGGCCAGGACCCCAAGCTCCCTCTCCGCAGAGGGCTCCTCTGCGGCCGAGACGTTCCAGCCGCTCCTGGCCCTGTCGAGGATCATCCGGAGTACCCTTCTCCTCTCCTTTATGGAGGATATCCCCTCGAAGAAGATCTTCACCTTCATGAAGCCCACGTACATGCCAGACCTCTGCCTAGCCCAAGGTCCTCCTGGTCTCGCTCACCACGAAGAACTCCACCAGGTCCCCTTCCTGGAAGTCCTGGAAGCCCTCGAAGGCCATGCCGCACTCGAAGCCCGAGGCCACCTCTCTGACGTCGTCCTTGAAGCGCTTAAGGCTCGCCAGCCTCCCCTCGTAGAGGATCTCCTTGCCCCTCCTGACGCGCACCGAGGCGTTCCTCCTGGCGAAACCCTCCAGGACGTAACAGCCGGCCACCTTCCCGCCCTTGGGGAGCTTGAAGATGGCCCTTATCTCGGCCTTGCCCACGACCTCCTCCTTCCTCTCGGGCTCCAGCAGACCCTCCAGGGCGGCCTTCACGTCGTCGAGCATCTCGTATATTATCCTGTAGGTCCTCACGTCCACCCCCTCGTCCTCGGCGAGCCTGGAGGCCGCCTTCTCGACCTGCACGTTGAAGCCCAGGACTATGGCGTCGGAGGCCGCAGCCAGCATCACGTCGGACTCGGAGACGTTGCCTATGCCCTTGTGGACCACCTCCACCCCTACCTCGTCCCTGGCCATCTTCCTTATGGAGGACTCGATGGCCTCCAGGGAGCCCTGGGTGTCGGCCTTGAGTATGAGCCTGAGCTGTTTCGCCTCCCCCTCTTGAAGCCTCCTGTAGAGGTCCTCGAGCCTGACCCTGGAGGGCTTGACCGCCTCTCCGGTCTGCTCCTTTTTGCTCTCCAGGATGGCCTTGGCTTCCCTCTCCGAGGAGACCTTCACGAAGGTGTCGCCGGCCACGGGCACTTCCTCGAAGCCCGATACCTCGACGGGCGTGCCGGGAGGGGCCTCCTTGACGTAGTTTCCTCTGTCGTCGAGCATGGACCTGACCTTGGCGTAGGTGTTGCTGGTGAGCACCACGTCGCCGACTCGCAAGGTGCCGTGCTGGACTATCACGGAGCCCACTGGGCCTCTCCCCTTGTCCAACCTGGACTCGATTATGTATCCCCTGGGCAGAGCGTGGGGGTCGGCCTTCAGCTCCAGCATGTCGGCCACCAACAGGATCATCTCCAGCAGCTCTTCCACCCCTTTGCCGGTCTTGGCGGAGACGGGCACCATGACGGTGTCGCCGCCCCACTCCTCGGGTATCAGCCCCCTCTCGGAGAGCTGCCTCTTGACCCTCTCCACGTCCACCCCCGGCTTGTCGATCTTGTTTATGGCCACGACTATGGGGACTCCAGCGGCGCGGGCGTGACTTATCGCCTCCTCCGTCTGCGGCATCACCCCGTCGTCGGCGGCCACCACCAGCACCGCCACGTCGGTCACCTTAGCGCCCCTGGCCCTGAGGGTGGTGAAGGCCTCGTGCCCAGGGGTGTCCAGGAAGACTATCCTTCTGCCGCCGTGCTCCACGAGGGAGGCACCTATGTGCTGGGTTATGCCACCGGCCTCCTTGGCCGCCCTGTTGGTCCGCCTTATGGTGTCCAGGAGGGTGGTCTTGCCGTGATCCACGTGTCCCATCACGGTCACCACGGGGGGCCTTGGCACCATCCTCTCGGGCCTAACGTCCTCCGGAGAAGCGGAGGGAGCGGGCCCCCCCTGGTCCGAAGCCCCATCGCCCCACTCGAGCTCAACCCCATAGGCCTCCCCCAGGATCAGGAGGGCCTCGTCGTCCGCCCTGTCCGAGGCGGAGAGCATCTTCGAGGCCTTGACCAGCTTGCTCACCGCGTCGCCCACCGGAACCCCGAGCGCCTTGGCCAGCTCGGCCACCGTGGCGCCCTTAGCCACCGACACCCTTCTGACAGCTCGCTGGGGGGCGGGCGCAGCCTTGCTGGGAGCGCTAGCGTCCTCCTTCTTCAGCATGTCCTCCACCAGCTTGGCGGTCTCCACGTCTATGGAGCTCATGTGCGTCTTAGCCTCTATCCCCAGCTTCTCGAGGACCTCCATGAGGTCCTTTGCCGACATCTTGAGGAGTTTCGCCAGCTCATACACCCTTATCTTGTTCACCAAGACCACCCCCATCGAGGAGAGAGACCAGCCAAGAGTAAAAAGGAGTGCCGCGCGGCACCAAAAGGTACTTCCTCTCGATCCCCAGGCGCTCCGCCAGACAGCTAGAGGGCAAGGATAGCCTCACCCTGCGCACAGAAGGACCCACGGCACCCGGTAGCCTCAGGGGCGCGCCGTCGGAGGTCACCACCAGGACCCCACCCCTCCTCCGACCCAGGAGGAAGGACTTGATGGAATCCTGACCGCAGACCAAAGCCCTAGCCTTCCTGGCGAAGGCGAGAACCGAGAGGATCTTGAGCGACGTCGGCTCGTCCGCCCTCAGCTCTTCTGAGCTCATCCCTGAGGATCTCATAGAAGGAGGGATCTATGGGCCTATCCAGCTTCAGCGCGACCTCCAGGACCTTCTTCCTGCTGGCGAGCTCAACGCACTCCTCTCTCCTGCACAGATAAGCGCCTCTCCCCTTAGCCCTGCCCGTCTTATCGAAGATGACGCTACCGTCCTCGCCCCTGGCTATCCGGAAGAAGTCGCGCTTGTCCCCCTCCCTCTTGCAGGCCACGCAGCTCCTCCTGATCAGTCTCTTCCCGATCTCAGATCACCCCATAGCTCCTCGTCCTTCTGAAGAGCATCTATTAGTATATCACGCAAAGTGGGCCCCCTCTGGACGCCACCGTGCGGCTTTATGTCTATCTTGTAGCCCGTGAGCCGGGCGGCCAGCCTCACGTTCTGCCCCTTCTTGCCTATGGCCAGCGAGAGCTGGTTGGCCGGGACGAAGACCCTAACCGCCTTCTCCTCTGGCATGAGCTTTATGTCCACTATCTCGGCAGGGTTGAGGGCGTTTCTCACGAACTTCAGCGGGTCGGAGTCCCACTGCACCAGGTCCACCCTCTCCCCCGAGAGCTCCTCGCTTATCGCCTTTATCCTGGCCCCCTTGGGTCCTATGCAGGTGCCCACTGGATCCACGTTGGGATCGTACGAGACCACCGCCACCTTCGACCTGTCGCCCGCCTCCCGGGCCACCCTCTTTATCTCGACCACGCCCTCCTTTATCTCCGGCACGTGCATCTCCAGAAGTCTCCTGAGGAGATCCGGATGGGTCCTGGAGAGCTCGAGCAGAGGCCCCTTGTTGGTCTTCTTCACGTTCAGGAGGAGGAACTTCATCCTCCTCCCCGGGGCGTACTCCTCCCCTGGTATCTGCTCGTCGGCCCTCAACATGGCCTCCAACCCGTCTACCCCGACGAGCACGTCTCCCTCCTCCACCCTGAAGACCACGCCGCTCACCATCTGGCCCACCTGGTGGTAGAGGTCCTTGTAGAGCTGCTCCCTCTCGGCCTCCCTTATCCTCTGCATCACCACCTGTCTAGCGGTCTGGGCAGCTATCCTGCCGAACTCCTCAGGGTCGACCTCCACCTCCACCACGTCCCCTATCCTGGCGTCGAAGCCCCTCTCCCTGGCCTCCTCCAGGGAGATCTCGGCGTTCGGGTTCGAGACCCTCTCCACTATCTGCTTGAGCTCGTAGACCGATATGGTCCCGTTCTCGATGTCCACCTCGACCCTGACGTTCCTCTGACCGCCGCTGTGCTTCTTGTAAGCTGAGACGAGGGCGCTCTCCAGGGCGTAGGTTATTATGGAGACGTTGAGCTTCTTCTCCTTCTCCAGCTGCTTAACCGCCCTGACGAACTCCTTGCCCAGATCCATCCGCCTTCACCCCTTTCAAGAAGTCCCGCCCGCGAGGTTGGCCCTGATCAGGTCCCTCCAGAGAACCCGAAGGGGTCCCCCCTCCGTCTCCAGCAGGACTCCTTCGTCGTCGACGGACCTCAACACGCCGCTCAAGACCTGCTGTCTGCCGGCAGGGCCCCGCCTCTTGACCCTCACCTCTCTGCCCAGGAATCGCTCGTAGTCCTCCCTCCTGAAGAGCGGCCTATCGAGCCCGGGCGAGGACACCTCGAGGTAGTACCTGTCGGCGAAGAGATCCTCGTATCTCTCGTCCAGCATCCTGCTCAGGGCCTTGCTGACCAGCTCGCAGTCCTTGAGGGTCACCCCTCCAGCCACGTCCACGTAAACCCTTAGAAGGGAGCTCCTCCTCACGAGCTCCATCCCCACGAACTCGTATCCCATCCCCTCCACGGTGCGCCTCACGTCGTCCTCCAGGGAATCCTCCATAGGGGACCTTATGACCCCCACGGCTCATCACCTCGAGCTTAAACAAAAAAGTGGGCAATTGCCCACCCCTCTTCGACCTTTTCCGCGAGCTCACCCAGCCCTTATTTTACCACTAAAGGGAAAACTATCAAGGAGATCCCCCGCCGACCTGCTGGTGCTCCAGGAAGCGATAGGGGCAACAGCGACCGCCCAGGACGGAGCCCTTCAGGGCCTCGAACGAAAGCTCCTCGAGCCACACCAGGGTGGCGCAGGACCTCCTTATGTCCTCGACCCTGTGGGCGTCGGAGGAGGAGACGAACGGATAGGTGGGGTGAAGAGCCCTGAGCCTCTCGTAGAGATCGAGGTCGCAGCGACAGCTGACCTCCAGGGCGCAGGGAAGCCCGGGGGGGACGAAGCCGAAGACAGCGGTGTAGCTGAGGGACGGCCTGTCCACGTGCGCCATGATCACGAGCGCGTCGAACTCGTCGTGGGCCAGCAGGGCTATCTCGTCGGCGCCGAGGTCCACCCCGGCCAGGAGGAGCCTCTCCTCGAAGCCCAGCACGTCGTCGTCCTCGTCTATCAGCACCTGGTATCCCAGCAAGTCCGGATCGTTCCTGGCCGGCGGCAGGGCCCGCCAGACCAACTCCTGGAAGGCCAAGGCAGCCTCGATCGTGCCGAACACGCACAGGACGTGGACGTCCTCGCGGCTTTGAACCTCCATGCCGGGGAAGAAGCGGATCCCCGCGCCCCACAAGACCTTCGAGAACGCCGGGCAGTTGGCCGTCGCGTTGTGATCGGAGACCACCAGGACCTCTATGCCCTCCTCCGCAGCCCTGTTCGCAATAGACTTTGTCCCCATGCGCAGGTCCGCGCATGGGGACAAAACGGAGTGCACGTGAAAATCCACCAGCACGCCCCTCTCGGGCACCGCCATCCGACGAACCCCCTAGGAGGCCGCCATCTCCTCCTGCCTCGGCCTGACCTTCAAGCGCCTGTAGGCGTGAACCCCCGTTCCGGCGGGTATGAGGCTGCCTATTATCACGTTCTCCTTGAGGCCAACCAGCGGATCGTACTGGGAGCAGACCGCAGCCCTGCAGAGGACCTGAGCCGTCTGCTGGAAGCTGGCCGCCGAAAGCCAGCTGTCCGTGCTCAAGGCGGCCTTGGTGATGCCGTGGACGAAGGGCTTCCACTGGGGCTTCTTCCAGAAACGCCTCACGAAGGTGATGCGCTGGACCAGCATCCTCATCTCCACGCCCGAGGTCAGCCCCCTAACCACTATCTCGGAGGGCTCGGCCTCCACTATCCTGTCGAGGATCTCGTGGTTTATCTCCTGGCCGGCCAGCGCCAGGACCTCGCCGGAGGAGGAGACCACGTCCTGCAGGAGGACCCTTCCGTAGAGCAAACCGCTCAGCGCCTGCTCGAGTATCATCTGCCTGGTGAGGGGTTTACCCCCTACCTCCATGGCCGCTATTCGCCCCTCCACGAACTCCTTGACCACCCTGCCGTCCACCATCATGCCCAGGTCCTTGACCTCGTTCCCGTCCCTGTCTATGACCCTTCCGAGCTCCTTGCCCCAGAAGTTGTTCACCAAGAACTTCTCCAGCACGTCGCCCTTGTTGACTATCTCCACGCTCTTCCAGACCCTTATGAGGGGGACCTCCCTGTCGGCCAGGAGCTTTAGGACCTCCGGGGTCAGCAGCTTGTCCCTGGAGGCCAGCAAGGTCCCGCCCAGGACCACGTCCTCGGCCAGGTAGGCCTTGCCAGCCAGCTCCTCCATGACCTTGAGGTGCTTGACCTTTATTATCCTGACCTCCTCCTTCAGGGCCTTGAGCAGGTTGAGCACGTTGGAGGGGTTGATCAGGGTGCCGGGCTTCATCTCGAAGTCGGGTCCGCTCAGCCCATCCATCAGCTGAAGCCCAAGCACCTCCTTGCGGAAGGGCGACTCGCCCACTATGACCCTCACGTAGCCCTCCTCGTCCTCCAACAGGAGCTCCGACAGCCCCTCCAGGGAGGAGACCAGCCTCTCGGCCATCTCGGCGCTCTTCACGGTCTGCCCCGCCAGCTCGTGGCCCACCACCTGGCGCCCTTCCTCGTCGTACAGGGCGACTATCCTCCTGCCCTGGAGCACCTTGAGGTTGTCGGCCTTGAAGCGCTCGTTCTCGGCATCCAGCCGCTGAAGCTCCTCCTGGAGCTCGTCCACCCAGACCATGTCCCCCGCGACGAACCTGCTGTCGCCCTCGTCCACTATCCTGACCCTGTTGGTCGGGGCGACCTTCCTGAGGATCACCTCCACGTGCTTGTCGTTTATCTTGACGCCCTGCGACCTGTAGACCTCCTGGATCCCATCCAGCAGGTACCTCTGCACCGCCTCCAGGCCGCAGACCTCCAGGAGCTGCTGCGGGTCCACGTAGCCCTCGGATATCTGCATCCCCTTGTGGACCTCGTCTCCCTCCTCCACGAACAAACCCACCCCTTTGGAGACGACGTAGGTCTTCTCCACCGAGGGATCGGCCCTGTCCTGGACCACCACCTTTCGCTTGTCCTCCAGCTCCTTTATCTCCTTGACTACGCCGTCCACCTCGGATATCACGGCCACCTTCTTGGGCCTCCTCACCTCGAAGAGCTGCTCTATCCTGGGTAGGCCCTGGGTTATGTCCTCGCCCAGTATTCGCACCCCTCCGGTATGGAAGGTCCTCATCGTGAGCTGAGTGCCAGGCTCACCTATCGATTGAGCCGCCACCACGCCCACAGCCTCGCCTATGCTCACCAGCCTCCTCCTGGCCAGGTCCATCCCGTAGCACTTCTGGCATACCCCCACCTTGGACCTGCACTTCATGGGGCTCCTTATGAGGACCCGTTTGACCCCGGCGGCCTCTATGGCCGAAGCCGCCTCCCTGCTCACCATCTCGTCCCTCCTGACCAGGACCTCGCCGGTGCGCGGGTCCACCACGTCCTCCAGCACGAAACGTCCAGCTATCCGCTCGGAGAGGGGTATCACCACGCGCCCTTCCTTCTCGAAGGCGCTTACCCAGATGCCCTCGTCGGTGCCGCAGTCGGATTGGGATACTATTATGTCCTGGGCCACGTCCACCAGTCTTCTGGTGAGGTATCCAGACTTCGAGGTCCTCAAAGCCGTGTCCGCGAGCCCCTTCCTGGCGCCATGGGTGGACAGGAAGTACTCGAGCATGTTGAGCCCCTCCCTGAAGTTGGAGAGGATCGGGTAGTCTATTATCTTGCCGGAGGGGTCGGCCATAAGTCCACGGATGCCAGCCATCTGGGAGACCTGCGTTATGTTGCCCCTGGCGCCAGATCCCACCATCCTCCTAAGGGGGTTTATGGTCTCCATGGACTCCAAAACCCTCTCGCCCACCTTCCTGGCCGTGTTGGACCAGAGGATCTCCTTCTGCTGGAGGTACTCCTCCTCGGAGATGAGCCCCTTCTTGAAGCTCTCCTCCAGCTTGCCGTTCTCCTCCATCGCCCGATCCACTATCTCCTTCTTGTCGGGCGGTATGACCACGTCGGTTATGCCGAGGCTCAACCCGGACTGGGTGGCCCACCTGAAGCCCAGGTACTTCATCTTGTCGAGTATCTCCACCAGCTCGACGGTGGTGACCAGGTCGTAGGCCTTGTCCAGGAGCTCGCTGAGATCCCCCTTGGAGACCTCCTTGTTGAAAAACCTGAGCTCCCTGGGGAGGATGCTGTTGAACAGCACCCTTCCTGGGGTGGTCTCTATCATCTGGTCCCCGTAGCGCATCTTTATCCTGGCACCCACGTGGACCAAGCCGTGGTCCAGGGCTATGAGCACGTCCTCCTCGTCGGCGAAGACCTTGCCCTCCCCCTTGACCCCCTTCTGCTCCATGGTCAGGTAGTGAAGCCCTATGACCATGTCCTGCGTCGGCGTCACTATGGGCGAGCCGTTGGCCGGGGATAGCAGGTTGTTAGCGGAGAGCATCAAAACCCTGCACTCCGTCTGGGCCTCTATGGACAGGGGAACGTGCACGGCCATCTGATCCCCGTCGAAGTCGGCGTTGTAGGCCACGCACACCAGGGGCGGTATCTGTATGGCCTTGCCCTCCACCAGGACCGGCTCGAAGGCCTGGATGCTGAGCCGATGGAGCGTGGGGGCGCGGTTCAAGAGCACCGGGTGGTCCTTTATGACCTCCTCGAGGACCTCCCAGACCTCCTCCCTGTCCCTCTCCAGCATCCTCTTGGCGGCCTTTATGTTCTGGGCGTAGCCCTTCTCCACGAGCTTGTTTATGATGAAGGGCCTAAAGAGCTCCAAGGCCATCATCTTGGGCAGACCGCACTGGTAGTGCTTTAGGTGGGGCCCTATGACTATGACGCTCCTGCCGGAGTAGTCGACCCTCTTGCCCAGGAGGTTCTGCCTGAACCTGCCCTTCTTGCCCTTCAGGAGATCGCTCAGGCTCTTGAGGGGCCTGTTCGCGGAGCCCAGAACAGCCTTGCCCCTCCTGCCGTTCTCTATGAGGGCGTCCACCGCCTCCTGGAGCATGCGCTTCTCGTTCCTTATCACGATCTCCGGCGCCCTCATGTCGATGAGCTTCCTCAACCGGTTGTTCCGGTTTATGACCCTCCTGTAGAGGTCGTTTATGTCGGAGACCGCGAACCTACCTCCGTCCAGCTGGACCATGGGCCTCAAGTCCGGCGGGATCACGGGCAGGACCTCCAGGATCATCCACTCCGGCCTGCTCTCGGACCTCCGAAACTCCTCCACCACCTGGAGCCTCTTTATGAGCCTGCGACGCCTCTGGCCCATCGACTCGGCTATGGCCTCCCTTAGGGAGTCGGCTATCTCCTCCAGGTCGAGGCTCATGAGGAGCTTCTTGACCGCCTCGGCCCCAGCTCCGGCCTCAAACTCCTTGTCGAACATCTTGCAGAGCCTGCTCTCGCTCTCGAGTATTATCTCCCCCTGCTTGAAGGGGGACTTGGAGGGGTTTATCACTATGTAGCAGGGCTCCTCCACTATCTTCGTCTCGGGCTGAACCTGGAACTTGCCCATGTACTTGTTGTAGTAGAGGTGGTACTCGCTGGAGGAGATGATGCTCCCCACCGAGAAAGGCAACCTGGCCACCGCGGTGACCAGATAGGCCTCCTCCGAGCCGACCCTGGCGGGTTCCACCACCAGCTCAACCCCCTCCGAAGTCGCCCTCTCCACCTCGGAGCGGGGCAGGATCTGTCCCACTGCGTAGCTGGGAGAGCTGGACGATACCACGGCGAAGGCGGGCTCAACCACCAGGCCCTCGTGCTCGCCCCTGGTGACCTCCAGCATCTTAGAGCGGGGGATCAAGCTGCCCTCCTTGACGGGGGGTTCCTCCACGGAGACGACCCGATAGGCCTCCTCCGCGCTGAACCGGTGGTCGTAGTGCTCGAAGATCCTCTTCTGCGACTCGGTGACCACATCTCCCCTCTTGACCAGGTCGCCCCTCTTCCCGGTCATCACGACCTTGTAGGCGTTCTCCCTTCGCCTGTTGGAGGCGAAGTATATGACCTTCTCCAACTCCTTGGCCTGGACGTCCAGGAGTATGCTGAGCCTGCTGGGTATGCCCCGCAGGAACCACAGATGGACCACGGGAGCGGCGAGCTCTATGTGCCCCATCCTCTCCCTCCGGACCCTGCTGTCGGTGAGCTCGACGCCGCACCTGTCGCAGGACATCCCCTTGAACCTCATACCCGTCTTCTTGTACTTGCCGCAGTAGCACTCGTAGCTCTTGGTGGGGCCGAATATGCGCTCGCAGAACAGACCATCCCTCTCGGGCTTGAGGGTCCTGTAGTTGATGGTCTCGGCCTTCTTCACCTCGCCGCTCGATATCTGCCTGATCCTCTCAGGGCTCGCCAGCTTTATCTTGACGCCCCTTATGGTCTTCTTGGCCATCTCCGATCATCCCCCCGGGAGACCCCTAGAAGTCCTCGTCCTCTTCGCCCTCTTCGATCTCCTCGCCCTCTTCCTCTAAGCCCTCAGAGCCCGTGAACTCGAACCCATCCCTCAACTCTACCTCGTCTATGACAAGATCCTGAGCGCCTTCGGAGGTGGAGTCGAACAGGTCGACCTCCTCCTCCCCCTCGCCCTCCTCTTCCTCCCCCTCCTCGTAGAAGACCTCCACGTCGAAGCCCAGACCCTGGAGCTCCTTGACCAGCACCTTGAAGCTCTCCGGTATGCCGTAGTCGCCTATGGTCTCGCCCTTGACGATCTTCTCGTAGGTCTTGGTCCTGCCCACTATGTCGTCCGACTTGACGGTGAGTATCTCCTGCAGGGTGTGGGCCGCCCCATAACCCTCCAGGGCCCACACCTCCATCTCGCCGAAGCGCTGGCCGCCGAACTGAGCCTTTCCTCCCAGCGGTTGCTGGGTCACCAGGGAGTAGGGACCGGTCGACCTGGCGTGGATCTTGTCGTCCACCAGGTGTATCAGCTTCATCATGTGCATGTAGCCCACGGTTATCTTGGCGTCGAAGGGCTCTCCCGTCCTGCCGTCGTAAAGGGTGATCTTGCAGTCGTCGGTGAGATCGGGGTACTTCTCCTTGAGAGGCCTCATCAGCTCGAAGACGTCGCTCTCCTTGGCCCCCTCGAACACGGGGGTGGCCACCTTCCAGCCGTTGTGGTACGCCACGAATCCCAATATGGTCTCGAGGACCTGCCCCAGGTTCATCCTGCTCGGAACGCCCAGCGGGTTCAGCACTATGTCGACCGGGGTGCCGTCGGGCAGATAGGGCATGTCCTCCACGGGCAATATCTTGCTTATGACGCCCTTGTTCCCGTGCCTCCCAGCCATCTTGTCGCCCACGGTGATCTTCCTCATCTGGGCTACGTAGACCTTTATCACCTCGTTGACGCCGGGCGGCAGGTCGTCGCCGTCGACCTTCCTGAGCCTCTTCACCCTTATCACCTTTCCGCCCTCGCCGTGGGGGACCTTGAGGGAGGTGTCCCTGACCTCCTTGGCCTTCTCCCCGAATATGGCCCTGAGGATCTTCTCCTCCGGGGTCTGGTCGGACTCACCCTTGGGGGTCACCTTGCCCACCAGGATGTCGCCCGCCTTCACCTCAGCGCCTAGCCTGACTATGCCGTCCTCGTCGAGGTTCTTGAGCATGTCCTCCCCCACGTTGGGGATGTCCCGGGTGATCTCCTCGGGACCGAGCTTGGTGTCCCTGGCCTCCACCTCGTACTCCTCTATGTGGATGGAGGTGTACACGTCGTCCCTGACCAGCCTCTCGCTGATCAGTATGGAGTCCTCGAAGTTATAACCCTCCCAGGGCATGAAGGCCACCAGGACGTCCCTGCCCAGGGCGAGCTCCCCCCTGTAGCAGGCGCTGCCGTCGGCTATCACGTCCCCCGCCTCCAGGAGCTGACCCAGCTCCACCACCGGGCGCTGATGGAGCACCGTCCCCTGGTTGGACCTCTGGAAGTTGATCAACCTGTACTCGTCCACGCCCTGGTCGGTCTTGACCCTCACCACGCTGGCGTCCACGTACACCACGACGCCCCTTCTCTTGCAGAGCACGCACATGCCGGAGTCCACCGCCGCCTTCCTCTCCAGACCAGTCCCCACTATCGGGGACTCGGGCCTCACCAGGGGAACCGCCTGACGCTGCATGTTGGACCCCATGAGGGCCCTGTTGGCGTCGTCGTGCTCCAGGAAGGGTATCAAGGAGGCGGAGACGCTCACCAGCTGCTTCGGCGAGAGGTCCACGAAGTCGAGCTCCCTGGGGGAGACGTAGTGGATCTTGCCCCTGTGCCTGGCGGGCACGAGGTCCTCCAGTATGTGGCCGTCCTCGTCGGTCGGGAGGTTGGCTATCCCCACGTAGTACCTGTCCTCCTCGTCGGCGGAGAGGTAGAGCACCTCGTCCGTTATCCTGCCCTCCACCACCTTCCTCTTGGGGGAGGTTATGAAGCCGTAGCTGTCCAACCTGGCGTAGGTGGAGAGGGAGGTGACCAGGCCTATGTTAGAGCCCTCCGGGGTCTCTATCGGGCATATCCTGCCGTAGTGGGTGTAGTGAACGTCCCGCGCCTCGAAGCCCGCCCGGTCCCGGCTCAGACCGCCGGGCCCCAGGGCCGAAAGCCTCCTCTTGTGGGTCAGCTCCGCCAGCGGGTTGGTCTGGTCCATGAACTGGGAGAGCTGCCCCGAGGCGAAGAAGTTGTTCAAAGTGGCCGCTATGGGCCTCACGTTGATTATGTCCCTGACGGAAGCGGAGGAGAGGTCCGGCAGGATGGACATCTTCTCCTTCGCCATCCTCTCCATCCGAAGGAAGCCCAACCTTATCTGGGCCTGCATCAGCTCCCCCACCGTCCTGACCCGCCTGTTGCCCAGGTGATCGATGTCGTCGGAGGGAAGGCCCAGCGCCTTCATCCTGATGAGCTCCCTCACCAGCGCCACCAGGTCGTCCAGCGTCAAAGTCCTAACGGTGGGGGGAACCTCGAGACCCAACCTCTTGTTCAGCTTATACCTCCCCACCCTGCCCAGGTTGTACCTGCGCGAGTCGAAGAAGAGGTCCCTGACCAGCTCCTTGGCGTTCTCCATCCTGACCGGCTCGTTGGGGCGAAGACGCCTGAACAGCTCCAGGACCGCCTCGTCCCTGGTGCGGGTGGGATCCCTGTCGAGGGTCACCGCGATGGCCTCATCGCAGTCGTAGACCCTCACGGAGCTCACGCCCTCCAGGATCAAGCGCTCCATGGTCTCCTTGGTGAGCCTGTCGTTCTTGGACGCCAGGAGGTTGCCGGCGGCGTCGTAGACGCTCTCGGCCAGGAGCTTGCCCCTCAGACCCTCCTCCTCCTCGAGGATGGAGGCCGTCCTGTCGGAATAGCCCAGAAGCGCCATCAGCTCCTCGTTGCTGGCGACGCCGAAGGCCTTGAGAAGTATCGTCACGGGCACCTTCTTGCGGTTGTCTATCTTGACGGAGATGACGTTGGCGGGGGTGAGGTCGAACTCGAGCCACACGCCCCTGTCGGGTATGACCGTGGCCATGTAGGTCTCCTTGCCGGGGATGCCTCCCTCAACCTTGAAGTAGACCCCAGCCGACCTGACCAGCTGGTTCACCACGACCCTCTCGGTCCCGTTTATTATGAAGGTCCCCCTCTCCGTCATGAGGGGAAAGTTCCCCAAGAAGAGGTCCTCCTCCCTCATCTCCCCCGTCCTCCTGTTGACCAGCCTCACCCTGGCCTTGACGGGGACGGCGTAGGTCATGTCCTTCTCGCGGGCCTCGTACTCGGAGCAAACGGGGTCCCCGACGTCGTAATAGAGGTACTCCACGGCGAAGCTCTTGTCGAAGCTCTCTATGGGGAATATCTCCTCCAGTATCTCCTCCAACCCCTGGGACTTCCTCTCCCTGGGAGGAACGTCCTGCTGGAGGAACCAGCGGTAGGACTCGAGCTGGAGCTCTATGAGATTGGGGAGGTCGACCACGCTCTCGGAAGGGCCAAACCACACTCTACCATCCTTCACCGGGAGCCCAACCTTTGTCGGGCACGAGACGGACATAAAGGATCATCCCCCTTACGGCAGGAATTCCTGCGGGACATGACAAAGGCTTATTATACAACCGATTCCACGATAAGACAACTGCAGTAGCCCCGGAAAGGTGGGATCGATGCCCCCGCTAGCTTCGGCTGGAGCCAACGACCTCTAAGGCTCTCCTGGCGTACAGGAAGCCTGACGCGAGGGACACCAAAGCCGAAGCCAGCATCACCAGCATGTATCCCCTGATCTCCAAGATCGCCATCGAGATCCCTAGCATCTGGAGGAAGGTCTTGAGCTTCCCTCCGAAGGCGGCGGGTATCACCGCGCCGTGAAGCAGGGCCAGGAGCCTCAAGGTGGAGACCACGAACTCCCTCGATATCAGGAGTATGACCAGCCACCCAGGAAGCCTCTCCATCTCCACCAGGGCTATCAAGACCGAGGAAACCAGGAGCTTATCCGCCATAGGATCCAACAGCTTTCCCACCAGGGTCACGTCGCCCCGCAACCTGGCGAGGTACCCGTCCAGCAGGTCGGTCAAAGCCCCCACGACGAAAAGGAGGACGGCCACATGTCTGGCCCAGGGGCGCTCCAGGAACATGAAAACTATCACAAATGGGACGATCAAAACCCTCGCCACCGTTATCTTGTTCGCCAGCCCCAGGGGCATCACCTCCGCTGAAACGATATAATATCACACATGCCCGGGAGCGAACCATACAGGACCTGGAGCTCTTACCTGCGGGAGAGGTTCGGAAGGAGGGTCCACAAGGTCTCTCTGGACGTGGGGGCCACCTGCCCCCACAGAGACGAGGACGACAAAGGACTAGGGGGCTGCGTCTTCTGCGATCGAAGAGGGGGCGGTAGCGGGGCTTCCCTGAGGGGCGAATCCCTCGAGGAACAGGTCGAGAGGGGGGCTACCTTCGCCGTCTCCAGGTTCAAGGCGCAGGCCGTGATCCTCTACCTCCAAAGCTACACCCCGACCTTGCTCAGCGCTTCGGCCCTGGAGGAGGCTGTGGAGAGGGCTCTCTCGGCGGCAAGCAGGCTCTGCCCCGTGGTGGGGGTATCGGTGGCCACGAGGCCTGACACGCTAAAGGAGGAACACATCGACCTCCTCCTGCGGCTTCAGGGCCGAGGGCTGGAGGCGTGGGTCGAGGTGGGTGCGCAAAGCCTCTGCAGCAAGAGCCTGCTTTGGCTGAACCGCCGCCACGGCGTGAGCTCCACGATCAAGGCCTTCAGGATGCTATCAGAGGCGAGGATAAAAAGCTGCGCCCACGTGATCCTCGGGATACCCGTGGAGGAAGAGGAGGAGACTGTGGACTCGGTGGTCTCCCTGAGCCTGCTAGGGGCCATCTCCTTCAAGTTCCACCCTCTCCACGTGCTCAGGGGGACACCCCTCCACCAGATGTTCCTGCGGGGGGAGTACGTCCCCCTCGCCATGGAGGACTACATAAGGACCCTGTCCCTGTGCATCTCCTCCCTGCCGGAGGAGGCCATAGTGCAGCGCGTATCCGCTGAGGCACCACCCGATCTGCTGGTGGCGCCCCAGTGGTGCCTCCAGAAGCAGAACGTGATAAAGGCCCTCAGGGACTACATGAGCTCCAACGGCCTAAGACAAGGGTCTAGACGCTAGCCCCCTTACCCCTGTAGGTGGGCGCCGTCTCCGGTTCGGTCCCGCGCTTGACCTTGTGGTAGTAGGCGTAAGTCATCGGCTCTCCGCCCAGGTGGACCGCCGCGTCCACAAGCCTCCCCACGAACAGTGTGTGGGTGCCCACGTCCAAGGAGGAGACCACCTCGCACTCCCCCCAGGCCACGCAGTGGTTGAGGACTATGGGGCAACCCCTGGGCGAGATCACGTACTCGAGCCCCTCGAGGGCGAACTTGTCCACGTCCCTGCCGCACTTGAACCCGAAGTGACCTATGAACCTAAGAGGGGTGTCCTGGGAGAGGATCGAGAAGGAGAAGAGCCCGCTTCTGGCCACGTGCTCGTGGGTGCAGTTCCTCTTGTTGAGACAAACCCCTATCTGCGGCGGCTCGGCGGTGACCTGCATGAGGGCGTTGGCTATCTGGGCGTTAAAACGCCCCTCCAGGGGGGATGAGACCACGTACACGCCGTAACTTATGTGGTAGAGGGCCTTAAGGTCCAACGAATCCACCTCCTCACAACTTGATGTCCTTGAGCTTCTGTTGGGCCTTGAGGATGCTCACTATCACGTCAGTCACGCTGTCGAAGCGCTTCATGGTGTCCCGCATCACGGCGGTGGACCTCTCTATGTGGTCCGAGCCGGCCCCCAACCTGTCGGAGGACTCGCTGAGTATCCCACGGATCTCCTCCATGAAGGCCCTGACGGCCTCGGAGAACTCGGTGAAGGAGAGGAGCGCGCCCTGGACTATGTCGAACATCTCCTTGACCTTCCCTATGTTCTCCATGGCCTCCCTGACGGCCGACGAGAGCTCCCTCACCTTGACGTTTATGTTGTCCGACACCCCTTTGGACTCGTTGGCCAGGTTCTGCACCTCGTGGGCGACCACGGCGAAGCCCCTGCCGTGTTCGCCGGCTCTGGCCGCCTCTATGGAGGCGTTCAAGGCCAGGAGGTTGGTCTGTTTGGCTATCTTGGAGATCTGTTTGACCATCTCCTCCACCTCGAGGAAGGCCCCCAGGATGCCATAGGTCTTCTTGACCGTGTCCTCCACCATGGCGCTGGCGCCGGCCAGGTCCGTGCCCGCCCTGGACAGGTCCCCCGAGAGCCGCTCGTTCATCTGTTTCACCCTCTCTATGTTCTCAGCGGCAGACCTCTTGCTGAGCTCGAAGGTATCCCGAAGCTTCCTGAAGGACTTGTTGAGATCCTCGAACTCGGACAAGACCTCCCCCAGGTCCTTCTTCACCGCGAGAGCCCTCCTGAGGATGGTCTTGTCGAGCTGCTGCATGAAGGAGAGCATCAAGATCTCGGAGAAGAAGGAAGAGGATAGCTTCTTGATGTGGGACATACCGACCTGTCTGGCCATATCGGACACCTCCAGAGGCCCCTAAGCCTCGCTTACGAGCCGGTGTAGATGTGATCTATCACGTCCACGCCGCACTGGAGATCCCTCAACCAGTTGAAGAACTTTCTTACGTTCGACTCGCCCGCTATGACGGCCCCGTGCTGAGGAGCCACGGCCGATACCTCGAACCTGGAGACCACGTCCAGCCACTTCCTCAAGGCCCTGTTGGAGTTCATGTACCTCCTGTGGAAGGCCTCCATGTACTTGAAGTGCGCGTCCAGGTCCTCCACCACCGGGTAGCGGTTGCCCTTCGGGAAGACGGCCGCCCCTATGTCTCCGGTGAACAGTATCTTAGACACCGGATCGTAGAGGGATATGGCCCCAGTGGAATGGAGGAAATGAGCCGGCAAGAGCTCCAGCTTCACCCCAGAGGAGAGGGAGATCTGGCCCCCCCTGTCGGGTATGGCCACAACCCTGGACCTGTCGAAGACGCCGAAGTGGGGCAGGAACCTGGTCCAAAGGGCCGATATGTAGATCTTGGCCCTCTCGGCTATGGACATCCAGAGGGTCACCCCCGAGCAGACGTCGGGGTCCTGGTGGTTGTAGAAGATGTGCCTTATGGCATCGGTGCTGAACATCTCCACTATGTTGGCCAACACCTTGGGGAAGACGTGAGCGCCTCCCGGGTCCAGCAGGACCAGCTCTCCCGCGTCCTCTATCAAGTACTGGTTCGTCTGCACTACCCCTTCCTCTTCCTCCTCCTCGAAGCCCAGCAGCACGAACTTGTGCCTCTGGTCCTCGTACAACACCACGGAGGAACCCTCCCTCCTCATGGCGAGCACGCCTACCACCCCCCACAGAGCCACTAGAGCTTCTCAGCGCAACTGGAACACAGGCCCACCAGGTTGACCCGTACGTCCTCGACCCTCAAGCCCATCCCCTCAGCGGCGGAGACCACATGGGAGAAGTCGAGCTCAGAAGGCACGTCAAAAACCCCCCCGCAACCCCTGCACCTGAGGTGGGCGTGCGGGCTGACGTCGCCCTCCGCCCTGACCTCCCCGCTCTCCGCGTAGATCAGCTTGACTATCCCCTTCTCGAAGAGCAATTTCAAGGTATTATACACCGTGGTCTTAGATATGGTGGAGATGTCCTGCCCCAGGACTGAATATATCTCGTCCACGGTGGGATGGGACTTGCTCTGCAGGACGTATTCTAGAATCCTCACCCTGTGGTAGGACGGGGTAACTCCCGCCTCGAGCAAAAGCTCCCTGGCCTTGGACCTCCAATCCACCGCGCAAAGCGATCTCACCTAGCTCACCCCCTTTCCAGAGACGAGCGTCAAATCGGGCAACCTGACGTATCGGGGCTCGGCCCCGGTAAGCAGGGTTCTGCCCAGGTCGTCGAAGGGAGCCATGGCGACCGCTATGGCCCTGGTGGAGGGAAACCACCCGCGCGAACCCAGAGGCCTCAGCGAGGGGATCACCTCAGAGAGGTCCGGGATGCCCTCTCCCACCACCTCCACAGGGGCCTCCGCCGACATCAGGGCCTCCATCAGCTCCGTCGTACCGCCGCAGCGGGGCCCGAGGAACCTCCCACGATCGGGCGAGAGCAAGCCGTAGTAGTAGAGGCCCGGCTTGGCCGGCAAGGCGGCCAGGACCGCGACCCCTCTGGCTCCCGCCCAGGGATAGGCCATCGCCTCCAGAGAACCCATCCCCAAGAGCTCGACCCCCAGCGCGAGCCCAAGTCCCCTAGCGTAGGCAAGCCCTATCTTTATCCCCGTGAAGGACCCTGGACCCACCGTCACCGACACGGCCGAGAGGTCGAGGAGGGACCGAGAGGACCTGGAGAGCACCTCTTCCACCAAGAGGGGCAACAGCTCCGCGTGCCTTCGCGGAGCCCAGAGGGATTCAGCCGCCAGGAGCCTCCCACCCCCAGCGAGGGCCACCGAAGCCCAGTCCGAACAGGCATCTATCCCCAAGACGAGATCATGGGCCAAAGCGCAACGCCTCCACCACCGGCGAGGTCGACGCCAGCGACCCCCACCTCCTGGCGGCATCCTCGCCCAGGGGCTTCACCTCCAGAAATCGCTCCTCCGGGGCCGAACCGAAGCTGAATCGAAGGGCAAACCCCCGAGAAGGGGCGTAGGACATCCTCTCAGCCCACTCCACCAGGACCACCCAGCCCTCCGCCTCGTACTCCTCGAACGCTAGCCCCAGCTCGCCCCCCTCCACCCTGAACAGGTCCACGTGGAGGACCCTCAACCCCCCCGACGGGGGCGCGTACTCGAGGGCCACGAGGAAGGAGGGACTTCTCACCTCC
This sequence comes from uncultured Synergistia bacterium, assembly GCA_964425005.1. Lineage (GTDB taxonomy): Bacteria > Synergistota > Synergistia > CAYRKT01 > CAYRKT01 > CAYRKT01. The sequence continues at coordinate 131,131 of CAYRKT010000001.1, forward strand.
CCCCCACAACCCAACCTCTCGCAGAAGCCCCTCGCGAACTCGGTCTTCCCCACGCCCATCTCGCCGAAGAGGAGGAAGAAATCGCCCCCCCTAGCGACCCTGGCCATCTCGCCAGCGAAGAGCCGCATCGATTCGACGCTCAGGACCCTAAGGAGCACCAGGGGCACACCCCTTAGCCCACAGGACAAGAAATTTGGCGGAGGCGTGTGGGAATCGAACCCACCGGGAGCCGCCGAGGCAACCCCCCACTGGATTTGAAGTCCAGGACACCCACCAGGACATATCCGCCTCCGCTCTTGGAGAGATTATACCAAAAACTAAGAGGTACCTTTCGGGATGCCCTCAGTACTGACAGGCCTTGAGAAGCTGGGCCATCCTGCGCCCCATCTCCCTGCACCTGTCCAGGTCCTCGGCGGACGGAGAGGACTTGAACTCGAAGGACGGCTCCACCAGCTCCCACGATCCGCTCTTCGTCAGCACCTCCTTCATCTGGGAGACGATCCCGGGACTCCAGGTGTAGCAACCTACCAAGCCCAGAAGCCTGCCCTCCATCTTCTTGTTGGCCAGGTGCCCCAGGAGCTCGCGAACCGGAGGGAAGATCTCGGCGTTGTAGGTGCAGGAGGCCAGCACCAGGGCCTTGAAGCGCCATATGTCCTTCACCACGAAGGAGGAGTGAACCCTGGAGGCGTCGTGGACCACTATCCTCTCTATCCCCTCCTCCGCCAGGGTCCTCGCCACGGCCTCGGCGGCCTTTCGGGTGTTGCCGTACATGGACCCGTAGACCACCACGGCGCCGCACTCGGTCCTGTGCTCGCTCCACCTCAGGTACCTTTCGACTATGGAGTTGGGCCTCCGGCGATGGATGGGGCCGTGGGAGGGAGCCACCACCCTTATCCTCAAAGAGGATAGCTTCTCTATCGCCGCCTTGACCGGCTTGCTGTAGCGACCGACGATGTTCGAGAAGTACCTCAGGATCTCGTCCTCGTAGTACTCCATGTCGACCTCGTCGTCGAATATACCTCCGTCGAGACAACCGAAACCGCCGAAGGCGTCGCAGGAGAAGAGGACGCCCTCCCCCTCGTGGTAGGTGGCCATGGTCTCAGGCCAATGGACCATGGGTATGGTGTGGAAGGAGAGCGCGTGCCCACCGCCCAGGTCGAGCCTATCCCCGTCCTTCACCACCAGCACGTCTCGCTCCCCCAGTCCATAGAAGCTCTTTAGCATCTCGAGGGTCTTGGAGTTGCCCACGAACTTGAGCCCCGGATACAGAGCCTTCAGCATCCTGGCCGAACCAGAGTGATCGGGCTCCATGTGGTTTACCACCACGTAGCTCAACGGCCTGCCCCCTAGGACGGACCTCACCTTGTCCATCAGCTCGCCGAAGAAGGAGGACTTGACCGTGTCCACCAGCAACGCCTCGTCCCCCACCACCAGGTAGGAGTTGTAGGAGACACCCCTAGGAAGAGGCCAGTAGGCCTCGAAGAGATCGGTCTCGTGGTCGTTTACGCCCACCCAGTAGATGCCCTTGGCCACGGCCACCGCCTCGTGCAACTAAAATCACCTCCACCGCTCGATTCGCAGGACCCAGGCGCTTAATGGGGCCGTCGATCCTGCTATACTTTATTCCGAGGTCAACAACTTCGGGGAGGAGAGGATGTCAGGCCATGAGGGACAGCTGCGGTCAAAGGTGCGTCCAAAGCTATTATAGCATCGCCCTCTGGAACGCATACGGCCCTCTGAGGACCTCGATAGAACGAAGCATGAAACGTCTGCTCCAACCGCTGGTCTGCCTCCTCGTGGGGGTGGGCGTGTCGCCCAACCTCTTGAGCCTCTTGGGGGTGGCGGGCAACGCGCTGGGAGGGATCCTCTTCGCCCTGGACGAGTACAGGCTTGCCGGGTTAACGACCCTCCTGGCTGGCACCATGGACGTCCTGGACGGAGAGGTGGCCAGGTCCGGCAGGTCCGAGAGCAAGTTCGGCGCGCTGCTGGACTCCACCCTGGACAGGTACTCGGAGATGCTGGTCTTCTGCGGCTTGGCCTCCAGCTCATATTGGGATGGATCTTCCCTCGGCTTCGCCGTCCTGTTGCTCTCCCTCGCAGGAGCTACCGGCTCGATGATGGTGAGCTACATCAGGGCCAGGGCCGAGTCCCTGGGGATGGAGTGCAAGACTGGGCTCTTTCAGAGACCCGAGAGGGTGATCATCCTGGGACTGGGCAGCTTGATCGTCGGCAAGGGACCTCTGATGATCCTGCCCCTCGCCCTCATAGCCGTTGGGACCAACTTCACCGCCCTCGAGAGGTTGACCCACTGCATGAGGGTCTCCCGGCGAGGGGATACCTCCGCCGGATGAGGGGTCGAAGGGCTCGACGTGGACCACCACCGTGGACCTGTGCCCCAGGTATGAGCCCAAGGTCGACTCGACCCGAGAGGCTATCTCGTGGGCCTTGACCACGTCCAGGGAGGGATCCACCAGCACGTGCAGGTCCACGCTGGCGTACGGCCCAAGCCTCCTGATCCTCACCTTGTGGAAGTCCATGACCCCGGGCACCTCGCCCACCAGGGATTTGACCCTCTCCACCTCCTCGCCGGAGGGGATGCCGTCCATGAGCTCGTGGACGCTGCTCAGCAGGAGCGGAAGGGCCGACCACCCTATGAACAGCCCCACCACTGCGGCCGCGAGGCCGTCCAGCCCCACCAGCGCGCCGCCAAGGCGGGATAGCCCAGTGCCGGCGACCACCACCACGGAGGAGAGGGCGTCCGACCTGTGCTCCAGCCCCTTCGCCTTGAGTAGGTCGTTGCGCAAGGCCTCGGACCTCAGGATGGTGTACCTGGCGAGCAACTCCTTGGAGACCACGGACGAGAGGGCGAGCCAGAAGGCAAGCGGCTCCGGCGGCTCTAGGAGACGGGATCCCAAAGAAAACCCCAAGAAGTCCCGAAGGCCCAAGAAGACGAACAGAAAGGCCACCCCCACGAGCGATGAGCCGCAGAGCAAAGTGGCCAGCGTCTCGGCTCTTCCGTGCCCGTAGGGGTGGCGCTCGTCGGCCGGCCTGGAGGAGAGCTTAACGCTCCAGATGGCCACCAGATCGGTGATGAGGTCCGCCGAGGAGTGGAAGGCGTCGCTCACCAGCGAGATGCTTCCAGCCCAGATTCCCCCCGCTAGCTTAGCGGCCACGAGCAGGGAGTTGACCCAAAGGCCCAGCCTGAGGACCCTAAGCTCGTCCCCCGCCCCCACGCCCGGCGCAGCGCCCAAGCTATCCCTCCTTGGGGACCACGTGCGTCCCGGCCCTGCCCTCCAGGGCCTCCAGCGCCTCGTTAAGGCTGGCTATTATACCCCTCCTGCCGCCCCACTCGACGAACCTGAGGACCGCTTCCACCTTGGGCCCCATGCTGCCGCTCTTGAAGTGCCCCTCCCGCTGGAGTGCCCTCATGGTGGGCACGTCCACCACGTCCAGCCACCTCTCGTCGGGCTGCCTGAAGTTAACGGCCACCTTAGGCACGTCGGTGAGGATGAGCAGGACGTCGGCCCTCACAGTCTCCGCCAGCTTCTCCCCGGCCAGGTCCTTGTCTATCACCGCCTCCACCCCGCGGAGCTTGCCGCTCTCGTCCCTCACCACCGGTATGCCGCCGCCTCCGGAGGCTATCACCACCACGCCGGCCTCCAGCATCGCCTTGATGACCTCGCTCTCCACGATGGACTTGGGCTGCGGAGAGGGCACCACCCTGCGCCAACCCCTGCCCGCGTCCTCCACCCAGACCTCCCCGGTGGCCTCCATCCTGCGCCTGGCCTCCTCCTCGGTGTAGAAGGGTCCCACGGGCTTGGTCGGGTTCTTGAAGGAGGGATCGGAGGGGTCCACCTCCACCTGGGTCACCACGCAGGCCACCTCCTTCCGGATCCCCTCCTCCAGGAAGGCGTTGCGCAGGTTCTGGGATATCATGTAGCCTATCATGCCCTGGCTCTCGGCCCCGCAGACGTCCATGGGCATGGCGGGCACCTGGGAGCTTCCCAGCTCGTTCTGGATCATTATGGCGCCCACCTGAGGACCGTTCCCGTGGGTTATGACCACCTCGTAGCCCGCCTTGACCATCTTGGCTATCTGCTTGCAGGTGTGTCGCACGTTCTCCATCTGCTCCTGGGCGGTCCCCTTCTGCTTGGGCTGCAGTATGGCGTTGCCTCCCAGAGCCACCACTATCCTGCCCTTTCCCATAAATTCCTCCCCCCTTGTGCTATCTCCTGTTCCTCCATTCCACCCTCAGAGGAGTCCCTCTAAGCTCCAGAGCCTCCCTGAGCCTTCTCTCAACCATCCTCTCGAAAGAGCTATCCACCAGGTCAGATTGGTTGACGAAGAAGACGAAGCGAGGTGGGCGAGTCCCCGCCTGGACGCAGTAGTACACGTTCAAGTGCCTACCCCTTCCGTCCGAGGGCATTCTCTCAAAGGCCAAAATTTCCTTAACCAGGGCGTTGAGCCTGGCAGTGGGAACCCTCCTGGACCAGTTATCGTAGGCCTCCAGTACGTAGCTAGGGATGCGGAGCACGTTCCTCTTGGTCCTGGCGGAGACGAAGAGCAGGGGAGCCCAGCTCACAAACCCCATCTCCCTCTCGATGAACTTGACGAAGCGCCCCCCTACGAGCTCGTCCTTGGGGACCAAGTCCCACTTGTTGAGGATCAAAACCAGGGCCTTGCCCCTACTTTTGACCTCCTCGGCGAGCTTCTTGTCCTGATCCGTGGCGGGCTCGGTGGCGTCCATGATCAGAAGGGCCACGTCCGCCCTATCGAGGGCCCTCAGGGCCCGCACCACCGAGTAGTACTCCACGTCGTCCCTTATCCTGGACCTGCGCCTCACGCCCGCGGTGTCCAGGAAACGGTAGCGTCGACCCTCCACCTCTAAGATGCTGTCCACCACGTCCCTCGTCGTGCCAGGCACTTCGCTCACTATGCTTCGCTCGTCCCCCAACAAGGCGTTGAAAAGCGATGACTTTCCCACGTTGGGCCTGCCCAGTATGGCCACGGAGATCTCGCTCTCCGCCTCAGCCCTATCGCGAGCCTCCTGGGGCAAAAGGGGCAGGACCACCTCCATGAGCTCAGCCACGCCCAGGCCGTGTTCCGCTGATACGCCCACCACCCTCTCGAAGCCGAGCTCGTACCCGCAATAGACGCTGGCGCTGTCCTTAGGGGAGTCTATCTTGTTGACCACCACCACCACTTCTTTGCCGTGCCTGCGCAGGAGCTCCCCCACCTCTTTGTCCACGTGGTCGACGCCCCTCTTGCCGTCCACCACCAGCAGCACCACGTCGGCCTCCTTGATGGAGAGCATCACCTGCCTTCGCACGGCCTCGTCGAAGGGGTTGTCGTCCCCGAGGAAGAGACCGCCCGTGTCCACCAGGTAGAAGCTCTTGCCCTCCCAGCTGACCTCCCCGTACAACCTGTCCCTCGTCACGCCAGGGACGTCGTCCGTTATGGCGAGCCTCCTTCCGATCAACCTGTTGAAGAGCGTCGACTTGCCCACGTTCGGCTTACCCACTATCGTCACAACGGCCAACCACACCACCCCCGCAAGAGACAACCCCTCAATCCCTCAGGACCTCGATGGACCTGACCGCGAGGGACCTCCCACCAGGGCGGCGAAGCGCGAAGAAACCAGCCATCCAGCCTCTCACGCCCTCGTGATCCGAGGATCTGAGGCAGACCTCCAGATCCTCCCCCTCCTCGCTGACCCCAATGAGCTCCGCGAAGGACGGCAAGGACGACGTGAAGCCCTCCCCTCCTCCCCTAAGGGCGAGCCGAAGCCTATACAGGTTAACGAAAGGAGGATAGCCAAAAATCCGCCTCCCTTCAAGCTCCACGCTCCACATGTTTTGAGGTCCTCCTTTTAAGGCGTTGACAAACCAGGAACGGGGGTTCCTGGTCTGCACGTAGACCTCCCTCTCCTCGCCGGGCCTGAGCCCCCTGTAGCCCGACTGCAGGATGGCCCCGTAGAGCCTGGGGACCACGTCGTAGTCCGGCCTGGATAGCTCGAGCTCCAGGTCGAGCCAGGCGCAAAGGGGGACCCTCGCGGACTCGAGCACGTCGAGGGACCCACGACTGCCCAGGATCAAGCCGCCCCCTCTCGCCCACCCCAACACCTCGGCGAGCGCCCTCCTGGAGAGATCCCCCCTCAGCACCGCCGTCTTCCCCTCGCCGAACAACCCACCGGCCACCTCGGCGTAGGCCTCAAGCCCTGGGGAGAGATAGCGCCTAAAGGGGGACCCACACCTGGGGCACCTCTCGCTCGGATCGCCGGAGACGCCGCACCACCTGCACCTCTGTCCGCCGGACCTCGACAGGGAAAGGGGCCGCGAGCACCTGGGACAGCTCATGGTCGTCCCGCAATCCTCACAGACCGCCAAGGCGGCGTAACCCTTCCTGTCCAGCAACCAGAGGACGATTCCCCCCGAGTCCAGCACCTTCCTCGTAGCGCTCACGAGGGCTGGGGAGATCCTGGTTCCCCCCACGGGGCCAAGATCCCTGGCCCTCCTCAGGTCCACCACGTGCAGGCTCACCCCGTCGCGCGACCTGAAGGGCACCCTCTCCCTCCAGAGGAGCTCGCCCGAGGCGCCAGACCTCAGGGCCCTGTAGGAACGGCTCGACGGCATGTCGCCTCCGAGGACCAGCTTGAAGCCCTCGACCTTCGACCTCATGTAGGCCACAGTCCTGGCGTTTATCGTCCCGTGCCTCTGGGATATCAGATACGGGGAGGCCTCTTGCTCCACCACCATCAGCCCCAAGCGCGGCGAGGGCACGAAGACGGAGGAGCGCGCCCCCACCACCACCTTCCCTCCCCGGCTCAGCCTGAGCTCCAGCCAAAGGGAGAGCGCCCTCCTGGAGGAAAAACCCCTCCAGAGGTGAAGCTCAAGGCCCTTCAAGCGCTCTCTGGCGAAGGAGAAAAATCTCTCCGCCGAGGAGACCTCGGGGAAGACGAGCACCGCGTCCTCGCCCCTCTCGGCCGCACCTTCAGCCTCCGCGCAGTAGAAATCCCACCTCTCCCACTCCTTGAAGGAGTAGAAGAGAAAAAGCTTTCCCTCCCCACCTTCCGACCTGGCCGGCAGGGGCTCCCGGATCGGCTCCAGCCTGGGAGGACACATCTGGGCCAACACCAGACCTCTGGAGGTGAGGAAGAGCTTGCCTATCTCGTCCGACAGCGCCCAAAGCCCGTCGGTGAGGAAGGGATAGAGGTCCACGGGACACAGATCGTCCCGCAGCGCGCTGAGGTCCGGCAACCCCCGCGGGTGCTCGCCGTCCAGGGGGCGACAGCTCACCACCCATCCCCTTCTCCTCGACCTCCCAAGCGGCAGGTCCACCCTCACCCCCGCCGCCAGGGGCGCGCGGGAGAGATAAAAAAGGTTGTCCCACCAAGGGGCGGGACAACAGGCCTCGACCAGGTAGAGTTCCTCCGACATCCCTAGGACCCAGGGCCTATCCCAACAGGAGGCTCGCCTCCTCGAGGATCAACCTGGCCGCCTCTCCCTTCGCCAAGGTCCCTAACTCGACCGGCTCCTTGCCGGAGGAGAAGTATATCCTCCCCCGTATCAGCTCCGACGAAAAACCAGCGTCCCCCGAGGAGACGTCGTTGGCCACGATCATGTCCAGCCCCTTCTTGCGAAGCTTTCGAAGGACCTCCTCCTCCTTCACCTCCCACTCGGCGGCGAAGCCGACCAGCACCTGATCTGGCCTCCTGTGGGCCCCCAGATAGGCCGCTATGTCGGGGTTCTGTACCAGCTCCAAAGCGAGGGTCTCCGCGCCCTCCCTCTTCAGCTTACCCCTCGCTGGGGAGGAAACCCTGTAGTCTGAGACGGCCGCCGCCTTGATCACCACGTCGAAATCCCTGTAGAGGGAGGAGACCACCTCGAACATCTGAAGCGCGCTCTCGACCCTGATCGTGTGGACGTAGGAAGGGGGTCTGACCTCCGTGGGCCCCAGGACCAGCGTGACCTCAGCGCCCATGTAGGCCGCGAACCTGGCGAGCTCAACCCCCATCGAGCCGCTAGAGGGGTTGGATATGAACCTCACCGAGTCTATGAACTCCCTCGTGGGCCCGCCCGTGACCAAGACCTTCCTCCCCTGGAGCCTCTTGTCGGGATAGGAGGCGCGGCATATCTCGTCGACCACCACGTCCACCGGCGGGAGCTTGCCCTTGCCGTACTCGTCGCAAGCCAAAAGCCCCTCGTCGGGCTCCACCACCTCGTAGCCGTAGCCCCTGCAGAGCTCCAGGTTGGCCTTAGTGGCGGGGTGCTCCAGCATCTGGGCGTTCATGGCCGGAAAGATCAAGACCTTCCCCCTGTAGGCCAGGGCAAGAGCCCCGTAGAAGGTGGACGCATCCCCGTGGGCCAGCCTGGCGATCACCGAGGCGGTGGCTGGGACGAAGGCCACCAGATCCGCCCACCTGGCCAGCCTGATGTGGGGTATACGATGACCCCAGTCCAGTCCCAGGAACTCCTCCTCCAGAGTGCAGCGGTCCTCGATGAGGGCGGACACGACCAGGGGGGGGACGAAGGCGGAGGCCCCCTCGGTGAGATGGGCCTTCACTTGAAAGCCCATCTTCCTGAGGGACCTGCCCACGTCGCAGACCCTGTAGGCCGATATGCCGCCGCCTATCACCAGGAGGACCTTCACGCCGCTCTGCCAGGACAACCCTCATTCCCCCACGTCGCCGGAGGCTATCTTGAGGGACGACTCGTCCAGGAAGATCAGCTCCAGCTGTCCCGCCGCGATCTCGTCCAGCGCCCGCCTTATGTAGCCCTTCTTGCCCGACCTGTCGAGGAAGACCTCCTTGCTCTCGAAGAGCTGCTTCGCCCTCTTGAAGGCAGCCACGGTCAGGACGTATATGTTGGGGGCCTTCCCCTCCCTTATTATCCTCTCCACGTCAGGGTATATCAAAGCCCGTTCACCTCCTCATCTCCTGTAGGACTCTATTATCCTCTTCACCTCGTCTGCGGCCCTCTCCAGGTCGTCGTTGACCACCGCGTGGTCGTACCAGGCGACCTGCCTCATCTCCACCTCGCTGCTCTCCATGCGCAACCTGAAGCTCTCGCTCGTCTCGGTGCCTCTGCCAGCAAGCCTCCTCTCGAGCGCCTCCCTGGAGGGCGGCATTATGAATATCAATATGGCCTCGGGGAAGACCTCCTTCACCTGCCTCGCCCCCTGGACGTCTATCTCCAGGATCACGTCCTTGCCCTCGGAGAGCGCCCTCTCCACGTCCTCCCTGAGGGTGCCGTACATGTTCCCGTGGACGGAAGCCCACTCCAGGAAATCCCCCCTCCTCACCCTCTCCTCGAACTCCTCCCTGGACACGAAGCGGTAGTCCACGCCCTCCTCCTCTCCCTCCCTGGGGGACCTGGTCGTGCAGGAGACGGAGTAGACCAGCCCATCCAGGAGCTGGAACAACCTCTTGCGGATGCTGCTCTTCCCAGCGCCTGAGGGACCTGAGATCACTATAAGGTTTCCAGGGGCTTTAGGTCTCCTAGAGTCCTCCAAAGGGCTAATCCCCCTCGCTTAGCCCGGCTATCCTCTGAGCGATGGTCTCGGGGTTTATGGCCGACAGTATCACGTGGTCGCTGTCGGTGACTATTATAGCTCTGGTCTTCCTGCCCTGGGTGGCGTCTATAAGCTTACCCCTCTCCCTCGCCTCTTCCTTGAGCCTCCTTATGGGCGCCGAGTCCGGCGCCACCACCGCCACGACCCTGTCGGCTACGACCATGTTGCCAAACCCCACGTGAACGAGCCTGAGATCCATGAGCATCACTCCACGTTCTGAAGTTGCTCCCTCAAGCTTTCTATGAGGTTCCTCATCTCCACCGTCAGGTGCCTGATCCTGGCGTCCGGAACCTTGGAAGCCACGGTGTTGGCCTCCCTCTGCATCTCCTGCGCCAGGAAGTCGAGCCTCTTCCCCTTGGCCGACTCCTTCGCGTCCTCCAGGATCAGGTAGAACTGGTCCAGGTGGCTCTTGAGCCTGCCCAGCTCCTCCTCTATGTCCCACCGATCCACCAGGATGGCGGCCTCCATGTGAAGCCGCATCTGGTCCATCGACAGCTCCGAAGCCAGGGACGACAGCTTCTCGAGCAACGAGGAAAAGGCGCTTCCCCTTACCTCCTGCCACCTCTCCTCGGTCTGACGCAAGTTGGACTCCATCGAGCGCAGTATGCCCCTGATAAGTCCCTCCAGGTTTTCGCCCTCCCTCCGCCTCATGGAAAGGAGGTCCTCGTAGGCCCTCTCCAGGAGCTCTAGGCAAAGCCGCGATAGCTCCTCCCGATCTATGTCCAACCCAACCTCGACCTCCACCACCCCCGGCAGGAGCAACAGGTCCTCCAACCTCAACTCCTGCAGGAGCTTGAGCTCCCCCCTGAGCTTCTCCACCTCGAAGAAGTAGCGAAGCAACACCTCCCTGTTGACCCTGTAGACGGCCGAGGGATCCACCAAGCGGGAGGACAGGTTCACCGAGAACTTCCCGCGCCTGAGCTTCCTCTCGCACCAGAGCCTGACGTCCCTCTCCACCTCAGCTAGCTCCTTGGAGACCCTCAGGGTGTACTCCTTGAACCTGTGGTTGTAGCTGGATATCTCGGCCTCGAGCCTGCCCTGGGCCAGCGAGAGCTCCGCCCTTCCGTAACCCGTCATGCTGAATATCAAGTCCGGTCAACCCCTTTCAACGCGCCACCGTGGAGGATAAGATCTCCGCAACCCTAGACGTGAGCACGTCCAACCCCCATCCCATCTTGGCGCTGATGGGCAACACATCCTCGTAGCCAGCGCCCCTGAACCTGGCCCTGGCGCTCTCCACATCCGAAGGGCCTACGAGGTCTACCTTGTTCAGCAGGAGGACGACGGGCTTGTCCGCCACACCCACCTCCCTCAGGACCTCCTCCACCGCAGACACGAGCTCCAGGTAGTCGGGACGAGAGACGTCCACCACGTGGAGCAGAAGGTCCGCGTACTGGAGCTCCTCCAAGGTGGCCCTGAAGGCCGCCACCAGGAAAGGGGGCAGCTTCCTTATGAAGCCGACGGTGTCGGAGACCACCACCGCTCCCCTTAGCCCCGGCAGGAAGACCCTCCTGCTCAGCGGATCAAGGGTGGCGAAGAGCTTGTCCTCCACGTAGACGCTCCTGTCGCCGCTCAAAGCCGAAAGCAACGTAGATTTGCCCGAGTTGGTGTATCCCACCAGCGAGAGCTGGAAGGCCCCCTCAGACCTCCTGGCCCGCCTGAGCTTCCTCTGTTCCCTGACCCTCTCCAACCTCTCCTCCAGCTGCGCTATGCGCCTGTATATGGCCCTTCTAACCCTCTCCGTCTCCTGCTCTCCGGGCCCACGGGTCCCTATGCCTCCGCCCGTCCTAGACATCTGAAGGCCGTAGCCCCTGGCGAAGGGGAGCTCGTACTTTAGCCTCGCCAGCTCCACCTGGAGCTTGGCCTCGGCCGTGTGGGCCCTGCTCTCGAAGATCTCCATTATAACTCCCGCCCTGTCCGTGATCCTGACCCTGGAGAGAGGCCTAAACCTCTGGGGAAGTAGGGAGAGATAGAGCTCCTTGAGGTTCCTAACCTGACCGGGGGTCAAACGATCGTCGCATATGAAGACGCCAACCCTTTCCTCTAAGGCCCTGGAGAACATCTCCAGGGCCTTCCCCCTGCCCAGGAAATAGGCGGGGTCGGGCCTTTCCCTCCTCTGGACGAACCTCCCGACCACCTCCAAACCCACGTTGGAGGCCAACAGAGCCAGCTCCTCCAGGAGGTCATCCAGGTCGTAGCCCATCCCGCTCCTGGTGGAGTCGAGGGCGAAGGCGAAAGCCCTGTCCAGTCTCTCGAAGTCCTCGCTCAAACCCCTAAACCACCCCCCCCAGCGCTGCGCCTCATCTGGAGGAGACGTATATGGTGTCTATCCAGCGATAGCCGCCGTCCTCCAGCCGCACGACCGCCACCGGCCTCCTGACCGGCCTGTGGGACGAAGCGTCCACGCCGAAGGAGACGCCGAAGAGGTCCAGATCGTAGACCCTTTCGAGCCCCCTCCTCAGGGCCTCCCTCGAATGGCCTCCCCCCGCCCTGAAACCCTCCACCAGCCATCTGGCCGAGGAGAAGGCGGCATAGGCCATCCTGAGGTCGGCAGGGTACGCCCTATTCCTCACGAAGTAGAACGTCCGAAAGGCGGCCATGTCCCCCAGCTTGCCGATGGGCTCCAGCTGGTCGAACCAGAGGCTCCCCTCCAATCTCCTATAGCTGCCCAGGGGCATGTCGTCAACCCTCCTGACCCCCACCAGGATCGGGATCCTCAGGTTGAGCTCCTCCGCGGCCGCCGAGAGCTTCATGATGTCCCTGTATCCCAGGAAGGCCCCGATGGCCTCGAAGCCGCCTCGCTGTATCTGCATGACCTGGGGGACGAAGTTGACCAGCCTGCTACCCCTCACCCCCAGAGGCGCGCTGGCCACCGAGGAGGAGATAAGGGCCTGGGACAAGGACAGGGCGTTGTCCAGCATGACCTGGTCCAGGATCTCGTAGACGATGGCGAAGCTCCTGAAGCCCATGAACGTCACGTAGGCGTGGATGGACCTCCAGAGGTAGTCCTCCCCCAGCAGGAAGGAGAAGGCGTTGGGCCTCAGGCTGCCGTCGGCCCTCCTCAAGACCTCTCCCCTCTCGGAGAAAACGCCTATGAAGGGGATGCCCTTCCCGTCCAGTAGCTCCGCCAGCTTCAGGTTCAACTCGTCCCCGGCGAAGCTCAAGACGGCCACGAGCGGCCTGGACGACCACCCCTCCACGGTCTTCAGGACCCCACTCCCGTCGCCCCTCGGTTCGACCTTGACTATCCCCAGGTCCCTCCCGAAGATGCCATCCCCCCTGTTGGCGTCGTCGAACACCATCCTTATAGAGCCCAGCGCTGAGTCGAGTTCGCCCTCGCCCTCAGGCCCCACGACCCCCACCAGGAGCAGCCAACCCTCCCTCTCCGGATCGTAGGCCAGCACCTCAA
>CAYRKT010000002.1:0-58766 GCA_964425005.1 uncultured Synergistia bacterium
CCTATCACTTTTATCACCGCGCGATAGGTGCCGCTGTCTATGTCCGCGAACTCAAACCGCTTCTCCGCCAACTTACCTCACCACCTCGCCGCCACACGTCAAGGAGGACCACCTAGAAGAAATCCCTCAATATCGACAAAACGAAGTCCTTTAACCTGCTCCAGGCGCTGGGCCCACGGTTGGCCTGGACCTGCCTCCTCGGGCTGGAACCCAAGCCACCGCCCCCCAAGACCAGGGCCTCCGGTACCTCGACTGAGGCCTTGAGAAGGCCAACCGCCGAGGAGTACACGGGCTGCATGAGGATGTCGGAAAGCCCCCCGACGCCCACGGGGTAGCCGACCCGCACGGAGACCCCTAACAGCTCCGAGGCGAACTCGTCCACGTAGGGCAGCATCGCACACCCGCCTGTGACCACGACCCCACCCGGGAGCATGTCCACGCCGGACTTGGATATCTCCTCGGAGACCATGCCCATTATCTCCTCCAGCCTGAAGCTCACGATCTCGGAGAGCTCCCTCCTCGTCACCACCCTGCTCTTCCTGCTCCCGGGCATGGATATCTCTATCTCCGCGTCCTCGTCGACGAAGTCCTGATGGGCCACCGCCCACCTCACCTTGAGCTCCTCCGCCGAGGGCAGCGGAACCCGCAGCACACAGGCTATGTCGTTGGTGATGTGATCCCCCCCCAGCGGGACCAGGGACACATACCTCAGGGTGCCCTGATGAAAGACGGCCACCCCCGTGGTGCCAGCCCCCACGTCCACCACGGCCGTCCCCAGGTACCTCTCCTGGTGCCCCAAAACGGCGTAGGCCGAGGCCACCGGTTTGAGCAGAAAACCCTCCACCGATAGCCCTGCCCCTTCCACCGCCGATATGACGTTCTTGACGCTGGAGGCCAAAGCGGTGATGACCTGGACCTCCACCTCGAGCCTCACGGCGCTCATCCCCAGCGGGTTGTCTATGCCGCCCTGTCCGTCCACCAGGAACTCCTTGGGCAGCACGTGCACCAGGAACCTGTCCGTGGGTATGGGAACGCTGCCGGCCACCTCCACCACGCGCTTCACGTCGTCCTGCGTCACCCTCCTGGCGTCCTTGCCCAGGGAGATCATGCCCCTGTTGAAGACGCAGCCCACGTCCAGGGCGGAGGAGGTGAGCAAGACCCTGTCGAAGGAGCAGTTGCTCATCCTCCTGGCCTCCTCGCAGGCCTGACGCACGCAGTTGGTGGCCTCCTCCATGTTCACTATGACACCCTTCTTTATACCCCTAGAGGGAACCGAGCCAACGCCCACCACCTGGGGGGTGGAACCTATCCCCATCTCGGCCACTACGACGCACACCTTGTTGGTCCCCAGATCCACAGCTACCAAAAGCTCCTCAGCGCCCTTGCCGCGGGGCATCCGCTTCTCCCCCTTCTAGAGCTAAAGGCTTCAGCGACCCCTTCTCCTCACCACCACCACGCCCTCGGCGGAGAAATCCACCCTCTCCAGGTCTCCCCTGGCCACCGAGGGGGTCTTGAGGAAGGCCCTCAGCACGTCCCCAGCGGAAGAGGCCACCTGATCCGCCGTGAACTGCAGAACGGGCCCACCCTCCACCTCCAGAGCGACCAAGCCCAACCTCTCGTCCATGGACACGACCTTTACCTCGCCCAGCCCTAGCTCGGACGCGATCCCCACCAGCTCCACGAGGCCCACCCAGAATCGACCTCCCAGGAGCCAGGGCCCTCCGCCATCCCTCAGCGCGTCCCCGAAACCCCTGAGCTCGACCAGCCCCTTAGCCCTGTGGGGCGAGTCCTCCCAGGAGAAACCCTCGCGGTCTACCAACAGCACCCTGTCCCCGCTGGCGACCCAGAAGGCCGGAGAGCGCCACTCCACCCTCACCTCCAGAGCCCTCCAGCCCACCACAGCGGAAGCGTCCCTGATGGGGTACCTGGCCCTCAAACCCTCGCACAGCTTAGCCCTGTCGACCAGGAAGAAGTAATCCCTCTCCAGATCCGAAAGAAGAGTCCATATCATGCCCTCGTCCAACGCCTCAAGGCCCCCAGGGGGTCCCACCGAGACCAGCCTTACCTCCTCCAGCGAGAAGGGCAGGGCCACGTTCACCGCGTACCATACGGCCCCTCCAGCGGCGGAGAAGATGAGAAACGCAAGGGCTATCAGCGCCAGTTTCGCTCCAACACCATCTCCCTCGCGCAACGCCTCCTCACCGTCTCCAGCTCGCCACCCCTGACCTCGATCTCCAGCTCGAGCTCCACGCCGAAGGCCTCCCTGACCCTCTCCCTCACCAACCTTATGAGGGCCAGGACGTCGCTGGCCCTGGCGCTGCCCAGGTTGACTATGAAGTTAGCGTGGTTGGGGGAGACCATGGCGTCCCCTATCCTCACGCCCTTGCAGCCGCTCATCTCTATCAGCCTACCAGCGAAAGCACCGGGCGGGTTCTTGAACACACAGCCAGCGCTGGGGAAGTGATAGGGTTGATGTTTTCGCCTCTCCCAGAAGTAGCGGAGCTTCTCCTCTATCACCTCGGAGCTGGAGGGCTGAAGCGACAACCCCACCCTCCATATGAACCAGCCCTTGTCCTGGAACGAGGAGGTCCTGTAGCCGAAGGACAGCTCCTCCCTCTCCAGCCTGATCAACCCGCCGTCCTCGTCCAGGACGTCCACGAAGGAGACCACGTCCCCCAGGGAGTGGGTCTTAGCGCCGGCGTTTATCCAAACTCCGCCCCCTATCGAGCCCGGTATCCCTATGGCGAACTCCATCCCGGATAGCCTGAGCCTCTTGGACAGCTCTATGACGTCGGAGAGCGCTACGCCTGCCTCCGCCTCCACCACGTGGGGTCCGGATAGCTTCACCTCCGACATCTTGCCTCCCACCTTCACCACAACCCCAGGGAAGCCTTCGTCCAGTATGAGGATGTTGGTCCCCCTGCCGAGGAACAGCAAGGGGAGGTCCTCGGCCCTGCAGAACCTGAGGACCTCCCTCACGTCCTCCACCCCGTCGGGGACCACCAAGGCGTCGGCCTTCCCTCCGACGCCTATGGAAGTGTGAGGGGCCAGCTCTTCGTCGAGCAAGACCTTCCCTCTCACCAACCTGGAAAGGATAGAGAGATCCATGCCTATACCTCCTTAAGCCGACACCAGTCCTCGAAAACCCTGCGAAGCAAAACGTTGACGTCCCCCGCCCCCAGCGACACCACCAGGTCGCCCGGCATCAGGAGACCAGTAACCCCTCCAGTGTCGCAGTCAACCCCATCTAAAAGTATAATATCCCCTGCCCCTTTCCTACCATATAGGACGTCGAGGAAAAGCTCCGTCTTTGAGCCGAAGTCCTCAGGCCTCGCCTCGGAGGCGGAGAAGACGGGCAACACGAAGAGGAGGTCTGCTCCCTCCGCCAGGACCTCAGCGAACTCAGCGGCGAACCGGGCGAAGCGGCTGAACCTGTGGGGTTGAAAGAGGACCACCAACCTCCTCCCGGGCCAGACCGACCTGGCCGTGGCCAAAGTCCTCCTGATCTCCGTGGGGTGATGGGCGTAGTCGTCCACGAAGACCACACCCCCAGCCTCGCCCACCACGGTCAGCCTCCTCTTGGCCCCGCGAAAGCCCTCGAGGGAGCCCAGCGCGCTCGACAGAGGAAGACCCATCGCCGCGACCACAGCCATCGCCGCCAGGGCGTTGAGGACGTTGTGCTCCCCGGGCACTCCGAGCCTCACCTCCCCCACGGGCGAACCGTCCGCGAGCAGGGTGAAGAGGGCGCTCCTGCCCTCCTGCCTGATCCCCACCGCTCCCAGCCTAGCGCGAGATCCCAGGGCGTAGTCCAAGAGCGCGAGGTCGGACCTGGCGCGGGAGACCTCCCCCGCGAGCCTGGAGAGCAGCGGATCGTCCCCCCAGTAGACCAAAGCCCCTCCGCGTTTGGAGTTCATGACGTAGCTCAAGAAGACCTCGTAGATCTGTCCCACGTCGCGGTAGACGTCGGCGTGATCCAGCTCCAGGTTGGTCAAGACGGAGATGTAAGGCGAGTATTCGGCCATCTGACGGTCGCTCTCGTCGACCTCGCACACCAGGAGATCGCTGTCCCCCAGCAGCACGTTGGCGCCCCAGCTGGGCACCTCTCCTCCCACCAGAGCCGTCAGGTCGAATCCCAGCCCCTTGAGGGCGAACGCGACCATGGAGGTGGTGGTGGTCTTGCCGTGGGTCCCGGAGACCCCTATGGACCTCATAGCGTTGAAGACGCGCCCCAGGAAGGAGGACCTGCTCTCGACCGAAAGACCCATCCTGATGGCTGCGACCAGCTCCTCGTTGGACCTGTCGACGGCCTTGCTGAAGACCACCCTATCGCACCTCTCCAGCACCAGATGCTCGGGGGAGTGCCCCCTGTAGACCCTCACACCCCTCCTCCTCACCGCATCGGCGTAGCCGTCCTCCACGTCGACGTCGCAGCCGCTCACCTCGAATCCCCAACCCTTCAGGAGAAGGGCGAGCGCGCTCACCCCCGCACCACCCACCCCCATCAGGTGATAGTTACCCTCGAAAGACCGAAAGAGCTCAGACCCCACCTGAAGCGCACCCCCAAACTATCTTCGCCGCCCTCGAAGCCGCATCGGGCACCACCAGGGAGTAGGCCCTAAGGCCCATCTCCCGCCTGAGCCCAGGATCCAACATGTCCTTCAGGAGCGAGAGAGCCCTGTCGAAGGTGGAAGGATCCCCCTCGCGGAGGACCTCCGCCCCCCCGGCCCTCTTGACCATCAGGGCGTTCTCCAGCTGATGCCCGCCGGCGGATCCCTCCCACGGGATCAAGACCGAGGGAAGCGCGAAGGAGCAGATCTCCGCCAGGGCGCCAGCGCCAGCCCTGCTCAGCACCAGGTCTGAGGCGCAATAGAAGTCGCTCATCTCCTCCAGGAACCCCATGCACACCACGTTCCCGGGAAGCCCTCGAAGCCTCTCCTCCGGATAAGAGCCCGCCAACAGGAAGGCGACGTCCGAGAGCTCCTTCGCCAGCGAGGAGGCGAGATCCAGCAGGTAGAGGGAGCCCAGGCTGCCTCCCAGCACCCCCACGCAGAGGCGATACCCCGAAAGGCCAAGCCTCTCCTTCGTCCGAAGCTTCCCCTCCTCGTCCTCCCTCCTCATCCTCCTGATCGGCATGCCGGAGAGGACGAACTTGGGCCCCCTGTATATGGAGAGGGATTCTCGCCAGGAGAGCAACACCAGGTGGGCCAGCCTGGAGGAGAGGGAGTTGGAAAGCCCCATCCGCAGGTTCTGCTCGTGGACCAGGCATGGTACCCCCAGGGCCCTGGAGGCCACAGCGAAGGGGAACCCTATGTAGCCTCCCGTGGTGAAGACCAGATGAGGCCTGTAGCCTCGAAGGACCTCAAGGGCCTCGGCCAGGGACTTGAGGTTCCTCCACGCAGATCGAAGGACCTCCCAGGACAACTCCCTCGGGATCCCCCTGGAGCCCACCACCTCGGGCTCTATACCCCTGGCCCTGTAGATGGAGAGCTCCAGCTCCCTGCCGCTGCAGACGAAGAGGGAGTCGAATTCTCCAAACAGATCCCGCATGGCCTCGAAGACCGCCAGGGCCGGAAGGACGTGGCCGCCCGTTCCGCCTGCCGCGAAGAGGAAGCGCCTCCTCACGGCAGGCCACCTCCCGCTGGGCGATCGCCCGCGCCGAGGGTGGAAAGCCTGAGCAAGAGCCCGACCTTGGCGAAGGAGGTGACCATGGAGCTCCCGCCGTAGCTCAGGAAGGGCAGGGGTAACCCCGTGAGGGGGAAGAGGGCCGTGACCCCTCCCAGGTTTATCAGCGTCTGAAACACAAGCGACACCACCAATCCCGCCCCCAGCAAAAAGGCGAAGCGATCCCTCTGCCTTAAGACCACCAGAGAGGCCCTGACGAAGAGCACGAAGTAGAGGAACAGGACGAAGGAGACCGCCAGAAGCCCCATCTCCTCGCCCAAGACCGCCAGGATGAAGTCCGTGTGAGCCGCAGGGAGGTAGTAGAACTTCTGCTTGCTCTGTCCCAGTCCCACCCCCCAAAGGCCGCCCATGGCGTACGCCAGAAGCCCCTGGACCAGCTGGAACCCGCTGCCGCCGGGGTCGCTCCATGGGTCCCAGAAGGACATGAAGCGCCTGAACCTGTAGGGCTTCGCCCATATCACCAGGCCGAGCAACAGGGGCGAGAGGGCTATCAGGGACAGGCTACCCAGCAGGTTCCCTCCAGCCAGGACGTAGAGGGAGAAGGCGGTGGCCCCCAGCCAAACCGCACCACCCAGGTCGGGCTGCAGGAAGACCAGCAGGACAGGAAGGGAGATGGCCTTGACGGAGGCCCAAAAGCCCTCCCAGGAGGCGAGCTCCCCCTCCGACCTGTCGGAGAAGTACCTGGCGAAGTGCACCGAGAGCAAGAGGGACATGACGTCTAAGACCTGGAAGCTTCCGCCCACCAAGGGTATCCTTATCCATCGATAGGAACCCCCGTGGTAGAGCCCAAGCCCCGGGACGAAGACGGACAAGCCCAGGAGGAGGGCCAGGACGCCACAGGCCCTGGCTACCCTTCTCCAGACCTCCATCTCCAGGGAGTAGAAGAAGAACATGGCGAGAAAGCCAACCAGGACCGACCTCACCTGCTTGCGAAACAGGGGTTGACCCCCCTCCCCGGGGCTGGCGGAAAGACCGTAGAGCACCACCAGCCCCATCAGGCACAGCGCCAAGACGCAGGCCCACATCAAGAAGTCGGGCCTGATGTGTCGGAGAGCGCCAGTTTCTACGGCCCTCTCCTCAAAGTCCATGGGCCTCTATCAACCTCCTCACGGCCTCCCTGAAGGCTTGTCCTCTATGGGCGTAGTTCTTGAACATGTCGAAGCTCGCGCAGGCGGGCGAGAGGAGCACCACGTCGCCGGGTTCGGCCATGGAGAAGGCCAGCTCCACCGCCTCGTCCATGTCCCTCGCGAGACGAAAGGACGAAAACCCCTCCCTCAGAAGCGCCTCGGAGATGGGCCTGGCCTCCTCCCCTATCAGGATGGCCCCCCTGGCCCACCTCTTGACCGCCGAGGCCAGGGGGGAGTAGTCCTCCCCCTTGCCCCTGCCCCCCAGTATCACCACCTTACGCCCCTCGATGCTCCTCAGGGCCGCCACGGCGGCCGCCACGTTGGTCCCCTTGGAGTCGTCTACGAACCTCACGCCCCTGAAGGTGGAGACCTCCTCCGTCCTGTGGGGAAGAGGTTTGAACGACCTGAGCGATTCCCCGAAGCCCCCGGGGACGCCCTCCGCCAAGGCCACGGCCGCGCAGGCGTACGAGGCGTTCTCCAGGTTGTGCAGCCCCAGGAGGGGCAACTCCCCCCTGCGAAAGAGCTCCAAGACCTCGCCTTCCCTCCGAAGCAAGACCTCCTCGTCCGCCCAGAGGATCGAACCCTCCGCGTCGAGGCTGACTCCTCCCTCGGATCTCAACAGCACCGCCCTTCTGGCCCTGACGGAGGAGCCCACCCTGTGGGCCAGCTCGACGGGGTAAAGGGCCCACTCGCGGGAGATGCGGATCAGCTTGAGCTTGGCCTCCAGGTAGGCCTCGAAGGAGCCGTGCCAGTCCAGGTGATCCGGCTCCACGTTGGTGAGCACGCCCACGTCGGGCGCGAAGCTATCCGCCCAGTGGAGCTGATAGCTGCTCACCTCCCACACCACGAAGTCGTAATCGCCGGCGCAGGCGTTGATGGCCGGGTTGCCGAAGTTCCCCCCCACGAAGACCTCGCCCATGGGTTTCAAAAGATGCCCTATCAGGGCGGTGGTGGTGCTCTTGCCGTTGGTGCCCGTCACGCAGTAAAGCCTTCGGACGGGGGGGAGCAGGCGCCAAGCCAGCTCCAGCTCCCCCACCAGGGGCACCCCTCTCCTCTCGGCCTCCCTCACGGCAGCGCTCGAGGGGGAGACGCTGGAGCTCAAAACCATGAGGTCGCAGGAGAAGGCCCTCTCCGAGTGCCCACCCACCTCGAAGGCTACCCCGGCCTCCTCCAGGGAGGCCAGGTTAGCCCCATCGACCGAGGCGCTCGCCTCGCTCACGAGGACCTCGAGCCCAAGCCTGAGCTTCAGGAACAGGGCCGACGCCGTCCCGCTCTTGCCGGCCCCTACGACGGTCACCCTCCTGACGCCTTCGAGGAAATCCCTCATCGCGCAACCCCCCAGAGGAGGAGCATGCCCACCAGGCAGGACGCCGAATGGCAGAGGAGAAAGCCCAACACTATGGAGGGCTCGGAGTGACCCTTGAGCTCGAAGTGGTGGTGGAAGGGGCTCATCGAGAAAACTCTGCGGGAGAAGAGGGAAAGGGAGAGCCTCTGGACGAGCACAGAGGCCGTGTCCCAGACGAAGAGACCGCCCAGGAACAGAAGGAGCCACTCCGAGGAGAGGAGGAAGGAAGATATGCCCAGGACCCCTCCCAGGAAATGGGACCCCACGTCGCCCATGAAGAGCATGGCCGGATGCCAGTTGAAGACCAGGAAGGCCACCAGGGAGCCCATCACGACCCAGAGGTAAGGGAGGAGCTCGGATAGCTCCACCTTCCCGCCCCCGCCGAGGAGGAGGAGCGAAGCGAGGCTCAGCAGAGCACCTCCCGCCGCCAAGCCGTCCAGTCCGTCGGCTATGTTCACGGCGTTGACCGTCCCGACCAGCACGAAAGTCGAGGCGATCAGGCCCAGGACCCCAGCGAGCCCGTGCCCCCCGACCTCCAGGCCCCAGGAGGGGAGGAGGAACACGCGTTCCTTAAGCCCAGCTCTGACGGCGAACACGGTCAAGGCCAGGGCCACCAGGCACTGCAGGGCGAACTTGCTCCTCTCCGTCAAACCCTCGCTGGTACCGCTCCTCCACTTCAACAGGTCGTCGAGGAAGCCCACGGCGGAGAAAGCCGAGGTTCCCAGCACCAGGAGGGAGGACCTCGGCCCCAGGCCCTCGCGGAGGAGACCGAGGACGGCGAAGGCGAGGAGAGCGAGGACGAAGGCCACCCCACCCGCGGTGGGGGTACCGACCTTCTCCCTCAGGTGCCTCTCGGGGCCGTACCTCTTCAGGTTCTGGTATAGGTATAGCCTGCGCAAAACCAAGATCAGCGCCCAGGAGATGGAGGCGCTGATCGCGAAGGACGCCCAGAAGTGCAACAGGAAGCCCCTCATTCCACCCCCAGCCTCCCCAACAACTCCTCGAACCTGCAAGACCTGGAGGCCTTGAAGGCCACCGCGCTCCCCGGAGGGAAGCGCTTCAACAGGTCAGATGGGACCCGATCCCCGTCCGGGTAGAGATCCAGGAAGGCCCCCCTCGGTACCCCCGAGGCGGAAAAGCCCTCCGAGAACGCCTCTCCCTCGGGGCCCACGAAGACCGCGCCGTCCACCACAAGCCCGGCCTCGAACCCCAGCTCCCTGTGGAAAACCTCGCGCCCTTCCCCCAGCTCCTTCATGCTGCCGAAGACGACGAAGACCGAAAGCCCCCTATCGTCCTTCAGCTCCCTCAGGAAGGCGAGCAACGCCCTGGCGGACTCGGGGTTGGCGTTGTAGAAGTCCTCGATCAGCAGCAGGTCGCCTGCCTTCCTGGGCCTTACGCGCATCTCGGGTGGTTCTGCGCCCTCGAGGGAGGCCAAGACCTCCTCGAAGTCGAAGCCCAGGTTCACCATCGCCGAGGCCGCCAGGGCCACGTTGATGGCGTTGTGGGCGCCCACCAACCGGGTTGATATCCTCCCCCTCCTCCCCGAGGCCACCTCCTCGAGATCCACCCACAGGCACAGGTCGTCCCCCATGCCCGTCCCGAGAACCCTCACGTGGTCGCCCCAGGCTCCCACGGAGCAGCGCCTGAAACTCCCATGGGGAACCCCCCGGGCCAACCTCTCGTCGTCGCCGTTGAAGGAAACCCAACCGCCCTCCCTCAAACCCTCCAGGATCTCGAGCTTCGCGCGAAGGACCCCATCCAGGTCGCCCAGGGCCTCCAGGTGAGCTGGCGCGACCTTGACCAGAACAGCTCCGTCGAGGGGGAAGAGCTCGACCATCCTCCTGATCTCCCCGAAACCGCTGGTGCCGAGCTCCAGCACCAGGACGTCCAGCGGAGCTGGAGCGGAGAGCACGGCCAGGGAGATCCCCACCTCCGTGTTGTAGCTGCGAGGGGTGTGGAAGGCCCTGCACAGGCGCGAAAGCCCCTCGCCCAGGACCTTTTTGGTGGTGGACTTGCCGACGCTTCCGGTGATCCCCACCACCCCGAAGGGCTTGAGAGAGCCCAGGAGGTATCGCCTGGCGGCCCATATCAGGGACTTGAGGACGTCGGGCACCCTGATCAAGAGAACCTCTGAGAGCCCCTCGGGCTCGACGGGGAGGCGAAAGCCCTCCTGGACAACCAGGACCTTCGCCCCCCTACTCGCCGCGTCCCCCACGAACAGGTGTCCGTCGCTCCTGCTGCCCCGAAGGGCGAAGAAACAGGAGTTCGGCCCAGCCATGCGGCTGTCCACCACGAAGGAGGATATCTCCACGTCGAGGAAGGGGCCCTCGACCCTGGAGGGCGCAAGGAGCTCGATCAGCTCAGACGACCTCAAGGCCAAGTCCCTCCTCCTCCAGGACCTCCCTCAGGGCCCTCTCCTCGTTGTAGGGCAGGTGCTCGTCCCCGACTATCATGTAGCTCTCAGGCCCCTTGCCGGCCAGGAGCAGGACGTCCCCATCCCTGCTGAACCTCACGGCCCGCCTGATGGCCTCCTTCCTGTCTATCTCTATGGCGTACCTGCCCTGTCCGCCACCCGCCACGACCCCCGCCTCTATGTGCCTCGCTATCTCCATGGGGTCGTCGAATCGAGGGTTGTCCATCGTGATCACCACGAAGTCGCACCTCTCGGCGGCGAGCTTGCCCATCTCCCAGGCGTTCCTGAGGTACCTGTCGCCGCCGAAGCCGAACAGGGCCACGAGCCTGCCGCCCTCTCCCATTGCCTCCCTGGCCGCCGATATGAGCTTCTCCAGCGCGTCCGGGGAGTGGGCGTAGTCTATCACAGCCCAGGCACCGTTGGAGAGCCTCCTCACCTCCACCCTGCCCGGCACCCTCCTGAGCTCCCTTATGCCCCGCAGGGCCTCTTCCACCGAGAAGCCAAGCCCCCTGGCCAGCGCGTAGGCCGTGAGGGCGTTGTAGACGTTGTACCTACCTATCATGGGGACCAGGAGCTGGCCGGCGAGGCACCCCCCCTCGAACACCTGCGCCCTCGCCCCCCTCATGTCCACTCCTTCGACGGCCGCGAAGAAATCCGCCGACGGGTCGAGCAGGGAGAGGGAAAAGGAGGGAAGACCGGCCCTCCTGAGCTCCGAAGACAACCTAGAACCCCACTCGTCGTCGACGTTGACCACCCTGACGCCCCCGGGAGCAGTGTAGTCGAAGAACAAGGACCTCTTGGCCTGATAGTAGCCCTCCATCGTCCCGTGGAAGTCCAGGTGTTCGGGCGTCAGGTTGGTGAAGGCGGAGGCCTCGAAGCTCACGTCCACCAACCTGTCCATCTGGAGCCCATGGGAGGAGGCCTCCATGACGAAGAAGGTGCACCCCCGATCGACGGCCCTCCTCATCCACCCCTGGACCTCCCAGGACTCGGGCGTCGTCCTGTCCGCCTCCACCTCCTCCTCTCCGTCGGAGTAGACGACCGTGCCCATGAGCCCTACCTTAAAGCCCAACCCCACGAGGATCGACCTGAGCATGAAGGTGGTGGTGGTCTTCCCGTTGGTCCCCGTGATCCCGACCACCCTCAGGGCCCTGGACGGACGCCCGCACAGGATGGAGCTCACCCTTCCCATGAACCTGCGCGGGTTCGTCACCACCACCTGAGGCACCCCGTGCTCCAGAGGTCTTTCCACCACAAGGGCGACGGCGCCACGCTCGAGGGCATCATCGGCCAACTCGTGTCCGTCGAACCTGGCCCCCCTCACGCACACGTACATGTAACCCCGCCTCACCTGTGAGGTGTGGTTGGTCACCCCGGTCAACTCCACGTCCGCATCCCCTATCAGTTCAAAGCTTTCTCCTTCCTCCCGCAAGACCCTCAGGACGTCGAGGAGCTTCACGGCGAGCTCAAACCCCCTTCGAACCTGGCCACCTCTCTGACGACCCTCGAGAAGAGCGGAGCCACGATCTCGCTGGCCAGCACGATCCCGCCCCTGGGCCTCCCCATCACGAGCAGGAGCAGATGTCTGGGCTCCTCCGCTGGCCAAAACCCGACAAAGGATATCACATATCTATCGGTATATCTACCCTCCTCAGCTATCTGCGCCGTGCCCGTCTTCCCGCCCACCTCCAGGCCCTCCACGGCGGCCTTCCGCGCCGTGCCTACCTGCACGACCCTCCTGAGCATCCTCCTCAGCTCGGCGGAGACCTCGGGACTTATGACCTGTCTCCTCTCCATGGGCGCTGGCGAGAACCTCTCCTCCCCGAGGACACCCTCCACCACCCTGGGCCTCACCAGGAAGCCCCCGTTCACCAGGGCGCAGTAAGCAGCGGCTAGCTGAACGGGCGTGACCGCGAACCCATGGCCTATGCCCACCAGGGCCCTGGTCGCCCCGAACCACTCCCTGAAGGGCGGAAGCAAGCCCACCTCCTCGCCGGGCAGCTCCACGCCCGTCCTGGACCCGAAGCCGAAGGCCCTAAGGTACTCGTACACCCACCTGTCCTCAACCCTCAGCCTGGCCTCGATAGCCCCCGCGTTGCACGAATACATCAACACCTCCTCCAGCGAGACCCGACCGTGGGAGTGGATGCACCTTATCCTGGTCCCGGCGTACTCGTAGTAGCCAGGGCAGTAGAAGCTCTCCCTCCCGGAGAGCTTGCCCAGCTCAAGGCCTATAGCCGCCACCAGCGGCTTCACCGTAGAGCCGGGCTCGTAGACCCGCGATACGGCGTTGTTCCTCCTGTGCTCAGGGGGGAAATCCCACCAGCTGTTGGGATCGAAGGAGGGATAGCTGGCCATAGCGAGTATCCTGCCGTCGACGGCGCTCATCAGGATCCCCGCCCCCCACTCGGCACCGTTGGAGGAGCAGGCCTCCGACAGCTCCTTGTCGAGGAAGTGCTGATACCTGAAGTCCAGGGTCAGCTGCAGCCCCCTTCCCCCTAGACCCCCCGCGTCGGGGGGGCTCGCCAGGGCCCTCCCGACGATCCGGCCCCTCGCGTCCCTGAGGAGCTTGTAGAGGTAAACCCTGGAGGACAGGAACGAGTCCCACTCGAACTCCAGGCCCTCGAGCCCCTGGTCGTCCAGGCCGCAAAACCCCAGCACATGCGCCCCCACCGGGCCGAAGGGGTAGAAGCGCTTGCGCTCCTCCATCACGTAAAGGCCCCTGACGTCGGCCGAGAGCACCGCCGAGGCCAGGGACTGATCCACCCTCCTCTTGATCCATACGAACTTCCTCCCCTCCCTCCTGGCCTCGTCGATCGCCCTGAGGGCCTCTTCCCCGAAGGCGGACCTGAACCACTGAGCGCCCGCCGGGTCGAGCTGGACCTCGCCGGGGACCGCATACACGCTGGGGGATGGGACGCTGGAGGCCACGACCAAGCCGTTCCTGTCGAAAATGAAACCCCTGTCGCTCCTCAAGGCCACCCTGCTCCAGTACTGGCCCTTGAGGGCCTCCTCTATCCTGGGGTCAGGTCTCAGATGCAGGGAGAGGCACCTGAGGAATATCGAGAAGAACAGGAGCCCGCAGAGCGAGAGCAAAACCCCGAAGCGAAACTTGGAGCCCTCGGAGGCCAGGCCCTCCGCAGAGCCGCCTCCCCAGGGAAGAGGCACTCCCCCACCACCCTCTCCCGCCTTCAGTCTTTGGCCTCAGCCCTCCTGCCGCCGAGGATCTCGAGCCCTCCGCGAGAGGCCATGGCCCCAGCCTCGCCCGACCCCCTTCGCTCGACCGAGACCACGCCCTTAGGGGACGAGCGAACCATCTTCAGCTCGAGCTTGGCCTTCTCCTCTATCCGAGCGAAACAGCGAAGGGCCTCGAGCTGCGCCCGAAGGGTGAGCTCCTCCCTCCGAAGCCCCTCCCTTTCCTCGATCAAACTCCATATCCTCCTCTCCAGAAAGAGGGCCTCGAGCCTGAGGGATATCAGGTTAAGGGAGAGCAAGAAGACAGCAAAACCCACAAAGACGAAGGAAAGCCTCCCTGCGGAGCGCCCCGCGCGCACGGCAAGCCTGAGCAACAAAGCCCCCAGCAACTCAACCCCTCCCTCCCGAGACCCCGACTCTGCGTAAGGCCCTGAGCTTCGCGCTCCGAGCCCTCCTGTTGCGGGAGAGCTCGGCCTCCGACGGCTCTATGGGCTTCTTCGTCAGGAGAACGTATGCCCCCGAGGCCGAAGCCTCGCGGAAAGCCCTCTTGACCAGCCCGTCCTCCAGGGAGTGGTAGGAGATCACCGCCATCCTCCCTCCGGGCGAGAGAACCCTCAAAGCAGCCTCAAGCCCCCTCTTAAGCTCCCCCATCTCGTCGTTGACGTATATGCGAAGGGCCTGAAAGGTCCTCCTGGCCGGGTGCTTCCCGCAGGCCCTCTGAGCGGGCTTGGGTATCGCCTCCCTGATCAGGGAGACCAGCTCCCCCGTGGTCCTTATAGGGGCTTCCTCTCGCCTCCTCACCACCGCCCTGGCTATCCTCCTGGCCCACCTCTCCTGCCCATACCTCCAGAGGATCGAGGCTATATCCTCCTCCGAAAGGTGGTTCAACGCCCAGGAGGCGTCGAACTCGCACCCCTCGCCCATCCTCATGTCGAGGGGCCCGTCCAGGTCGAAGCTGAACCCTCGCTCACCGTCCTCCAGCTGCATGGAGGAGACCCCCAGGTCGAAGACGACCACGTCGACCGAGCGAAAACCAGCGGCCTCGACCGCCTCCTCGAGGCGGGAGAAGGGGGCGCAGAAGAAGTGGAGGCTAGCGCCAGGGAACTCCCTCCTGAGCCTGAAGGAGGCGGCCTCGAGGGCGAGCGGATCTCTGTCCATCCCTATCAGGGCGCAAGAGGCCCCGCACCTCGAGAGCAAGGCCCTCGCGTGCCCTCCCCCCCCGAGCGTGGCATCCAGCACTACCTCCCCAGCCCTGGGGGACAACAGTTCGCACAGCTCCTCGACCATCACAGGCGCGTGCGAAAGCTCAGCGTATCTCAAGGGCAGAGACCTCCTCCAGGATGTCGGAGAGCCTGCCATAGGTTTCCTCCCTGTAGTTCCTCCAGACCTCCAGGTTCCACACCTCGACCTTGACGCCTGCCCCGATGACGGCGACCTTGCCCTCCAACATCGCGTGCTCCCTCAGGTGCGAGGGGAGGAGCACCCTCCCCTGCTCGTCCACGGATAGCTCCACCGCGCTGGAACACAGCATCCTGATCAGATCCCTGGACGCCTTCCTGCTGGAGGGCAAACTGCTGTACCTCTCTAAAACCTCCCTCCAAGTGGAGGCCGGGTATATCTCGACGCACCTCTCGAAGCCCATGGTCGCCACGGGCTCGTCTCCCAGCTCGGCCCTGAACCTCGCCGGCAGGACGAGCCTGCCCTTCGAGTCTATGGAGTGCTCGTGGAAGCCCAGGAACAAAGTCCACCACTCCCTACCACTTTATACCACAAGATGGATAAAAGAGCACCGGCGAAATTTCAAAACTTGCTCTGCGCCCTCCGGGTTGGCGGCAGAGAGGGGACCCGAGCCCTAAAGCGAGGCTGAACCAGTAGAGCCATCCGAGAGGCCCTGGAAAACCCGCTGGGGCAGGCGCCGGGAGGAGAATCTGGGAGGGGTGCTTGGGGGCGGAAGCCATCCGTAAGCCGGGTTCTGTCGAGGACAGCCATCCATCTGGGGCGCGAGTCGCCTCGCGCCTCCTGCGGCCAGACCCGGGGATCAGCGGGCCACCTCATCTCCCCCTATTCGGCCTTGCTCCGGGTGGGGCTTGCCAAGCGCACCGGTCGCCCGATGCCTGGTGAGCTCTTACCTCACCTTTTCACCCTTGCCAGGGACCCCTGGCGGTCTCTTTTCTGTGGCGCTATCCCGGGGTCGCCCCCGCCGGGCGTTACCCGGCACCCTGCCCTGTGGAGCCCGGACTTTCCTCTGCCCGCGCAGCGGCAGCGGCTGTCTGGATCGCTTCCGCCCCTTGGATTGTCATTCGAGCAAAATTATAATCTAAACCTGAGCTGAAGGGAGAGGGGGGCGGAATTTGCTGGAGGAAAAGGACTACCCGGCTCCGCCAGAGTACGTGGATTTCAAGAGGAAGGTGAGGAGCCTCACCGGGGTGGACCTGGACGCCTACAAGTACCAGATCCACAGGCGGGTCCACATGCTGATGCAGAGGTGGGGCATGAGGAGCTACGACGACTACTTCAACGCCATAAAGAACGACGAGAAGAGGCTTCGAGAGTTCCTGGATTACCTGACCATAAACGTATCCGAGTTCTTCCGAAACCCGAACAAGTTCGAGGAGCTGGAGGCCAGGGTCATCCCCATGCTCCTGGAGGGAAAGGCCAGGAGACAGCTCAAAGCCTGGAGCGCCGGGTGCGCCACGGGGGAGGAGCCTTACTCTCTCGCCATCATCTTCGAGGACCTGGGCATAGCCAGGGAGCCCAGGATCCTGGCCACGGACATAGACAAGACGGCTTTGGCCATAGCCCAAAAGGGGATCTACGCCAAGAAACAGCTGGCAAACGTGAGCCAGGAGAGGATCGCCAGGCACTTCACCCCCCTGGGGGACGACCTCTACGAGGTGAAGCCCCACGTCAAAGATAGGGTCAGGTTCCAGCAACAAGATCTCCTCAAAGACCCCTTCGACAAGGACTTCGACCTGATCCTGTGCCGAAACGTGGTGATATACTTCAGGCCCGAGGCCAAGGACATGCTGTACAGGAAGTTCCAGGAGGCCCTGCGCCCCGGCGGCGTACTCATGGTGGGAGGGACCGAGCAGATCTTCAACTACCGGGAGCTGGGCTTCAAGAGCGCAGGCCCTTTCCTCTACCAGAAAGCATGAGGCCGAGGCTTCCGCCTCGGCCCTTTCTCCCTCAAAGCCCGTAGGACCTGGCCAGCTCCTCGTAGGCCAGGACGTGCTCCTTAAGGTGCTTCAGCTCCTCCTCGGTGAGCTCCCTCACCACCTTGGCGGGGGCCCCGATTATCAAGCTCCGGGGGGGAAACCTCTTGCCCCCGGTCACCAGGGCCTTCGCGCCCACTATGGAGAACTCCCCTATCTCAGCTCCGTCCAGCACCACAGCCCCCATCCCTATGAGGGAACCCCTCCTCACGATGCAGCCGTGGAGGATCGCCGAGTGCCCCACCGTCACGTCCTCCTCCACTATCACCGGGAGCTCCCTCGTCACGTGGACCGCCACCAGGTCCTGGAGGTTGGACCTCTTGCCCACGTAGATCCGGTTCAGATCTCCCCGAAGCACAGCCCCGAACCAAACGCTGCTCCCCTCGTCCAGCTCCACGTCGCCTATCAGCGAGGCGTTGGGGGCCACGAAGGCCGCCTTAGCGATCTTGGGCATCTTACCCCCGTGCTCGTGTATGGCCAAGTGGATCACCCCTCAGCGAGATCTAACTATCTCCTTTATGCGCATCAGACGGCTCAGGTTAGACCTCTCCATCTCGTCGAGCTTCATCGTTATGTACCTTATGGTCTCCTGAAAGCCCGGGATGAGGACGTACTCGAGGGCGTTGACCCTCCTCCTGGTCTTCTCGATCTCCACCGCCATCAGCTTCAAGGACTTCTCGAGCTGGGCGAGCTCCAACAACCTCGGCAGGAGCTCCGAGAAGCGCCTCACGGCCTCGTCCAGCTCGGCGGAGGTGAAGGCGAAGCTGTAGGCCAAAGGCCTCCCCTCGGTCCTCTCGAAGGAGTAGCGAGGCACGTGCACGCTCATCACGTTCTGGTAGTGGACCGAGGCCTTAACCCTGGTCATGGGGACCACGAAGGCCTGCTCTATCGCCTCCCTGGAGCTGAAGGACCTGGCCATCACGAAGGCCCTGAGGCTCTTTATCAGCTCCTCCTCCACCTGGGCCCTGAGCTCCCAGGCCCTCCGGGCCAGGGCTATGAACTCCTTGATCAGGGCATCCTGCTTGTCCTTGAGGAGCTTATGACCCCTCTGAGCCACCAGAAGCCTCTTCTTGAGGCGCTGGAGCTCCATCCGGTTGGGGTTGACCTGGACCAGCCTCGCCATCTCCATCTACCCCTCAGGCGGCCTCTTTCGCCTTGCCCAGGCGCGGCTCCAGGTACTTCTTTATGTACTCGTCGCGGACGCGCTTTAGCTCCCTGACCGGCAGTATGGTCAGGAGATCCCAGCCCAGGTCCAACGTCTCGAATATGCTCCTGTTCTCGTACTCGCCCTGCCTGACGTACTTGTCCTCGAACTCGTCGGCGAACCTAGCGAAGGCCTTGTCCACCTCGGTCAGAGCCCCCTCGCCCAAGATCACCGCCAGCTCCTTGGCCTCCTTGCCCCTGGCGTAGGCGGCGAATATCTGGTTGAGCAAGTCGGCGTGGTCCTCCCTGGTCTTGCCCCTCCCTATCCCCTTGTCCTTAAGCCTAGATAGGCTCGGGAGCACGTCTATGGGCGGATAGATCCCCTTCCTGTGAAGACCCCTGCTCAGGATTATCTGCCCCTCCGTGATGTAGCCGGTGAGGTCGGGGATGGGATGGGTCTTGTCGTCTTCCGGCATGGTGAGGACCGGGATCTGGGTGATGGAGCCCTTCTTACCCCTGATCTTGCCGGCCCTCTCGTACATGGTGGCCAGGTCGGTGTAGAGATAGCCCGGATAGCCCCGCCTGCCCGGCACCTCCTTCCTGGCGGCCGATATCTCCCTCAGGGCCTCGCAGTAGTTGGTCATGTCGGTGAGTATCACCAGCACGTGCATGTCCAGCTCGAAGGCCAGATACTCGGCGCAGGTCAGGGCCAACCTCGGGGTGGCTATCCTCTCGATGGCTGGGTCGTCGGCGAGGTTTATGAAGAGGACCGTCCTCTCGATGGCTCCGGTCCTCCGGAAGTCCTCCATGAAGAAGTTGGCCTCCTCGAAGGTTATCCCCATCGCGGCGAAGACCACGCCGAAGGCCTCGTGGCCCTCCAGGACCCTCGCTTGCCTGGCTATCTGGGCGGCCAGCCTGTTGTGGGGCATGCCAGCGCCGGAGAATATGGGCAGCTTCTGCCCCCTCACCAGCGGGTTCATCCCGTCTATGGCCGAGACCCCCGTCTGTATGAACTCCGAAGGGTAGTCCCTGGAGTAGGGGTTGATGGGGTATCCGTTGATGTCGAGCATCTTCTCGGGGATTATCCTGGGACCGCCGTCGATGGGATCTCCGCGACCGTTGAAGACCCTTCCCAGCATCTGCCTGCTCACCGGTAGCTCCAAGACCTTTCCCAGGAACCTGACGGAGGTCTCCTTGACGTCTATCCCCGAGGTCCCCTCGAAGACCTGCACCAGGGCCCTGTCGGTGGTGACCTCCAGGACCCTGCCTCTCCTGGTCTGTCCGTCGGCCAGCTTGATCTCCACCAGCTCGTCGTACCTGACGTCGGCCACCTTCTCGACCACCAGAAGGGGGCCCGCCAAGCCGCTTATGGTCCTGTACTCCTTAGGCAACATTAGCCTCGCCCCCCACCGAGATGAGCGTGTCCATCTCCCTCTCGATGTCCTCGAGCAGCTGATCTATCTTGGAGAGCTCGCCCTCGGGTATGTAGCGCATCCTCGCTATCCTCTCCCTTATGGGGTGCTCCTCTATCGCCTTGAAGGGCACCCCAGCGTCCAGCGCCTTCATGGCCAGGTGGTGGAAGGTGAGGATGACCTTGAGCATCTTGTACTGCTTGTCCATGGAGGCGTAGGTGTCCACCTCGTGGAACGCGTTCTGGTGCAGGAAGTCCTCCCTGATGGACCGGGCCGTCTCGAGGAGCATCCTGTCCTTCTTGGACAGCGCGTCTATGCCCACGAGCCTCACTATCTCCTTGAGCTTGTCCTCCTCCTCAAGGATGGACATGGCCTCGGTCCTGTTCCTGCTCCAGCCCTCGAACTTCCTGTCCCAGTAGGCGCCCACCTCCTCGGCGTAGAGGGAGTAGCTCAAAAGCCAGTTTATGGCCGGGAAGTGGCGCTGGTAGGCCAGGTTGGCGTCGAGCCCCCAGAAGACCTTGGTGACCCGCAGGGTGTTCTGGGAAACCGGCTCGGAGAGGTCTCCGCCCGGGGGAGAGACCGCCCCGATGACGCTGACGGAAGCCTCCCTCCCGTCGCTCCCGAGGCATATGACCCTACCGGCCCTCTCGTAGAAGGAGGCCAACCTCGTGCCCAGGTAGGCCGGGTAGCCCTCCTCGCCGGGCATCTCCTCGAGCCTTCCAGATATCTCCCTCAAGGCCTCGGCCCACCTGGAGGTGGAGTCCGCCATCAAGGCGACCGAGTAGCCCATGTCCCTGAAGTACTCTGCTATGGTTATGCCCGTGTATATGCTCGCCTCCCTGGCGGCCACCGGCATGTTGGAGGTGTTGGCTATCAGCACCGTCCTCTTCATCAGGGGCTCGCCGGTGGTGGGGTCCTTGAGCTCGGGGAACTCCAGGAGCACGTCGGTCATCTCGTTGCCCCGCTCACCGCATCCGATGTAAACTATTATTCTGGCGTCGGTCCACTTGGCCAGCTGGTGCTGTATGACGGTCTTGCCGCTGCCGAAGGGCCCGGGCACGCAGGCCGTCCCGCCCTTGACCAGGGGGAAGAAGGTGTCCACCACCCTCTGGCCGGTGGTGTGGGGCGCCTCGGGGCGAAGCCTCCTGGCCACAGGCCTCTGAAGCCTGACCGGCCAGCGCTGGAGCATCCTTATCTCCACCTCGCCCTCCCCGGTGTCCACCACGGCCACCACGTCCTCGACGGTGAACTCCCCCTTCCTCACGTCCACCACCGTACCGCTCACGCCGGGGGGCACCAGGATGTAGTGGTCCACCAACACCGTCTCCTTGACCACCCCTACCCTGTCCCCGGAGACCACCTTCTGCCCCACCTTAACCAGGGGCTCGAAGAACCACTTGGCCTTCCTGTCCAGAGCGGGCACCGAAACCCCCCTGGCTATGAAGGGAGACCCGGTGACCTCCTCGATCAGGTTCAGGGGCCTCTGGATGCCGTCGTATATCTGACCCACCAGGCCAGGCCCCAGCTCCACGCTGAGGGGCTCGCCCGTGGAGACCACGGGCTCCTTCGGCCTCAGGCCTGAGGTCTCCTCGTAGACCTGGATGTAGGCCTGATCCCCTCTGAGCTCTATTATCTCGCCCACCAGGCCCATCTCGCCGACCTTCACCACGTCGTACATCTTGGCTCCCGTCATTCCCGAGGCCACCACGAGGGGCCCTGATATCTTGGATATGAAGCCCGCCACCTTTCCCTCCATCCGACAACACCGCCTCCCAAGGCCTCACCTGTTGACCCTGAATATGTTTATGCCAACGGCCTCCTCGACGCTGCGCTCTATGGACCTGAGGCCGATGCCGGCAGAACCCCTTATGCCGGGCAGAGGGACCACACAGGCCCTCTCGGTCCTGTTCACCTCCTCGGCCTCCTCGGCCACCCTCTCGAAGATCCGCTCGGCCAGGAAGATCACGTCGTAACCCTCTTTCAACAGCCTCCGAAGCACCGACAGGACCTCGTCCCTCGTGGCCGAATCCTCCAGGAGGTCGACCACGTCGACCCCCACGCCCTTGAAGGGCAACACCGACTCGTACCCGCCGACGGCCACGAACTTCAGCTCCCTACTCAAGGTACCTTAACCTCCTCCTGATCTCCTCGGGGGAGACGCCGTTCCTCTTGCCCACCATTATGGCCCTGAGGTTGTAGATCTCGATCCGCTTCCAGTGGAGGTAGGCCACCAGAGGACCTCCGCCGAAAGCCGAAAATCGAGCCCTCGACAGGAAGGAGAGCATGTGCCTGTCCAGGGCCAGCTCCAAAGCCCCTAGATCGCCCCCCAGGCCGCATATCTCCTCCACCAGAGCGGAGAGGGGCGTGTGAAAGAAGGCCTTAGGCCACGCGGGGACCTGCTCGGGGAAGACGCCGGTGAAGAGGTGGGTCGGCAATGCTCCCACCCTCACCAGCCGCTGGCTCAAAGAGCCCACGTCCGCCCCAGCGACCTTCAACCTGAAGGCGGTCCTCAGGTTCTCGAGGTCCGCCCTGAGCCTCACGTAGCCAACCGCGAAGGGCTCGCCAGAGGCGAAGGCCAGGGAGGACATGTACTCGAACATAGCCCCGTCCAGGAAGGCCTCCATATGGGGCACGGAGTCGACGCTCCACTCCAGATGCCCCTCCAGCGAGGAGGCCATGGCGGGGGGAAGATCCCTCAGAGAACCGGACTCGACGGCGTACAACAGCGCCTCAGGGCTCACCGTGCCCCCCGGCAGCATCCTCCTGAGCAGATCGCTCCTGTTCACCCCCTCCCCTCCAGCCAACCTCCCCTTGAGGAGGACCCGGAGGTTGTGGAAGTCCAGCTCCGCCCTGAAGAGGTCCGTCAAAGCCCTGTTGGGAGATATGGAGCCGAACTCATCGAGGGTCCAAAGCCACTCCCTGTGCAGGACCCCCTCGGAGTCCGATCCCAGCTCGGGGAACCACCTGCCGTAAGGGGTCTCCCCCATCAACGACATCATCTCCTCGAAGGAGCCGGCTTCGGCCAGACGGAAGAGGGAGGCCCTGTCCAGGAGCTTCACCTCCGCGGCCCTCAGCCTTCCGTTGAGATACCCATAGTCCAGCTCGCCCACTGCCAAGGCCTCACCCCCTCTCAGGAGAAGAGCTTGGCGGCCACCTTAGGCTCCAGCTCCTCCCTGAGCGAGTCGAAGAGCCTCTCGACGGAGCAGTCGTAGGAGATCTGGCCGCAATCAACCCTGAACCCCCCGGAGAAGTTGCCGCGCGACGGAGAGAGGACGAAGGAGGTGCCGTTCCTCCTGTTGAAGCCCTCGACGAAGGAGGCGTCCAAGCGCCGCTCCTCCTTGGCCAGGGTGATGACCCCGGATTTGGCCTCCGAGGCCACCTTAGATAGGAGCGACTCCACCAGGGAGAGGTATTCCTTCTCCCCCATGGACACGACCATCCTGGCCGCCATCTCGAAGACCTCGTCCAAGAGCCCCCTCTGGGCTGCCAGGAGCTCCTTCTTGGCCTCCAAGGAGGCTACGATCTTGCCCCTCCGATGGAACTCCTCCGACTCCCTCCTGGCCCTCTCCGCGTAGCGCTCCCTGAGCGAGGAGGCCTCCTGCTCGGCCTCCCCCACTATCCTGGAGGCCTCGGCGTTAGCCCGCTCCAGGAGCTCGTTGACCTTGTCCTTCGCCTCGCTCAATATCTTCTGCTTTATCTTCTCAACAGCCATCGAAGCTCCCCCCGATAAGGACGAGTCCTCAGAGGGAGATGCTGTTGAGCAGGATTATGGTTATGAGCAGGCTCAAGACGGCGTAGGTCTCCACCATCGCCGGGATGACGACGGCCTTACCGGTCTCCTCGGGCCGCTTGGCTATCATCTGGATGCAGGCCGCGGAGGCCCTGCCCTGAAATATGGCCGAAAGGAGGCCCACCAGGCCGACGGGCAGGCAGGCGAAGAATATGGCCAACCCCTGGAAGAGCGAGACCTGAGCCGGGGTTCCGCCGAGAAGGCCCAACTTCAGCATGACGAAGAAGGCGGCGAGAAGACCGTATATCCCCTGCGTCCCCGGCAGAACCTGGAGCAGCAGGACCAAGCCGAACTTGTTGGGGTCCTCCGTGAGGACTCCAGCGCCCACCTCGCCGGCTATGCCCACGCCCCTGGCAGAACCTATGCCGGCCGCCAGAGCAGCCACCACAGCACCGCCTATAGCCACCAACATCCCGAGTTCCATCCGCGCATCCCTCCTACGGCAAAACGATATAGACTGGGTTTAAACGCGAAACCTCACGTACCTTCCGGCCAGAGCGAACGGCTTGAAGGGCTTGCCGCCGCCTTCGTAGAACTTGCTGA
This sequence comes from uncultured Synergistia bacterium, assembly GCA_964425005.1. GTDB lineage: Bacteria > Synergistota > Synergistia > CAYRKT01 > CAYRKT01 > CAYRKT01. The sequence continues at coordinate 23,863 of CAYRKT010000002.1, forward strand.
AGAACTCCACGTACTGCAGACGGGTGGTGTGGACGAAGGAGCCCAGCAGGTTGACCGCCAGGTTGAAAACGTGACCACCCACCAGCAGAAGCGCCGCCACCGCGAAGCCCACCACTGGGATCCCCCACGTGAGCGACACCAACATGTTGACTATCATGGCCACCGCGGAGGTGGTCATGCCGAGGGCCAAGAGCCTGCTGTAGGAGAGCACGTCCCCCAGGAAACCCGTTATGTTGTAAAGCGACAAAACCCCTATGGCCAACCTCTTTACGGGGTTTCTGTGCCCTCTACCGGCAGAAAAGACTATCACCAATGCCCCCAGGGCCGCCAGGGCTTTGCCCATCGAGCCGAAGGAGCCACCCAAGACTCCGACCTCGTGCAAACCGAAGCACAGAAGGCCCACCACGAAGAGGAACCAGGAGAGGTGGTCGTAGACCCCCTCGAGCCACATCCCCCTGGAGGCCTTGCTGTAGAAGCCCACCAGGACCCCCACCAGGACGTGGACAACCCCTATGGCCAGGGCCAGCACGAGCAACTGTATGGTGTCCTTGAGCGGGTCGAAGAGGGCTATCGAGTTCTTGAGCGGGACGAACCACGAGAGGAAGGGCAAAACCTCGGCCAGGTTGCCCATCCAGCTGCCGAACAGAGCCCCCATCACTACGGTGGCGCCGCCGGAAAGGGCAAACATGGAGAGGAACCTCCCCTTATCGCCCCCCAGGTCGTACCTCAAGACCAGATAGCCCAGGATCAAGGCTATAAGCCCGCCGTAGACCGCGTCGCTGTAGCAGAAGCCGAAGATGAAGGGGAAGAAAAGGGACAGCAGAGGAGAAGGGTCGAAGGTGCCGTACCTGGGCAAGCCGTAGAGCTTGACCAGGATCTCGTAGGGCCTGGCCCACCTGCCGTTCTCCAGGTGGACCGGTATATCTTCGCCCTCCTCGGGCTCGACCTCCAGTATCTCCAGGGAGTCGCGATACAACCTGCCCAGCTCCGATCTCAGAATGGGCAGATCCCTGGCCAGGACCCAGCCCTCGAGGAAGGCCACGTGGTCGGTGGAGCGGATGGAGCTCCTCACAGACGACTGCTCGACCAAGGAGGAGTAATAGTCGTAGGCCTCCTCCACCAGATCCCTCAGGGATAGAGCCGCCTCCTTTATCCTCTCCTCCAGCGCCCCCTTCCTCTGGCACAGCTCCGAGATCTCCCTCTCCACCTGGGACAGGGCCTCTCGAGGAAGACCCCTGCGCCTGACCTCCACGGATCCTACCTCCACGGAGCCCAAGATCTCCCTGACCTTCGCCTCCTCGGAGAGGTGGTAGACCAGGGCGAAGTAGACCGTGTCTCCGTCCCTGGAGGCCTCCAGAACCTGAGCGCACTCCAGGGCGGCTATCCTTCCGGACAAGGCGGAGAACACGGCTAAGTCGGAGCTCAAGAGCGAGGCCCTCGCGTGCCTGGTACCCGAGACCGCCAGGGAGAGGTCCATCTGGAGGGACGAGAAACGAAGTAGGACAGACCTCTCCGCTTCCAGGGACGACAGCTGAGAGGAGATGTGAGACAGCTCCCTCTCCATCTCCCTGAGCTCCGCTATCCTGTCGAAGAGCCCCTCCTCCTTTATCCTCCCGGCCACCTCCGGGAGCCCCACGACCCTGGAAGGACCCGCAAGCCTCTCGGCCAGCGAGGATCTCCTGGGGGCGAACCTGTCTAAGACCTCCAGGGCGAACTTCACCTCCGACAGGGCCGACTCCAACTCCTTCGCCCTCCGTTCGGAGAGCGCCTCCCCGGAGTGGAGCTTGACCTCCATCACCCCTAAGGATTGAAGGTCTCCGATCAGGGACTCCTCGACGCTCCTGTGGAACACCAAGAGCAGCTTCCTAACCTCTGCCACCGCCATACCTGGAGACCACCTCCGAGGCGAGCCACCTGGCCACGGCCTCCATCCTGGACCTGGCCCTCTCGATCAAGACCTCCCTCTCCTTCCTGGCCTCCTCCAGCATCCTCTCGGCCTCCTTGGCCGCGCTCTCCTCCGCTCTCCTCAGGGCCTCGGCGAGCTTCGCCGACTCTTCCCTCTCCACCGCCTCCAGGAGCTTCGAGGCCTTGACCCGCGACTCCACCACTATCCTGCTGGCCTTCTCCTTGGCCTCCTCCAGCATTCGCCTGGCCTCCTCCTCGGCGGCCTGGATCTCAGCCATCACGTCAGCGGAGACCAACCTTTCGCACCTCCTTTCACAAACAAAAGACACGGAGTATTATAAATTCCCCTGACCTCAGCTTCAACCGAGGACGTCCCAAACGACCTCAAAACAACGAGACTCGTTGACTAAATTATTTCGCTAAACGAGGATCATGGCGTCCCCAAAGCTGAGGAAGCGATATCGACAGGAGATGGCCTCCGCGTAGGCCCGCATCACCAGCTCGTAGCCGCCGAAGGCGCAGACCAGCATCAGAAGGGTCGAGCGGGGCATGTGGAAGTTGGTTATCATGGCGTCCACCACCTTGAACTCGAACCCAGGGTAGATGAAGAGATCCGTCTCCCTCCACCTCTCCTCGAAGCCAAAGAGGCCGCAGTGCTCCAGGACCCTGACCACGGTGGTACCTACCGCCACCACCCTTCCGCCCTTCGCCTTGACCCCCTCGATGGCTGAGGCGGTCTCCCCGGGGACGAAGAACCTCTCCCGGTGCATCCTGTGAACCCTTATGTCGGGGGACTCCACCGGCCTGAATGTCCCCGGCCCCACATGGAGGGTCACGCAACGCACCAGCACGCCCCTCGCCTTGAGCTTATCTAGGAGCTCCTCCGTGAAGTGCAGGCCGGCGGTGGGAGCGGCCACCGAGCCCAACGCGCGACCGTACACGGTCTGATACCTGTCAGGCGGTCCCCCGTAATCCTTTATGTAGGGGGGGAGCGGGACCTCCCCTCTCTCCTCTAACAGGGAGAGCACGTCCTCGCGGGGGAAGCGCACGACCCTCAGCCCGTCAGGCAGCACCTCCTGGACCTCGATCTCGACCTCGTCCAGGTACAGCCTTTCCCCCTTCCTGGCCCTCCTCCCGGGCCTCACCATCGCCGACCAGAGGCCTGGTCCCACCTCTTCCACCAACAGGACCTCCACCGCTCCTCCGGAGATCCTCCTGGCCCTGAGCCTGGCGGGGATCACCCTCGAGTCGTTGAGCACCAGGAGATCCCCATCCCGCAGGACCTCGGGAAGGTCGGCGAAGGCCCTGTGGGATATGGACCTCGAAGCCCTGTCCACCACCATCAGCCTGGAGGCATCCCTCTGGGGCAAAGGGGTCTGGGCCACCAGCTCCGGAGGCAAGGAGTAGTCGTAAGCCTTCAGGTCGAAGAGGTCCATACCCCCCTCCAAGGAGAGCCATCACCTCTTGCCCACCACTGTGCCCGGGAAGTAAAAGCCCAGTATATCCCTGTAGCTTTTGCCCATCTCCGCCAGGGCCCTGGCGCCCCACTGGCTCATCCCCACCCCGTGCCCCCAGCCGCGCCCCTCGAAGACGAAGGAGCGCCCCCTCTGGGGCGTTTTCCGCTGCGCCCGCTCGCCCTTCGGCTCCTCGGGGGGAGCCAGATCCCCCTGCAATATGCCGTAGGCCTCGTAGAGCTTCTCCACTATCTCGTCGTAGGAGAGGCCCGCCTCCATAAGCTCCCTCACGTTCACCCTGCCCCGAACGGGCCTGGACGAAGGAGGAGAGACCCCAGAAGGTGGCTCCCCGGACCCGGAGGGGGAGCCCACGCCTCTCACCTCGAAGGCAGTGCTCTTCAAGACCGAGTAGCCCAGGATCTGCCTGAACCTGGAGGCGGGCATCTCCACCCTCCCCCTGGAGCCGGAGACGGCTACCCTCACTGCCCTGAAGCCCCACTCGTCTCTCTTGGTCACCTCCACCGAGTGGGGCAGGCCCACGTCGTACCCAGCGCCCGAGAGGGCTTCGCCCACCTCGGCGGCCGAGATCTCGAGCCTCCAGCTGCTGTGGGGCGAACGAACCCGGTGGTAGAATTCCTCCTTAACCCCTCTCAGATAGGGCACGTCCTCCCCCCAGATGGACTTCGCCGAGGAGGTATAGCCCCCGCTGTCGGAGTGGTAGAAGACCTTGGCCAAAGCCCCTCCGTAGGTCAGGACCTCGCCCCAGGTGGCCTCCACGGCCCTGTTGAGCCTCTCGTCCTCCGCAGAGGCCCCCCGATACTCCTGGCAGTGGACCGAGGCGCAGAGGTCGAAACCGTCCTTCCTGTGTCTTCCCAGGTTCGCCACGGCATAGGTCCTGGCCACCACCGCCTGGGCCTTCAAGACCTCCATCGGCCAGGAGGGGTTAACCTCCATCTTGAGAACCCCCTTGACGTAGTCCTCCAACGAGACCACGTTCACGAGGACCAGCCCCTTCTCGCCGGCTAACACCTCGAAGTGACCGCGGTAGCTCCTCCCACCGTAGACGATGAGCCCTCCCCTGGGGGGCATCACCTTGACCGAATCCCCCAAGACCCTACCCCTCACCGACACCCGACCGCCCGCCAGGGAGAGGGAGACCTCCCTCTCGGACAGCACAGCCCTGCCCTGGTGCAAAACGCTCAGCTTCCCGGAGCTGGCGCTAAGCTCCAGGGACGGGCGCACCGCGATGCCCACCCTGACCTCTCCGGGGGCAGCCTCGGAGGGCCCAGCCACGAGGAGCAGCGAACAAAGGACCATAGACGAAAGGAAAGAAAAGAGGCGCAACGGGCTCACCTCCTGAAGAGGAGGTTCAAGATCAGCGTCAAGACCAGGCTTAAGACCAGGCTCGTGGCTATGGGGAAGTAGAGAACGAACCCCCTCCTCTCCAGCACCACGTCGCCAGGCAGCCTGCCAAGTCCCAGGCCGCCAAGGCGCCCCAAGAGCATCAAGGCCAGGCCCACCACTAGCAGAAGAAGCCCTGCAAACGCCAGCAACCTGCCGAGACCCTGAAGATCCGACATCTCATCCCCTGACCCCCATAGGTCAGGCGTTCACCCCCTTCGAGCAGCACCAGATGGGATCTCCGAGCGCACGACCCGACTAACTCGCTCGCCCCACGGTCCCCAAACGCCCGGCCCCCGTCCCAAAGGGCTTCAAGGAGCCACCTGCGGCGAGGACGGGGACAACCCCAGGTGGAGGTAGGCCCTCTCGGTGGCCCTTCTCCCCCTGGGCGTCCTGTCTATTAGGCCCAGCTCCACCAGGTAGGGCTCGTACACCTCCTCTATGGCGCTCGGGTCCTCCTGGAGGTACGAGGCGAGCGCCTTGAGCCCCACGGGGCCACCCCCGAACCGGTCTATTATGGCCGAGAGCAGCCGCCTGTCCATTTCGTCCAGTCCCAGGTCGTCCAGGCCCATCATCCGCATGGAGGCCCTCACTGCCGCCGCGTCCAGCCGCGTCCACCCCTCCACCTGAGCGTAATCCCTTACCCTCCTCACCATCTTCCCGGCTATCCTGGGGACCCCCCTGGAGCGCCTGGCTATCTCCTCCACAGCCGACTCCTCGAGCTCCATGCCCAGGGATCGGGCCACCCTCCTCACTATCTCCATCATCTCCTCGAGCGGGTAGAAGCTCAGGTGCTCGACTATGCCGAAACGGGACCTGAGCGGAGGGCTCACCAGGGCCAGCCTCGTGGTGGCCCCAACCAAGGTGAAGGGCTTTATCGGGACGCGAACGCTCCTGGCCCCTATCCCCTTGCCGACCAGGACGTCTATCTGGAAGTCCTCCATGGCCACGTAGAGCACCTCCTCCACGGGCTTGGGCAACCTGTGGATCTCGTCCAGGAAGAGAACGTCCCGCTCCTCCAGGGAGGCCAAGATGGAGGCCACATCCCCCGGCCTGGTCAGGACCGGACCGGAGGTCAACCTGATGCCCACGCCCATCTCGTTGGCCAATACGGTGGCCAGCGTGGTCTTACCGAGACCCGGCGGACCGCAGAGCAGGACGTGGTCCAGCGGCTCCCCCCTCGCCCTGGCGGCCTCCACGTAGACCCTGAGCTTCTCGCAAACCCTCCTCTGCCCCACGAAATCGGAGAAAGCTTTGGGCCTAAGGGAACTCATGTCTGCCTAGAAGCAGCCTCCTTCAAAGCAGCCCTTATCAAACCCTCCACGGAGCGAGCCTCGTCTGGGGTGACCTTACCCAGAGCCCCCTCCAGGAGGGAGATGGCCTCCTTCCTCTTGAAGCCCAGGGAGATGAGCCCCTCCAGGGCCTCCTCGGGATCAAAGGGAAGCTCGTACGCCTTAAGCCTAACGGGCGCCAGCTTGGCGAGCTTGTCCTCCAGCTCCACACAGAGCTTGCGAGCGCCCTTCGGGCCAACCCCCGGGACGGAGGAGAGCAAAGACGCGTTCTTCGAGCACAAAGCCTCGAGCAGCGCCTCGTATCCCAGGTGGGAGAGCAGGGACAACGCCTGTCTCGGCCCGACCCCCTTGACAGAGATGAGCATCCTGAAGAGATCCCTCTCCTCCCTGGAGGAGAAACCGAACAACCTGAAGCCCTCCTCGCCCACCGACAGGTGAGCGTACAGGGACAGCACATCACCCCTCCTCGCGGCGGAGGAGACCGCGGAGGGAACCTCCACGCACAGCCCCAAGCCCCCCACCTTCACCACCAGCCTGCCCGGCGCGACCAAAAGGACCTCGCCCTCTACGAGCTCTATCAACCGACGACCCCCTTGAGCCTGTGGAGGGCAAGCCCACCCACCGCGACGGCCACGGCGTCCAAGGCGTCCGGGCTTCTGGGGAGCCTCTCCTCCCCGAGGCCCAGGATGAGGCTCACCCCCCTCCTTACCTCCTCCTTGGACGAGTTGCCGTGGGCGCAGACCGCTGACTTCACCTGCTTAGGGGACAGCTCGACCAGCTCACAGCCGATCTCGAAGGAGGCGAGCAACACCACGCCCCTCACCTGCCACACCAAGGCTGCGCTGCTCGCGTTGCGACCGTAGAGCAGGCTCTCCACGCACACCAGGTCCGGGGACCACCTCTCCCCCAGGGAGATCACCAGGGCTCTGGTCCTGGCCAAGAAGGCGGGAAAGGGCTCTCCCTCCCCTCGAAGTAGCCCCACCTCCAGCAGGGATATGGAGGGTCCGTCCTCCTCGACCACGGCGAAGCCCAGGTTCCTGACCCCAGGGTCCACGCCCAGAGCCCTCTTCATCTGGCCTCCAAGCGGTTCAAGACCTCCTCGGGCACGTCGAAGTTGGAGTAGACCCTCTGCACGTCGTCGTGCTCCTCGAGGGCATCCAGGAGCCTTATCAACCTCTCGGCCACGGACTCGTCCACCTGCACCACGTTGGAGGGCTCGTAAGAGATATCCGCCCTCCTGACGCCTATCCCCGCGCTCCTGAAGCGCTCGGAGGCCACGTTCAGATCTCTGGGGTCGACGTAGACCGTGAAACCCTCCGACGGATCTCCCTTGACGTCCTCGGCCCCTACCTCCAGGGCGACCTCCATAACCCTGTCCTCGTCTAAGCCGGGCTCGACCTCGATCACACCCCTGCGCTGGAAGATCCAGGAGACGCAACCTGCCTCCCCCAGGGAACCCCCGTTGCGAGCGAATATCGTCCTTATCTCCGTGGCCGTCCTGTTCCGGTTGTCCGTCATGGCCTCCACCATGATGGCCACGCCGCCCGGCCCGTAACCCTCGTAGACCACCTCTTCGTAGGAGGCCCCCTCTATCTCGCCCGTGCCCCTCTTTATGGCCCTCTCCACGTTCTCGCTGGGGAGGTTGAACTCCTTAGCCCTCTCTATCGCCGCCTTCAGCCGAGGGTTGGTCTCCGGATCGCCCCCGCCCTCCTTGGCCGCAACTATTATGGCCCTGACCAGCTTCTGGAAGATCTTGCCCTTCTTGGCATCCTGAGCGGCCTTGCGGTACTTTATGTTGGCCCACTTGGAGTGTCCAGCCAAAGAGATCCCCCCTCTTAAAGAGACGACAAAGGTCGAAAAGGGGCTTACCCCTTCAGGACCCAATAAGTATAATAGAAAACCCATGGCGGAAAAAGGAGGGCGCCGTCGTTGGCCAAAAAGCTCGTGTTGTTGTTCCTGGCCGGAGGCCTTGGCTCTTTGGTCCGCTACGGGGTCTCGAGCGCCTTCCAGAGGCTCGAGGGCTTGGACTTCCCGATGGGCTCGCTGGTGGTAAACCTGCTGGGGTGTTTCCTGGCCGGTTTCCTGTGGAGCTACTTCGAGAGGGTGTACGTCCCATCCCACCTAAGGACCATGTGGATGGTGGGCTTTTTGGGGGCGATGACCACCTTCTCCACCCTGATGCTCGAGACCGCCAACATGCTCCGCACCTCGGAGGAGGCGGCGGCCATCCTGAACCTCGTGCTGCACAACGGGCTCGGCCTGCTATCGATCTGGGGCGGCATAGCGTTGGCCAAGGCCCTCCTGGCCTGAGGCGGGGGTGGTGTCTCTTGAAGATAGAGGGCGAGGCCATGCTGGTCAGGATATTCGTGGGAGAGGACGACCAGAAGAACGGCAGGCCTCTGTTCGAGGTGATAGTGGAGGAGGCCAGAAGGCGCAACATGGCTGGGGCCACGGTGATAAGGGGCATCATGGGGTTTGGGGCGGACAGCAGGCTCCACTCGACCAAGATACTTCAGCTCTCGGAGGACCTGCCGATGGTCGTGGAGATAGTCGACAAGGAGGAGCGCATAAGGGACTTCCTCCCTTTCCTGGACGAGGTGGTGGAGGAAGGACTCGTCACCCTGGAGAAGGTCCACGTGGTGGCCTACAGGCACAAGGAGAGCAAGAAGCCCCTCTGACGAAGGCCTAACCGAAGCGCACAGGCGAGAGAACGCCCGGCCCGGAACAAAAAATTGGCTCCCCGGGCAGGACTCGAACCTGCAACCTAGTGGTTAACAGCCACCCGCTCTGCCGGTTGAGCTACCGGGGAACCAGCGACGCCCAACTCGTCAACAACGCTTTTATCGTGTGGAGGCGGCACCCGGAATCGAACCGGGGAATAAGGGATTTGCAGTCCCCTGCCTTACCACTTGGCTATGCCGCCTAACCTCCAAAAGAATGGAGCGGAAGACGGGATTTGAACCCGCGGCCCCCACCTTGGCAAGGTGGTGCTCTACCCCTGAGCTACTTCCGCTCACCCCTAGAACCTTTATGGTGGCGAGACCCAGAGTCGAACTGGGGACACGCGGATTTTCAGTCCGCTGCTCTACCAACTGAGCTATCTCGCCTTACCCTCTTTTTATGGCGGGGCTGACGGGACTTGAACCCGCGGCCTCTGACGTGACAGGCCAGCGCTCTGACCGTGCTGAGCTACAGCCCCGCGATCTCTGCGTTGGTGGGCAGAACAGGACTCGAACCTGTGACCCCCTGCTTGTAAGGCAGGTGCTCTCCCTCTGAGCTATCCGCCCCACCTCGACGACGCTATAAAGTATAATTGCCGCCCCCCCTCCTGTCAATAACGCGAGGCCAGCTCGCGGGAACGAGATCTCACCTCAGGTCAAGGCAGATCCTCCCGTACCCCTTCTCCACGAACCTGATGAGCTCGACGACGGCGGCGTTGACGGGGGTGGGAACGCCCACCCTGGATCCCCTTTCGACCACCTGACCGTTTATGGCGCCTATCTCCGTCCTCCTGCCGAAGAGGACGTCCTGGAGCATGGAGGACCTGTTCTTGCCCGTCCTCCTGGCCACCTCCAGCACCTCCTCGAACGCCCTCTCCTCGTCGAAGTGGTAGCCCTCCGCCCTGGCCACGGCCACAGCCTCGGCCACGAGGCTCCTGGCCACGGCCCTCAGGTGCTCCTCCGAGGCCACCATGCCGTTCTCCACCGCCAGAAGGGCGGTCAGGGGGTTTATGGCGGCGTTGACGAAGAGCTTCTCCCACAGGAGAACCCTTGGATCCTCCACCACCTCCGGCTCGAGGCCCGCCTCCCTCATCAGGTCCTCCACCCATCCGAGGGACGAGGGGCTCAGGCCCTTGCTCCACGGCCCGAAGCGGGTCCTCCCCCTTCCGGCCAACCTCACCCTCCCCGGCCCCAGGTAAGTGGCGCCGAAGGTGGTGGTGCCGCATATAACCCGCTCGTCCCCCACGACCGAGGCGACGATCTCCGCGTTCCCCATGCCGTTTTGAAGGCTCATCGCGAAGCCCCCCTCGCCCAGGAGATCCCTCAGGAGAGGAGCCACCTCGGCGGTGGAGTAGGACTTGACGAAGACCAGGACCAGGTCGAAGGTGCCCAGGCCGAAGGGTTCCGAGGCGGCGGAGACCTCGAAAACCTCCGCTCCCCCCTCGGGGAGCTCCAGCGCGAGGCCGTCCCTTCGGATGGCCTCCACGTGCTCCCTGTTCACGTCCAGCAGGACCACGTCCGCTACCCTCGAGAGCAGCGCCCCGTAGACGCTGCCCATCGCGCCCGCCCCAACCACGGCCACCCTTTTCATCCCAGATACTCCTTCTCGAGCAACCTAGCCGTCTCCTCGGACATGGAGAAGCTGTGCTCAGGACCGGGGAAGACGCCGCTCCTCACCTCGTCCCTGTAGACCGACAGGGCTCTAACCGCCTCCTCGTAGAGGGAGGCATACGCCTTCACGAACTTGGGCCTAAAGCGCTTGAACAGGCCGAGCATGTCGTGCAACACCAGGACCTGCCCGTCGCAGTCCGGCCCAGCCCCTATCCCTATGGTGGGTATCCTAAGCCTCCTGGTGATGACGGAGGCCAGGGGGGCAGGGATGCACTCCAGGACCAAAGAGAAAGCCCCGGCCTCCTCCAGCGCCAGGGCGTCCTCGACTATGGCCCTCGCGGAGTCCAGGTCCTTGCCCTGCACCTTGAACCCCCCCAGCATGGTGGCGCTCTGAGGGGTTAGCCCTATGTGCCCCATCACGGGGATGCCGGCGGCGGTTATGGCCCTCACCCTGTCCGCCACCCTCCTGCCACCCTCCAGCTTCACCGCGTCGACCCCGCCCTCCTTCACGAGCCTGCCGGCGTTCCTGACGGCCTCCTCCGCGGAGACCTCGTAGCTCATGAAGGGCATGTCCCCCACCACGAAGGCGTGCCTGTTGCCCCTCACCACGCACTGGCAGTGGTATATCATCTGCTCCATCGTGACGGGTACCGTTCCGGACTGTCCCTGAACCACCATGCCCAACGAGTCTCCCACCAGGATGAGGTCCACGTCGGCGTCGTTCACGGCGCACGTCATCGGGAAGTCGTAGGAGGTGACCATCACTATCTTCTGCCCGCTCGCCTTCTTCTCCATCAGCTCGCCTATGGTGACCTTGCCCCTCACCCGAACACCCCCTCCGCTCGAGATCTCTGCGCAAAGCTGATAAGATGATACCACAGCTAGGGGCGAGGCGAGCCTCGAGGGTTGGAGGCCTCGAACTCCAGCAGGGCACCCTTCAGCCCTTCGCCGCCGGCGCCCATGTACCCGCCCAGGCTCCCCTTGCCGACCACCCTGTGGCAGGGCACGAACAGGGGCCAGGGGTTTCGCCTGAGGGCGGATCCCACTGCTCGGGGGGAGGTGCCCAGGCGCCTCGCCAGGTCCCCGTAGGTGACGAGCCCACCCCAGGGGACGTCGAGCACGGCCCTGTAGACCTCCAGGTCGAAAGGGCGAGGGGAGCCCAGGAGCCTCAAGGAGGGAGAGCCACCGGACCAGTGCTCTTCCCAGGCGGAGGCCAACGAGCTGGGGAGAGCGCCGCTCGACGTAGGCGGGGTCGAGCCCACGTAGGAGAGGGAGACCAGGCCGTCGCCTGAACGGGACCAGAGGGCGACCCAGAAGCCGACGGGCGAGCTCAGGCTCAAGGCCACAAAGTCGTCCGGCGGGCAGCAGAGCCGATCAAAGAGGACCCTCATCCTCCTTCACCACCTCTTCCTCTATCCTCTCGATCTCCTCCTCCACCTTGGAGGCACCCTTGTAGCCGATGAGGCTCAGGATCACCAGGCCCCCCAGCGTTATGGGCAGGTAGTCGGTGAGCAACCTGCTGGAGAGGAACACCACGCCCGAGGCGTGAAAGGGGATGACGCTGCTGAAGAGCCAGACGCCGCCCCCCTCGGCCACGCCGCTGCCGCCGGGGGTGGGGGTGAGGTAGAGGACGAACATCAGGAGCGACTGCAGCACGAAGGCTTTCCGGAGGTCCAGCGGATAGCCGAAGGCCCTCGCCACCAGGGGGAGGACCGAGAACCAGAAGAAGAGATACAGGACCGACAGGATGACCACGAAGGCGGTCAGAAGCGGACTCTCCAGGAAGAAGGACCTGAAGTGGACGCTGTAGTTGTCTATCTCCGCGAAGAGGAAGCGGACGATCCTCATCACGCTCCAACCGCCGAACAGCTTGAGCCTCCTCAGGGTCAGAAGGGCGTAGAGGGTGATCCTCTTGAGGAGCCTCGGCATCAGCATGGACAGCACCACGAAGCCCCAGATCAGGCCGAAGGCGACGGATATGGAGTAGAACAGCTTCCCCAGGACCTTGCCCCTGACGAACTCCGGGTACAGAGCCATCCCCAGGAGCCCGACCAAGCCCACCATGAGCAGGGTGATCATGGACCTCAGCAGGACCAACGAGACCCCCTTGCCCAGGGGGACGCCCTTCCTGTGCAGGTAGAAGACCAGGAAGGGCGCGCCTCCCCCCTGAAAGGGGGTCACGGCGCACCCGAAGTAGTTCAACCAGACCATCCTCAGGCCGTCCAGGATCGTCATCCGCCCTCCCCCCTTGGCCACCAGGAGCTTTATCCTCCAGGCGTCCACCAGCCAGCACGAGACCAGCGAGGCCAGCGAGGCCAAGATCCACCGGGGGTCAGATCGAAGCAAGGCCAGGGCGCTCCTCCTGTCGAAGGTCAAGAGGTATATGATCAGCACCGAGGACAGGGTGAGGAGGAGAAACAACCTGAGCCCCCTTCTCATCAAAGCACCTCCGCCGCCGACCCGAGGTTCAGGAGCCCACCGCCCGATAGATGAGATCCACCAGGTTGCCACCCACGAAGGCGACGCCGGCGTACCTCACGAACCTGCCGAACAGGCAGACCAGCGCGAAGGGCAAAGGCCTCATCCTCAAAACCCCCCCCATCAAAACGAACAGGCTGAAGGGGAGGGGTGTCACGGCCCCCACAAGTATGGCCAGCACGCCCCACCTCTGGTAGTAGCGCGAGGCCCTCTCCACCTTCTCCCGGGGGAAGAACCTCAACGCCAGGGGATAGCCGTACCTCCTGCCCAGAGCGTAGGAGAGCAAAGCCCCCGAGAAGGACCCAAGGGTCGAGGTCACGGTCAAGGCCAGAGGGTCGTAAAAGGAGGAGAAGAGGAGTATCAAAACGTCGGGCGGCAGGGGGAAGAACATCGCCTCCAGCAGCGCGTTCGCCCCGAGCCCCAGAAGCCCCAAGGAGGCCAGATGCGACTGGAGGAAGCCCAGCTGCTCCACGGGAGATCACTGAACGCCCAAGGAAGCCATCGACCTAAGGGCCTCCACGTAGTCCAGCAATCGGGCCACCGCAGGGGCCACCTCCTCCCTCAGCTCGAAGGCCACGTCGTCGTACCTGCCCTCCCTCATGTAGCCCACGAGCGCCTCCAGGTCACGCACCAGCCTGTCCTTCAGCTGTCCGAGGGCTCCATCCCCCACCTCCCGGTCCTCCACCCGGAGCAGGATCTGGGCGTTCTGGATGACCTGGACGACCCAGCCGAGCCCCTCCGTGGCCTGGGTTATAAGCTTGAACGACTTCTCCAGCTGGCCCTCGTCTATGGCGTCGGCTATGACTTTGAGCCCGTTGGCCAGGACGGGAACGTAGCGGGCGCACTCCTCCAGGGCCTCCCTCACCAGCTCCCTCACGTTCCTCGTCTCCACCAGGAGCTGCTCCATCTCCTCCAGGGCGAAGACCTCCTCCTCCGTGACGGGGCGGCTCCCGTCGCTCAAACCCACTATCACCCTGCCGCCTCGCAAGACGGCGGCCTTGAGCTCATCCAGCCACCCCCGATCAGCCCCCGGAGGCACCTCCTTCCAGAGTTTTCCGTCCACGAAGACCTTGGTCATCCGCGCATACCCTCTTTCGAACCGTTTTGGGCTTAGCCCCTAGAGCGTCCCTCCGGTGGACCAGTAGTTCGGGGCTTCCTTCGTTATTATCACGTCGTGGGGGTGCCCCTCCCTGACCCCAGCAGAGCTGACCCTCACGAAGACAGCCCTCTCCCTCAGCTCCTGGAGGTTGGAGGCACCCACGTAGCCCATGCCAGCCTTTATGCCCCCCACCAGCTGGACCACCACGTCCCTCAAGGCCCCCTTGTAGGGCACCATGCCCTCCACGCCCTCCGGGACCAGCTTGCCCACGTCCTCCTGGAAGTACCTGTCGCAGCTGCCAGCCCGCATGGCGCCCAGGCTTCCCATCCCTCGGTAGACCTTGTACTTCCTGCCCTGGTAGAGTATGGTCTCGCCCGGGGCCTCCTCGGTCCCGGCGAATATGCTGCCCATCATCACCGACGAGGCTCCGGCCGCGAGGGCCTTCACTATGTCGCCGCTGTACCTGATCCCGCCGTCGGCTATCACCGGAACGTCGTGCCTCCGCGCCACCTGGCAGGCCTCCATTATCGCCGAAAGCTGCGGCACCCCCACCCCCGCCACCACGCGGGTGGTGCATATGGAGCCCGGACCTATGCCCACCTTGACCGCATCCGCCCCGGCCCTGATCAGGGCCTCCACCCCCTCCCCGGTGGCCACGTTTCCGCCCACCACCTGGAGCTCGGGGAAGGCCGACTTTATCTCCCTCACCGTCTCCAGAACCCTCCTGGAGTGGCCGTGAGCGGTGTCCACCACCACCACGTCCACGCCGGCCCTGACCAGAGCCTCCACCCTCTCCATCGTCTCGGACGAGGTGCCGACCGCAGCGCCGACCCTCAGCCTTCCCCTCTCGTCCCTGCAGGCGTTGGGGTGCTCTATCACGCTCATTATGTCCTTGATGGTTATCAGCCCCACCAGCCTCTCGCCGTCGAGGATGGGTAGCTTCTCCACCTTGTTTCTGTGCAGGACCTTCTTCGCCTCCTCCAGGCTTATCCCCAGCGGAGCCGTTATAAGCCTCTCCCTGGGGGTCATCAGATCTTTAACTGGCCTCCCCATCTCCGACTCGAAGCGCACGTCCCGGTTTGTCAGAAGCCCCACCAACCGCCCCTCGTCGTCCACCACGCCCAGGCCCCCTATCTTGTACTCCGACATCAGCCTCAGCGCTTCCCCCACCGTGGTGTCGGGCTTTATGGTCACCGGATCGAAGATGATGCCGTTCTCCGTCTTCTTGACCAGGCTGACCTGCCTGACCTGCTCGTCGACGCTCATGTTCTTGTGGATTATCCCTATCCCCCCCTCCCTGGCGAGGGCCTTGGCCAGCGCGCTCTCGGTCACCGTGTCCATGGCGGCGCTGACCAGCGGCACCTTCAGCTCCACGCTCCTGGTGAGACGGGTCGACACGTCCACCTGGGACGGCAGGACCTCGGAATACCTGGGCAAGAGGAGCACGTCGTCGAACGTAAGATACTCCTTCAACGCCAACACCTCCACCCCTCACAAGAGGGATATCTTCCTGAGGGTGGACTCGGAGGTCACCCTTCCCACCACCATGACGTCCGGCAGCACCGACATGACCTTCCTCATGAGGGTTCTGTCCACGAACATCAGCATCCCCAGGCCCATGTTGAAGGTGGAAAGGGCCTCTTCCTCCTCGACCCAGTTCAGGATCCACCTGAACTCGTCCCGAAGCTCGAACTCGAGGACGTAACCCCTGTCCTCGCCGAGGATCCTCCGAAGGGCCCTGATCAACCCACCGCCCGTGACGTGGGCGCAGGCCTTGACGAAGTCGAACGCCCTGGGCAACTCCGAGTATATCCTGGTCCCGACGAGCAGGTCGAAGGGGAGATCGCCCAGGGATATCCCCTTCTCCCTCAGAAGGCGCCTTATGAGGCTGAAGCCGTTGGAGTGAAAGCCCGAGGAGGGCAGCGCCAGGATCACGTCCCCCTCGAGGACCCGTCCCACCTCCATCGGCCGGCAGAGGACCCCTATGCAGAAGCCCACCGCCTCCATCTCGTCCCCGTAGAGGTCGGGCATCTCGGCCGTCTCCCCTCCCACCAGGGCCACCCCAACCTCCGACAGGACCTCCTTGAGGGCGGAGGCGAAGTCGTAAAGATCCCGATCTATCCTCCCCACGCCCAGGTAGTCCATGAAGGCTATGGGCTTTCCCCCCGCAGCCACCACGTCGTTGTAGTTCATGGCCACCAGGTCCAGGGCGGCATCCCTCCACCTCTTGTGGAGTCGATGGAGCATCATCTTGCTCCCCACCCCGTCGGCGGAGACCACCAACTTAGAGGAAGGGAGCTCCAGGATGGAGGCGTATCCGGCCCTGTCCCTCTTCACCCAGCCGGGCAAGGCTCCCCCCGAGATGAAGGCCGAGAACTCATCCCCTCTTCCCACGTCCACTCCAGAACCCGAATAGGTGAAACCCCTCTCGTCCATCCAGCGACCCTACCTCCGAAAGAGAGCTATGTCCTTTCTGTAGAAGAGCCCATCCCCTTTGACCTCGGCCGCGAGCTCGTAGGCCTCAGCTCTCGCCTCCTCGAGGCTGTCGCCCAGCCCGACGCAGTTGACCACTCTGCCGCCGGACACAGAAAGCCCCTCCTCCCCCCTCTCGACGCCGGCGAAGAAGTAGAGCCCCTCCTCGGGGACCATCACCCTCTGACCCCTCCTCGGGCTCAAGGGGTATCCCTCAGAGGCCACCACCACGTCCACGGCGAAGCCAGAGGGGGAAGGCGACCTCGAGGGCCTTCCCTCGAAGTTGGCCGAGATCACCGATTCCACGAAGGCCAGGGGGTCCAGGGGCACGATGACCTCCGTCTCCGGATCCCCCATGCGGACGTTGTACTCCAGGACCTTGGGCCCCTCCTCCGTGAGCATCAAGCCCACGTACAGGAAACCCCTGTAGCTCTTCCCGTCCCTCCTAAGCCCGAAGAGCGTCCTGTCGACTATCTCCTCCACGCGCGCCACCAGGCCGGGCTCCATCCGAACCGGGGCCCAGCAACCCATGCCCCCGGTGTTGGGCCCCCTGTCCCCGTCGAAGGCCCTCTTGTAGTCCCTGGCGAAGGGGAGGAGCGCGAAACCCCTATCCCCCACCACGCATATGGCCGAAAGCTCCTCCCCGGGCAGGAACTGCTCCACCACCAGAGCCCCGGACACCCCCCTCAGCAGCTCGCCCCTCATCAACCTGGCACCCTTCTCCAGGGCCTCCCCCCTGTCCTCCAGCACCAGCACGCCCTTTCCCCCAGCCAGGGGGTCGGCCTTGAGCACGTAGGGCGGGCCGAAGCGATCCATCGCCTCCGGAAGGCCGGCGGGGTCCTCCACCACGACGAAAGGGGCTGTGGGTATCCCGTGTCTCTCCATGAACCCCTTGGCGAAGGCCTTGGAGGACTCTAGCCTAGCCGCGTCCTTGAGGGGAGCGAAGACCTTTTTCCCTCCCACGTCCGCGACCCCCGAGGCTATCACGTCCTCCGGTCCGGGCACCACCAGGTCGAAGAGGTCCAGAGAGCCCCTCAGGAAGCCCAGGAGGTCGCCTCCCGGGTCCAGGTTTCGCCCATCCCTGGAGGTACCCCCGTTGCCGGGGGCGAAGAACACCTCGTGTCCCGCCCTCGCGAACGCCCAGCCCATGGCGTGCTCCCTTCCCCCGGAGCCGAGGATCAAAACCCTCACGACCTCACCCTCCCTTCAGGTCGATCCAGGAACTTGAAGACCCGCCCCTCCACGGTCCAGGCCCTGAGGAGGAGATCCCTTATCGCCACGGGATACCACCGGTGCTCCAGGCGATGTATGGCCCTCTCGAGCTCCTCCAGGGTCCACTCCTCGCGCACGCGGATCGCCCTCTGGAGCACGATCGGGCCGGTGTCCACCCCCTCGTCCACCAGGTGCACCGTTATGCCGGTGACCTTGACCCCGTGGCGGTAGGCCTGCCCTATGGCGTCCATCCCTGGGAAGGAGGGCAAGAGGGCCGGATGGAGGTTGACCACCCTCGGGTAGAAGGCCCTAACCAGAGGAGGGGGGAGGACCCTCATGAAACCGGCGAGCACCACCAGGTCGGACCTTCGGGAGCTCAGGACCTCCAGGAGCTCATCGCTCCAGCTCCTCCCGAGCCTGAGGAGGGGAACCCCCAACCTCCTCGCCCTATCCTCGGCCGGACAGGGTCTGTCCACTATCAGCCCGAGGAGCTTCGCCGGTATCGAACCCTCGGCGCAACGCCTGGCTATGACCTCGAAGTTGGAACCCCTCCCCGAGGCCAAGACCCATATGCTCATCTCCCCGGAGAACCCGAGGCAGCTAGAGCCCCTCATGGGGATACTCCCCCGTGAAGCAGGCCGTGCAGACCTGAGAGCAACCCAGGGCCTCGAGGAGCCCCTCCACGCTCAGATAGGCCACCCTGTCGGCCCCCACGACGGAGGCTATCTCCCCAGGGCTCATCGAGGAGGCCAAGAGTTCCCTGCCCCTGGCGGTGTCTATGCCGTAGTAGCACGGACACCTCACCGGGGGGGAGTGGATGGCCACCGAGACCTCACGGGCCCCCGCCTCCCGGAGCATGGAAACTATGGTGCCCATGGTGGTGCCCCTCACTATGGAGTCGTCCACCACTATCACCGATCTGCCCCTCACCACGTCCTCTATGGGCAAAAGCTTCCTCCTGACCGCCTCCTTCCTCCCGGAGGGCATGATGAAGCTCCTCCCCAGGTACCTGTTCCTCATCAGGCCCAGGTCCAGCGGCAGGCCCGAGGCGAAGGAGAAGCCCAGCGCCCCCGAGATGCCGGAGTCCAGCACCGGCACCACCAGATCGCCCTCCAGAAGGCTTTCCCTGTACAGGCGCTCTCCCATCCTGAAGCGGGAGACGTGGACGTTGAGCCCCATGAAGGAGGAGTCTGGCCTGGCGAAGTATATGTACTCGAAGGAGCAGAACCTGCTGGGGAAGTCGGCGAACCTCCTCTCCGCCACGCCGTCCCTCGACAGGACCAGGGCCACCCCCCTCTCCAGCTCCCTTATGTCCGACGCCCCCACCACCTTCAGAGGTGCGTCCTCCGAGCAGACCAGGTACCCTTCGCCGAGCCTGGCCCAGAAGAGGGGCCTGAACCCGAAACCGTCCCTGGCGGCGAGGAGGAAGTCGTCGTGGAATAGCAATATGGAGTAAGCGCACCTGACCTGCGAGAGGGCCCACAGGCAGGACTCCACGGGGTCGTCGAAGGGTGCCATCGATATAAGGTGAAGGAATATCTCCGTGTCGGAATCGGTGAAGAAGACCGCCCCCTTCTCCAACAACCAATCCCTCCACCTGCGGGCCTCGGTAACGGTGCCGTTGTGGGCCACCGAGAAGGTCCCCTTCCTGGTGTCGGCCGTTATGGGCTGCACGTTCCTCGGGTTGCTCCCGCCCACGGTGGAGTACCTCACGTGACCTATGCCCCTTGAGCCGTCGATCGCGGCGGAGGGGGTTATCACCGAGTCCACCAGCCCCATGCCCTTGACGGACGCAAAGCCCTCCAGCACCACCCCAGCGCTCTCCTGCCCCCTGTGCTGAAGACCCTGCAAGAGGTCGTGGAGTATCCAGTAGGCGCCCTCCACGTTCCAGGCCGCCGCCACCCCGCAGAGCTCCCTCAAGAGATCTCACCCACCTCTTCCCAGGGCAGATCCAACCCCTCAAGCTCCCCCTCGGGCGAGACGGCCAGGAAGGTCTGGTCGAAGCCCCTGGGGATCGGGCGAAGGACCTTCAGCGAAAGCCCCATGGACCTCAGGACGTCCCTCAAGGTGGCGCTGGGGAAGGAGCTCGGGGCCATCAGGAAGCAACCCCTGTCCCTCAGAACCTCCATACCCCTCCAGACCCTCGCCTCCCTGGAGGGATCGAAGCCCTCGAAACCCACCCTGAAGACCTTGCCCCGCGGAGGCCTTCGCGACACCCCGTACACGTCCTCCACCGCGCCGACCGCCCCAACTATGAGCGTGGGGGGTATGGGCGTCCCCTCGAAGGTGTTGTAGAGGGAGGCGTTCCCGGACACCACCGGCAACCCGAGCTGCCTGCAGGCGTCTTCCAGACCCCTCATGGTGAGGGCAAGCCCAAGGGGGTCCACGTCGGGATCGCCGTAGTTCAGCCCATCGGTGACCCCCACCGGTCTGGCCCCCACGGAGACGAGCTTCCTGCAGGCCTCGAAGAGGGCCACGAAGGAGGCCCAGTAGGGGGAGGACTCGGCCAAATCCTCCCTGCTGTGGACGCAAACGGCGACGCCCCTTCGAGAGCCCTTGACCCTCAAGACGGCGGGACCCAGCCCGGGGGGCAGGACCGTGTCGTTGCCCACCATGTAGTCGTAGCGGCTGAATATCGGCGCGGCGCTCTCGTCCTCGAAGCCGAAGGATACCCTGAGGGAGCTGAGGGGAGGGGGACTCACCTCCAGGGCCTCCTCCGCCGGCGCCTCGAGGAGGGCCCTAACCGGCACCTCCAGGAGCACCTCCCCTCCGAACACAGCCCTGTAGAGTCCGGATCGATCGAGCCTGGCCACCACAGCGCCGTAGAGCATGTGCTCCCTCGCTATCTCCAGGACCCTCCCCGCCCTGTCGGGGGTGGTGACCACCGCCATCCTCTCCTGGCTCTCGCTCAGGAGGACCTCCCATCCCTCCATGTCGGGCTCCCTTAAGGGCACCGCGTCCAGGTGAACGGTGCCCCCAAGCCCCCCCTTGCCCATCAGCTCGCAGGTGGCCATGAGCACTCCCCCCGCTCCCAGGTCCTGCGCCCCGTCCACCAGACCCTCCGACCGCATCTGGAGGAAGGCCTCGATGAGGAGCTTCTCCGCGAAGGGATCCCCCACCTGGATGTTGATCCTCTCGTGCTCGCCCGAGAGGTCCCTGGAGGCGAAGGAGGCCCCGTGTATGCCGTCCCTCCCCGTGAGCCCCCCGAACACCACTATTACCTGATCGGGCGAGGTAGCCCTCGAGGGGACCACCTCCGAACCCCTGCCGACCCCCAGCGCCATGGCGTTGACCAGCGGGTTGTGCCTGAAGCGCGAGGATACGCGGAGCTGACCGCCCACCGTGGGGACCCCTATGGCGTTGCCGTAGTCCCCGATGCCGGCCACGATCCCGTCTATCACCCTGTGCATGTGCAGGGAGTCCAGGATGGCCACCGGCCTCACGCCCATGGCCAACACGTCCCTTATTATGCCCCCCACCCCCGTGGCAGCGCCGTTGTAGGGCTCGACGGCGCTGGGGTGGTTGTGGCTCTCTATCTTGAAGACGCACACCAGCCCTTCGCCCAGCTCGACTACGCCCGCGTTGACCTCCCGGGAGACGCCGGGCAATCGAGATATGTAGGCCCTGGTGTGGGAGTAACCGCAGTGCTCGCTCCAGGCCACCTCGAAGGCGTGTCTCTCCACGGGGGATGGCTCTCTGCCGAGGACCTCGACCAGATGGGATAGATACCTCAAGGACATCTACCTCCCCTAGAGGAGGGAAGACAGGTGCTCCATCATCGACCGGAAGAGGGCGATCCCGTCCGTCCCGCCCAGGATCTCCTCGCAGGCCCTCTCAGGGTGCGGCATCATGCCCAGGACGTTTCCGGCCTCGTTGGCCACAGCGGCTATACCCTCCTCGGAGCCGTTGACGTCGTGGACGTACCTCATCACCACCCTGACGTCCCCGCCGCCCCTGTAGTATCTGCCGAACCCGTTGGCTATGGGCAAAGATATCCTCTGGCCTGGACGGTAGCACCTGGTGAAAGGGGTGCTCGCGTCCTCGACCAGCAGGTCCACCCAACGACAGCTGAAGAGGCCGTCCTCGTTCTGCAGGAGAGCTCCTGGCAAAAGCCCCATCTCGACCAGTATCTGAAAGCCGTTGCACACCCCGAGGACCAAGGCGCCTCTTTCAGCCTCCTCCCTTATCCGATGGGATATCTCCTCCCTGGCGGCCACAGCTCCGGGCCTCAGGTAGTCGCCGTAGGAGAACCCACCGGGTACCGCGATGACCGGATATCCCCTCAGCTCCCCCTTGAGCCCCACGAAACGAGGCCTGAAGCCCGACAGCTCCAGCGCGTAGAACATGTCCCTGTCGCAGTTGGAGCCGGGGTACACCACCACGGCCACGTCCAGGGACCTCATAGGGCCAACACCTCGTAGTCCTCCACCACGGGGTTCACCAGCATCTCGCTGCAGGCCCTCTCCACCACTCCCCTGGCCTCCTCCTCCGAGAGGGCTTCCACCTCCAGCAGTATGGCCTTGCCTATCCTCAGCCTCTCCACCGGAAGGCCCTTCTCCTCCTTGAGGACCCTCCTTATGGTCTCCCCCCTGGGATCCCTCACGTGCCCCTTGAGCTGGACGTTGACTAGGAAAGCAAACCTCTGCATATCCCCAGGACCTCCCTGTAGACCGGCATGGGATCGCCCAGATCCCTCCTGTACACGTCCTTGTCCAGGATGGCCCCCTCCCTCCTGAGCCTCATGGAGTCGGGGGAGAGCTCATCCCCTAGGAGGATCCTCCCCTCGGCGTTCCTTCCGACCTCGAACTTGATGTCCCAAAGCTCCAACCCAGCCCGCTCGAAGAGGTCTCTGAGGGAGCGGGCGGCGTCCAGGGCGAGCTCGGCGGCCTCCTCGACCTCCTTCTCCTCCATGAGCCCTAGCTCCAGAAGGTGAGCCCCACAGAGCATCGGGTCGTGTCTGGCGTCGTCCTTCAGGAAGAACTCCAGGAGGGGCCTCTTGAACGGCTCCCCCTCGAGCCCTCCGTAGCGCCTTATGAAGGAGCCGCTCCTCCTGAACCTGACCACCACCTCCACGGGCACCATGGAGAGCCTGATGGCCCTTATCCTGTTGGGGGGCAGGTACTCCAGGAAGTGGTTCGCCACCCCCATGGCCTTCAGATACCTCATCAGCAGGGCCGTCATCTCAGCGCAGATGGCCCCCTTGCCGGCCATCACGTCGTGCTTGGCCCCATCCCCGGCGGTGATGTCGTCCTTGAAGGTCAGCACGACGGTCCCGTCGCCTAAGTCCTCCACCACCTTCGTCTTGCCCTCGTAGGACATCTCCTCCACTCCCCTTCAGGAACAAGGAAGATGATACACCAAAGGAATCGAGGCTTTCAACAAAGGGGGGCCACCCTATTGACAAAAAAGTATTTAAATACCAAAATACAACTGAGGTGGTGGACGTGCCGTTGAGGTTGGTCAGCGAGGCTTCGAGCATGGCGCTGCACGCCCTGAGGCTCCTGATGGAGGGGCCGATGACCGTGGACGAGATGGCCTCCCGGATGGGCGCCTCCAGGAACCATCTGGCGAAGGTGATGATGGAGCTGAGGAGGAGGGGGATAGTCCGCTCCAGGAGGGGACCCAGAGGGGGATTTGAGCTGGCCAGAGACCCAGGGGCCATAAGCGTCTTAGAGGTGGTGGAGGCCGTGGAGGGCAGGTTCGACGCGTCCGGCTGCCCCCTCGGCTTGCCCGGCTGTCCCTTCGCCCGCTGTCTCTTCGGGGCTCTCAGGGAGATCTCAGTCAAGGTGAGGTCCTTCATGGAGGGGACCACCATATCCCAGCTGGGAGGTGTCGAGGTTGGCGAGGAGGATCGAGATAGACGAGGATCTCTGTGACGGCTGCGGGCGTTGCGTAGAAGCCTGCGCCGAAGGGGCGATAGCTCTGGTGGACGGCAAGGCCAAGGTCGTCGACCAGGGGGCATGCGACTTCATGGGGGCCTGCGTGGGAAGCTGCCCAAGGGGGGCGATAAGGATCTACGAGGAGAGCCCTTGCCCCTGCGCAGAGGGGAGGGAAGCGCGCCCGGCTCAGATGACCACGGGCGGGAACGAGGGAAGGGGGTTGGGCCCTGGGAGCTGGCCCATAAAGCTCAGGCTGATCCAGCCCAGCGCTCCTCAGCTCCTGGGCTCCGACCTGCTGATCTTCGCCGATTGCGCCTGTTTGGCCACGCCCGAGTCCCACGAGATTTCCAGGTCCAAGGTGCCCCTGATGGCCTGCCCCAAGTTCGACCCCCCGGAGGGGGTGTGGGACAAGCTATCCCAGATCGTCGAAAGGGCCAAACCCAGATCGGTAACCGTGGTCTTCATGGAGGTCCCATGCTGCCACGGCGCGCTAGAGTTCGCCAGGAAGGCCTGCAGGGGCAAAACCCCCTTGAGGTGGATCATGGTTGGGGTAGACGGAAGGATCAGGGAGGCGAACCTATCGCACCCGGAGCTCTGAGAGGGGGCGATGGGATCTCAGCGCGAGGAGGTAGAGGAGGATGAGCATGTTCTGCTACCAGTGCGAGCAGGCGGCGAAAGGCGAAGGGTGCACCTCCTACGGGGTGTGCGGGAAGGACCCCGAGACGGCGGCCCTGCAGGACCTGCTGGTCCACCTCTCCAAGGGCATAGCCTCTTACGCCTGGGAGGCCAGGAGGCGCACGGGGGCCTTCGACCCCGAGGTGGACAGATTTCTCCTGGAGGCCCTCTTCACCACGGTGACCAACGTGAACTTCGACCCCAAACCCATAGCCGAGATGATATGGAAGGCCAGGGAGATGCTGGAGAGGGCGAAGGAGCTCTGCGAAGGAAGCCACCTCGGCTCAACCTCTCTGCCCGAGGTGGCCCTGAAGCTTGGGGCCTTCGAGCCGGCGAGCGACGTGCAGGGACTGGTGCGGCAGGCCCAGGAGGCCTCGATCGAGAGGAGCATAGAGAGGATGGGGGAGGTAAGGGCTGGCCTCGCCTGGATGGGGATATATGGGCTCAAGGGCGCGGCTGCCTACGCGGACCACGCCGCCATACTGGGCAAGAGCGACCCCGAGGTGATGGGAGAGTTCCAGAGGCTTCTGAGCGAGCTATCCCGCGAAGAGCTACCCTTGGAGGACCTCGTGAGGCTAAACCTGGAGGTGGGGGCTCTAAACCTCAGGGCGATGGAGATGCTGGACGAAGCCAACAGGAGCTACGGGGATCCCTCCCCCACCAGGGTCAGGATCACCCCCATTAGGGGTAAGGCCATCTTGGTGTCAGGACACGACCTGAGGGACCTCCACGAGCTCCTGGAGCAGACCAGGGGCAAGGGGATAAACGTCTACACCCACGGGGAGATGCTCCCCGCCCACGGGTATCCGAAGCTCAGGGCCTACCCGCACCTGGTGGGAAACTACGGAGGAGCCTGGCAAGACCAGCAGAGGGAGTTCGACGAGTTCAAGGGGGCTATCCTGATGACCACCAACTGCCTCCAAAAGCCCAGGGAGTCCTACAGGCACAGGATCTTCACCACCGGACTGGTGGGCTGGCCCGGAGTGAGGCACATCCCCTGGAAAGGCAACGCCAAGGACTTCTCTCCGGTGATCGAAGCAGCGCTCGCGGAGCCGGGATTCGAGGAGGACGAACCCGACAGGAGGATCTGGGTGGGGTTCGGCCACGGCTTCCTGCTATCTAAGGCCAAAGAGATCTTGGAGCTGATCGAGAGGGGCAAGGTGAGACACATATTCCTGATAGGTGGCTGCGACGGAGCCAAGCCCGGCAGGAACTACTACACGGAGCTGGCCCAAAGGGTGCCCGAGGACTGCCTCATCCTCACCCTGGCCTGCGGCAAATACCGCTTCAACAAGCTGGACTTCGGGGAGATAGATGGGCTCCCCAGGCTGATGGACGTAGGGCAGTGCAACGACGCTTACTCCGCCGTCAAGGTGGCGCTCGAGCTGTCCAAAGCCCTGGGCAAGTCGGTGAACGAAATCCCCCTGTCCCTGATCCTCTCCTGGTACGAACAGAAGGCGGTGGCCATCCTGCTCACCCTCCTGCACCTGGGGATCAAGGGCATCAGGCTAGGTCCCTCCCTTCCCGCCTTCGCCAAGCCACCCGTCCTGGGCTTCCTGAGGGAGAGCTTCGACCTCAAACCCATCAGCACCCCGGAGGAGGACCTGAGGGATATCCTGGGCTAGGCGGATAGGTCGACCCGGCGCGGAGAGGCCCGCGCCGGGTCGACCCGCACGGCGCTCAGACGTGGATCGATCCCGAAGCCTTAACCCTCGCCTCCGAGGCCAGGCGCTCGATCTCCTCCAGGGAGCGGCGAAGGAGGGACAGGACCTCCGGGTGATCGTAGAGTTCGTCCCCCAACTCTTCCCTGATCTCGGAGGTGTCCAAGACGAACTCCTCCGAGTCGACGCGCCGAACGAACCTGAAGTCCACGTCCCTGTGGGCGCATATGCCCACCATCAGGGTGGAGACCAGATCCCCAAGGGGAGGCCTGTCCACGTGATCGAGGGAGAAACGAGCCCGCACCTCCGTCCCCTCGCCGGGCCTGGAGTTGAGTTCGAAGCTTCCGGCGCAGTGCTCCGCCGAGGCCCTGAGCAGAGGAAGGCCAAGGCCTACCCCTATCCTCTTCTTCCTCCCGGTGTAAAAGGGGTCCAAGGCCTTACAGGCCTCCTCCTCCGACATCCCGCAGCCGTCGTCCTTGACGGCTATCTCCAGGTAGCCGGAACTGTGGTCCTCGAAGACCTCCACGGTTATGCGCTTAGCCCCAGCGGAGGCGCTGTTCTCTATGAGGTCCAGCACGTGCATGGACAGGTCCCTCATCATCAAGGCGGAGACCACCCCCGCTCTAGGACCTAAGCCCCCTTATCCCCATGGAGTAGAGCCTTCCCACCGCCTCGAAAGCGGGAAGCGGCGTCCTTATGAGGGTGAGCCCCCTCTCCCTGGCCTTCTCCACCACCGAGGGCTCCACAGAGGCGCCGTCGGCCACCACCAGCGCGGAGGCCTCCACCAGCAACGCCACAGCCACGGCGTTTATGTGGCTCTGCACGGTGACCCACAAGACGCCGGGAGCACCCCTCTTCATCACGTCGCTCATGAGGTCCGAGGCTATGCCGTAGGAGACCTCGACGGAGCCCTCTTCGCCACCGGCCAGGACCTCCCCCTCTAAGGCCCTCAACAACTCGGTCAGCTCGAGCTTCAAACCGACACCCCCATGGACCTACTTCTCGAGCGGAAGCTTTATCATCTCCAGTATCTCCCTCGTCAGATCGCCCACCCTGCGCCTCTGCTCGTAGACGCAGTCGGTGACCTTGCCCTGTCCTCTCACCACGTCCTCCGCCAGCGCCCTGCAGGAGGGCCTCCCGCAGAAGCCGCAGTTTATCCCGGGCAACCTGTCGTGGACTATCTGGAGCTGGTGGAGCTTCTCCATCGACTCCCGGAGGTCCGAGGACAGAGGCAGCCTCGGCCTGGCCCGGATGGGAAACTCCAGCGAGGTGAAACCCCTGGCGTGGAGCTCCTCCAGGAGGGATAACCTCTCCTCGGAGGGATTCCAGTCGGGCACCCGGTGGGGCACGGTCTGGGAGGCTATGAAGCGAGACTCACCCGCGAGTATCCCCCCCACGCACCCCTTGTCGCAGACCCTGCCCTCCACGTAGTCGACCCCTCTGAGCTTGCCCAGCTCCACCTCCTCCACCACCTCCATCACGTTCCTCATCCCCGAGACCACCACCGCCCTGAAGGGCTCCCCGTTGCCGAAGATCCTCCAGAACATGGAGAGGTGGTCGGACTCACCCCCCAGCACCGCCCACCTGATCCACCGGGAGAAGTCGGAGGACGGGAGGCTGTCGCCGACGCTGGGCCTCTTGGCCAGGTTCACTATATCCCTGTAGACCCAGTTCATCCCCACCGCGTAAGACATGTGGCTGGCCCTTCTGCCCTCCGGATACTTGGCCATGCCGATCTTCGCCGGGCAGGGGGAGACGAAGACGAAGGGCTTCCCTCCCACCCCCCTGGACTCCGAGAGGGCAGCGGCCACCTCTAGGGGATTCTCCACCGGAGTGAGCCTGGAGACCAACGAGGGATACTTGACCTGGACCAGCCTCAAGACGGCGGGACAGTAGACGGATATCATCGGCCTGGACTCCCTCGGAACGCTCAGGACGTGCTTCACCGTGGCGAAGGCCACCAGATCATAGGCTATCTCCATCTCCTCTATCAAGTCCTTGTAGCCCAGGGCGCCCATCAAGGAGGAGACCTCCCTGGGGTCCTGGAGGTGGGCGAACTGGGTGTACATCACGGGATCGCAGATCAGCACTCTGTCGGAGGTGCTGTTCCTCAGTATCTCCCACTCGTCCTCCTCCACCGCTATGAAGTCAGAACAAACCCTCTTGCACTCCCCGCAGTTTATGCACAGCTCGGGGATGATCTTCAAAAACCCGCTGTACCACCTCATGGCCTCGGTGGGACAGGCCTTTATGCAGTTTATCCCCTCCTTGCAGTACTTGCCCACAGGCCTAATCACGACACCGTGTCTGTCGGTCAAAGCGACCTAACCCCCCTACCCCTCCATAATCCTGACCGAGGCCCAGAGCTTCGTCCCCCGGCCGACCTCGCTCTCGATGCGCATCTCGTCGGAGTTCTTCTTTATGTTGGGAAGGCCCATCCCCGCCCCGAACCCCAGCTCCCTTATGTGGTCGGGCGCCGTGGAGTACCCCTCCTTCATGGCCAGCTCTATGTCCTCTATGCCCGGGCCGTCGTCCTCAGCCAGTATAACTATCTCGTCAGGGTAGACCAAAGCCTTCAAGGTCCCTCCCCCCGCGTGGATCACCAGGTTCATCTCCGCCTCGTAGGCTATGACGGCAACCCGCCGGTATATCTCCGGCGAGAGGCCCAGCATCTTGAGGACTTCCTTTATCTGGGTGGAGGCGAGTCCAGCGCCGACGAAATCCCCACCCTTGACGTCGAACTCCACGGAGTAGACCAGCTTCTTGGAGGAGGACATGCCCTTTAAGAGCTAAAACACCCTATCCCTGCACACCAAGCAGGGCGAAAGCCCCTCGGCGTAGAGCCTTCCACACGCCTCGAACATGGTCATGGGCGTGAGGAGCAAGGGCACGCCCAGAGCGGAAGCCGACCTCACCACGTCCTCCGAGGGGACCTTACCCCTCACGAACAGGACGGCGGGCACGTCCAGCATGTGCACAGTCCTCATCAGCTGGATGTGCGTGAGGCCGGTTATCAACAGGGTTCCAGCGCAGGCGAAGGCCAGGATGTCGCTCAGCAGGTCACAGGCGTAGGCGTTGGGGACAGCTATGGAATCCAGCTTGTCCTCGCAACACAGCACCTTGGCCCCTACCAATTCCCTCACCGTAGAGAGCAACAAAGGAGACCCTCCCCCCCTTGTCCTGATGACCGAAGGAGCCCTTCAACTTCCGAACCACCGGGCGCCAAGCCCTATTTTAAAGATTGTGAAAGATAAATCAAGCCCGATTTGGCCCGGGGGCCCAAAACGCCTCGAGCTGGGCCTCACCCCCTTGACTGGGCCTCTCGGGGCGGATAAAATCCTCTCACGAAAGCCGAACAAGCCCGGCGATGACCGAGGGAGGGTCTTTCCCAGAAGCCCAACAGAGAGGGGGCTCCACCGGCTGAGAGGGCCCCTGGGGTGGGGGTTAGATCCAAAGCCCTCGCGAGCCTCGGCCGAAAGGGTTCTCCCGGAGTAGGCCGCGGGGGGCTCCCGTTAAAGGGCCGACGAGGGGAAGAGGGGGGACGCAAGGGTTTCTTCTCTTCCACTAGGGTGGTACCGCGGGCCGAAAGCTCGTCCCTAGAGGGACGAGCTTTTTTGTTTAGGTCGACCCAGCGCGAGGAGGTGTTCTGAGGTGGAGATGACGAGGATCGAGGCGATGTGCGAGGTGTGTGGAGGGGAACTGGAGATCGGGTCCGGCGTGGAGCTGGGCGAGATAGTGGTATGCTCCGACTGCGGGACGGAGCTGGAGGTGGTCTCGTTGGATCCTGTGGTCCTGGAGAGGGCCCCCGAGGTCCAGGAGGACTGGGGGGAGTAAGGGGGCATGAGGCCCTCGCTGGTGGTCCTAAACGACGTCTTCTCCTTCGAGACCAGGCTGCTCCTGGAGGCAGCCGACTCGGTCGGCGTGAGCTGCAGGACCGTGGAGGTCTCCTCGGGCCTCTGGTTCGACCAGCTGGACCCCGCGCTTCCCTGTTGGAACCTCATCTCGTCGCCGGTGGCCAGGGCTGCGGTGTCCTCCTCCCTTCGCGGGCGAGGGCTTAAGCCCTTGAACCTCGCGTTAGCCGAAGGGAGCGCCGTCGACGTGGCCTCTACCCTGCACGACCTAAGCCTCGAGGGCCTCACCAGCGAGGTCTTCCTGCTCTTCCGCGAGCCCCAGGTCAAGGAGCTCATCGCCCAGGGGAGGTTGAGGTACCCCTTCTGGATAAGAGGGAGCAGGCGAGGGAGGGGGGACATCAGGACCCTGGTCAGGAGCGAGGCCGCCCTGGAGGCGGTGCTGGAGCACCGGGAACACCTGGTCGACGAGCCCTTCGTGGTCCAGGTCCACCCCGAGGCGGACGCCATGGCCAGGCTGACCATCATAGGGAGCAGGAGGTTCTGGAGCCAGGGGGCGATATCCCCCAGCGGCAGACATGCTCTAGCGCCGTGCGACGAGACGGAAGAGCTCTCCGACATCGCAGCGAGGTTGTGCCGATACCTGCGGGACAGGTTCGGGACCCCACTCTGGGCCCAGTTCGACCTGCTCATCTCGCGAGGAGGAAGGGGATTTTGGGTCTTCGACCTCTCGGATCTGCCCGAGCTGATGCCCCTAAAGGATAGGAGGGCTGAGCTGGTGGAGGCTCTGGCCTCGGTCGTCGAGGAGGTGATGGCCGATGGAGGAGGGCAAACCCTCTAAACGCTCGGTCAGCGCGTCGTCGAGGACGTTCGAGGGAGGGCCGGGACCAGGGCGTGCTGGTCCCTAGGGGGTCTTCTTGCGCCCTCGTCCCGGCCCGCAGGCTTCAGCTTGCGGGCCTCGTCTTTTCGGAGGTGAGCGGGGTTGAACGAGGTGACCTTGGAGGGCGAGATAGTCGAGATAGGACCGGATCGCATAAGGGTCAGGGGCGTGGACATAGAGGAGCTCATAGAGGGCTGGAGCTACCCGGAGGTCTTTTGGTTTCTGCTCACCGGCAGGAGGCTGAGCTCGAGGGAGAGGAGGATGCTCGAGGCCATACTGGTGGCCATGTGCGACCACGGCCCAACGCCTCCCAGCACCCAGGCGGCCAGGCTCGTGGCCTCCACCGGCTCCCCCATGCACGCGGCCCTGGCGGCAGGGCTCTTGGGCTTCGGAGATCACCACGCCGGGGCCATAGAGCTGGCCATGAGGGTGCTCCAGGAGGCGGTGCGATCTGCGGAGCTCGGCAGAGACGAGCTCAAAGGGACGGCGGAGAGGCTCGTGGAGGACTTCCTGGACAGAGGGGAAAGGGTGCCGGGCTTCGGACACAGGTACCACAGGAGGGATCCCAGACCCCCTGCCCTGGTCAGGTTGGCCGAGAGGCTCTCCATGGTGGGACCCCACCTGAGGCTCGCCCTGGAGATGGAGGAGGTCCTCCTGTCCAGGAAGGGCATAAGGATGAACATCGACGGGGCGAGCGGGGCGATCCTGAGCGACATGGGGCTCTCGTGGCGCGTAGGCAGAGGGGTCTTCGCCCTGGGAAGGATGTCGGGCCTGATAGCGGAGGTTATGGTGGAGATATCGTGCTACAAGCCGTTCAGGAAGTTCCACGAGATAAAGGCCAGTTGAACGAGGAGGTGCCAGGGAACTTGAAGGTGGCTGTATTCGGAGCGTCCGGGTTCGTGGGAGGAGAGCTCTTGAGGCTCATAGCCCTCCATCCGCAGATGGAGCTCTCGGCGGCGTCCTCCAACACCTTCGCCGGGGAGATGGTCTGGACGAGGCACCCGCACCTCAGGCCCGTATACCCCTCCTTGAAGTTCTGCGCGCCCGAGGAGGCCATTGGAGCGGACTTCGACCTGGCCTTCCTGGCCCTGGAGCACGGGAGGTCCGCCGAGGTCGCGGGGAAGATCCACGACAGCGGCAGGCTCGTGGTGGATCTGAGCGCAGACCTCAGGCTCAAGGACCCCGAGGCCTACAGGAGGTGGTACGGCAGGAATCACCCAAGGCCGGACCTCCTCTCCAGGGCCGTCTACGGGCTTCCAGAGCTGCACCGCGAGGAGCTCAAGGGGGCGACTTTGGCCTCCGGGGTGGGCTGCAACGCCACCGCCGTGAACCTGGCGCTCAAGCCCCTCAAGGGCCTCCTTCGGGAGGTCGTGGCCGACGTGAGGGCTGGCTCTTCCGAGGGAGGAGCTCGTCCCAGCGAGGGCTCCCATCACCCCATAAGGAGCAGGGCCCTCAGGCTCTACTCCGTGGGGAAGCACAGGCACATGGCCGAGGTGTGCCAGGAGATGGAGCTCCCAGAGGAGGCTATATCCTTCTCCGTCACGGCGGTGGAGCTGGTGAGGGGGGTTCAGGCGGTGGTCAGGTGCAGGCTGAGCGAGCGCCTGACCGAGAAGGAGCTGTGGGGGCTCTTCAGGAACGCCTACAAGGGAAGCCCCTTCGTCTCCCTGTGCCCCGCCAACCCACCCCACCTACGACTGCCGGACCCCAGGTGGGTCACGGGCAGCAACCACGCCATGATAGGCTTCGTCCAGGAGGGGGAAGATCGGGTGGTGGTGGTCTCGGTGCTGGACAACCTCGTCAAGGGCTCCGCCGGGACGGCCGTGGCCTGCGCCAACCTGATGGTGGGCCTGCCGGAGGAGACCGGCCTGAACCAAAGCCCCATATTCCCTGTATGAAGGAGGCGATGGGGGTGCTGGTGGTCAAGATAGGCGGGGGAAGGGGGAACAGGCTGGACGAGCTCTGCAAGGAGGTCAAAGCCCTCTGGGAAGAGGGCGAGAGGCTGGTGCTGGTCCACGGGGTGAGCGACGCCATGGACGCCCGCTCGGCGGAGCTCGGCCTGGAGCCCAGGTACCTCGTGAGCCCCAGCGGGTTCAGGAGCAGGTTCGTCGGGGAGAGGGAGAGGGACGTCTACCTGGGCGTTTGCCTCGAGGTCGGCGCGAGGATCTGCTCCACCCTGCACGCCATGGGGGTCAGGGCCGTCGCCCTCTGGGGAGGTAGCGGAGCCCTCGCCGAGGGAGAGAGGAAGGAGGCGCTCCGCTACGTGGAGAACGGCAAGGTCAAGGTGGCCAAGGGCAACTGGAGCGGGGTGGTGAGGTCCGTGAACGCCAGGGTGATCGAGGTCCTGCTGGAGGGGGGCTTTCTGCCGGTGGTCTCCCCCGTGGCCGTGACGCCGGAGGGATTGCCCCTCAACGTGGACGGCGACAGGATGGCAGCGGCCATCGCCTCGGCCCTGAGGGCCGAGGCCCTGGTGATCCTCTCCAACGTCCCCGGGCTCCTGGAGCGCCTGGAAGACCCAGGGAGCCTGGTCAGGAGGATACCCTTCGAGGACCTGGAGGACTACGACGGCCTCGCCAAGGGGAACATGAAGAGAAAGCTATTGGCCGCGAGGGAGGCCTTGGAGGGCGGGGTGGAGAAGGTGATCATCTCGGACAGCAGGGTGGAAAGACCGATAGGGTCCGCCCTGGCGGGAGGTGGGACCTGGATATGTCGAGCTTTCTAGATATAGAATCGCGCTTCGGACCCGGCATAACCGCCACCAGGGAGGTCTGCCTGGTGAGGGGAGAGGGGTCGTGGGCCTTCGACGAGTCCGGGAGAAGGTACCTGGACTTCAGCATGGCCCACGGATCGGTGGCCCTAGGACACGCCCATCCAGCCGTGGCATCGGCGATGAAGAGGGCGCTCGAGGAGGGGATCTTGAACTGCGGGATGGGCTTCTCCTCCCCCTTCAGGGCCAGGTTGCTCGAGAGGCTTTGTCAGGGTCTGGGAGGCAAGTTCCGGGGCTTTCTCGCCAACTCGGGCGCGGAGGCGATAGAGACCGCCATAAAGCTGTGCGCCCTAAAGAGGCCCGGCAGGAAGAGGTTCGTGGCCCTCAGGAGGTCCTTCCACGGCAGGACCCTGGGGGCTTCGTCCCTTACCTTCAACCCCAACTACAAGAGGGGGTTGGAGCACCTCCTGCTCGAGGTGGACTTCATCAGACCCATCGAGGAGGACCTGGACAGGGTCGACGAGGGGGTGGCCGCGGTCTTCGTAGAGCCGGTCCAGGGGGAGGGCGGCGTATATCCCCTGCCCCCCGACTTCCTCAGGGCCCTCAGGTCCCGCTGCGACGAGGTGGGTTCCCTGCTGGTGGCCGA
Organism: uncultured Synergistia bacterium; assembly: GCA_964425005.1. Classification (GTDB taxonomy): domain Bacteria; phylum Synergistota; class Synergistia; order CAYRKT01; family CAYRKT01; genus CAYRKT01. Next base: position 57,800 of record CAYRKT010000002.1, read on the forward strand.
CGAGGTCCAGTGCGGCTTCTTCAGGTGCGGTTCTCTGGCCCTGTCCGTCGAGGACGGCATATCCCCCCACGTGGTCTGCCTGGCCAAGGGGATGGCGAACGGCATCCCCATAGGGGCGTGCCTGTGGAGGGAGGAGCTAGGCCCCCTACCCCCCAAGGTCCACGGGACCACCTACGGCGGAAACCCGCTGGTCTGCGCCGTGGCCCTCGCCGTACTGGACGTAGTCGAGGAGGAGCGCCTGGGCGAAAGGGCCACCAGGATGGGGCGAGGGCTCATCTCCCTGATCGAGGAGGCCAGGCACCCCCGCGTCAAGGAGGTAAGGGGGAGAGGACTCCTGGTTGGGGTGGAGCTCACAGGGCCAGTCGCGGAGGAGGTGGTCAGATCCCTCCAGGGGAAGGGAGTCCTGGCGCTCACCACCTCCAACAGGTCGGTGGTTAGGTTCATGCCGTCCCTCCTGGTCTCCGAGGAGGAGCTCGAGCTCGCCGCCTCCGCCCTGCTCAGCGCCCTCGACGAGTTGGAGCGATGAGGCCCACAGGCCCCTTCGAAGCAGAGGCCGTAGAGCTCCTGAAGGCCCTGGTGGAGACGGAAAGCCCCACCGGCCGCGAGGACGAGGCCGTAGGGCTCTTCGTCGAGGCGGCCAGGTCCATGGGGCTTGAGGCCGGCAGGGACGAGGCGGGAAACGGCGTGGCCGCAAAGGGCGAAGGAGGAAGGCGCATCTACCTGGTAGGCCACATAGACACGGTCCCGGGGAGCATACCCGTGAGGATCGAGGGAGGGGAGCTCTGGGGGAGGGGAAGCGTGGACGCCAAGGGGGCGCTGGCGGCCATGCTGGTGGCCCTCGCGAGGGCCAGCCTGAGGCCAGGCCTGGAGGTGCGCCTGTTCGCCTGCGTCGACGAGGAGGGAAGGAGCAGGGGGGCAAGGCACCTCCTGGGGTCCGCGCCGGAGCCAGAGGGGGTCGTGGTGGGAG
>CAYRKT010000003.1:0-57517 GCA_964425005.1 uncultured Synergistia bacterium
GGGTTGGCCCAGGCCTCCGTGAGCGGTATGCTGGTGGGGGAGGAGATAAGGAGGAGGATCGAGGGCAGGGGGTGAGGGTCCGGCCTTGAGGAGGGGTTTTTTGAGGGATCTGCTCGCCCTCGTCCTGTTCTTGGGGATGGTGTACCTGGGCATGCTCTTGATGCTGTACGCCTACGGGAGGGTCCCCTCTTTCTTCTCCCAGAACATCCTCGTGCGCACCATGGTGGAGAAACACCGCACCGCCGTAAGGTGGTTCCAGGAGTAGGGCGAGGTGGACTTTAGGCTCGGTCTCTTGAGGTCCGCGGTTTTGGCGTTCCTCCTGGTCTCCCTCGAGCTGACGGGGGGGCTAACTTCGCGCGCCCAGGAGCTCAGGGGCTCCCCCCGGGTGGACCTGATCGGGTCGGAGGTCCTGCTCCAGCGCGCCTTCCAGCGCTTTTCCTCCCTGGACTACAGGGCGTCGGTGGAGCTGTGCGGGGAGGCTCTCAAGGCCAACCCCTACCTGGTGGAGGCGTACCTCCTTCGCGGCATGGCCCTGGCCAGGCTGGGTAGGCTCCCCGAGGCGATCAGGCAGGTGGAGTTCTACCTCCAGGTCAGGCCCAGGGACCTGTACGCGAGGAGGCTCCTCTCCAGGTTGGCCGGACACCAGGAGCGCGTTAAATCCCTGTGGAAGGTCGACGTGGCGGTACCCGTCGGTTGGGCGAGGGAGGTCTTCGACCCCTACGACCTCTTCGGCGGAGGGGTGGGTGGCTTTCTCGCCAAGCTCTTAGAGAGGTCCTACAACTTCTCCTCCCTCTGCAAGAACCCCTTCGACGAGCGGGAGATCTTCGCCTGCGACTTCTCCGGGGGCAAGGTGTTGAGGTTCAGCCCCAGGGGGATCGAGGCGATGGGGAGGGGCATCCTAAAGAGGCCTGTGTCGGCTGTGGTCGATGCGAGGGGAAACCTCCTGGTGGCCGACTTCGACCTGGGGAGGATCTTCGCGTTCGAGAGGGAGGGGAGTTCCTTCAAGCGCTGGACCACCCTGGTCGACTCCGGCCTCCTCGAGGCGCCCCGGGACCTGGCCAGGCACGGCGACGGCTTCCTCGCCGTGGACCAGGCCTCCTCCGCCGTCCACATGTTCGACCGCTTCGGCCGTGAGGTGTGGAGGTTGGGGCCGAGGGTGGGAGGGGTCACTCTCCTCGAGCCCTGTGCTGTGGCCTCGGACGGGAGCACGGTGTCGGTGGCGGACCTGTCGGGCGGGAGGGTGGTCTCCTTCGGCGCCGAGGATAGGTCCAGGGTGGCCGTCCTGGAGGTGCCGTCGCCGGTGGACCTGGCCTACGACGACCTGGGAAGGCTCTACGTCCTGAGCCTCGACGGGAGGGTGAGGGTCTTTCGGGGCAAGGATCTCCTGTGGGAGTTGGAGCTGCTTTTGCCCAACCCCTCCGGGGTGGAGCTCGTGGGGCAGGAGATATGGACCGTCCACTTCGACGACCCCAGGTGGTGCAGGGGCTACAGCCAGGTGCCCCTGGGGGAGGAGGGCTTCCTGAGCCTGCTCTCGGTGGAGGTCGGGGAGGGAGGGAAGCTCTCCGCCTCCTTCACGGCCACCTTCGGCGCGAGGCCCTTTGGCTTCGACGGCTGGGACAACATCTCCATGGTCTACGGGGGTACCGTCATCTCCTCGGCCTTCCGGATATCCAGGGTGGACCCGAATAGGAGGCCCGTGGTCTGGTTGGCCCCCTCGGGGACGGTGCCCGCCCTGGTCAAGGACAGGGGCCTATCCTTCGCCGTGGGACCCAGCTGGAGGGATGAGCTGGAGAGGCTATCTCCGGGGCTTTTCGCCCCCGATTCGGCTCCGATCCTGGTCACCCCCGGGACGGCTTCCCTCAAGAGGGAGGAGGCCGAGTCCCTGCTTGCCTTCTGCCGCCTCAACGCCGTCAGGATCTTCGTGGTCTCCGACGAGCCCTCCTCCTTGGACAGGGTCCTGGCCTTCGCCACCGGCGGCAGGGTGCTCCCCTCCCTGCGCGAGGAGAACCTGATGGATTTCCTCGAGATGACCGAGCGTGCGGGTCCCAGGTGCTGGAGGGTGGAGGCCGTCCTCCCCGCCGGACTCAGGGTCAACCCCGACGACCTGGGGTACCCGACCTTCTCGCTCTTCGCGAGCTTCTCCTCCCTGGACGCCGAGGACGGCCTGCCGGTGTTCTCGATCAGGTGAGGCCTCGCCCCGCGCCTTCTGGCTTCGATTGACAACGGAGGGGGCGTAAATATAATCTTATGGGGCTCTGGGGTGTGGCCAAGCGGTAAGGCAGCGGACTTTGGATCCGCGATCGCTGGTTCGAATCCAGCCACCCCAGCCATACGGGTGGGAAGAGGAGCGAAGGAGCTCCTCTTTTTTGCCTTAGGGGGATCGGACATGGCGGGATTTTCCTCTCTGGTGCTCGCCGCGGGCAAGGGCAAGCGGATGAAGAGCTCCTTGCCGAAGGTTTTGCATCCCATCCTCGGGGAGCCCATGATCTACTACGTGCTCTCCTCCCTGAGGGAGGCGGGCTCGTCGTCCATCGGGGTCGTGGTGGGCCACGGGGCCGAGCAGGTCTCCTCCTACGTGAGGGGCCTCTTCGAAGGGGTGGAGCTGATGGTGCAGGGGGAGCAGAGGGGGACGGCCGACGCGGTCAGGACCGCCTCCTCCTGGCTCTCCGGCAGGGAGGAGGTGGTGGTCCTCCCCGGCGATGCGCCGCTGGTGAGATCCAGCACCCTGTCCAGGGCGGTGGAGCGCTTCAGGGCTTCGGGCGCGGACATGTTGCTGCTATCGGCTGAGCTGGAGGACCCATCCGGCTACGGCAGGGTGGTCAGGGGCGAGGGTGAGCTGGTGAGAGCGGTGGTGGAGGAGAAGGACGCCTCGCCGGAGCAGAGGGCCATAAGGGAGGTGAACTCGGGCATCTACGTCTTCAAGGTGGAGCCCCTCCTTTCCCTTCTGCCCAGGGTGGGTTGTTCCAACGCCCAGGGGGAGTACTACCTGACCGACCTGGTCTCCCTCTTCGCCGAGGGGGGGCTAAGGGTCTTGGCCCTCCAGGTGGACGGGGAGGAGGTCTTGGGGGTCAACGACAGGTGGCAGCTCGCCCTGGCCTCCAGGGCGATGCAGAGAAGGATCAACAGGTTCTGGTGCGAGAGGGGGGTCAGCATCGAGGACCCCGACTCGGCCTTCGTGGGTCCCAGGGCCGTTTTGGAGGAGGACGTGCGCCTTTCCCCCTTCGTGTACGTGCTGGGGAGGTCTGCGGTGGGGGAGGGCAGCTTCGTGGGCCCGAACACCCTCCTCAGGGACGCGGTCCTGGGGAGAAGGGTCTTCGTCCACGGCTTCTGCGTGGTGGAGGGTAGCACCGTCTGCGACGGGGCCAGACTAGGTCCCTTCGCCTACGTTAGGGACGGCGCCCTGTTGGAGGAGGAGGCCTTCGCCGGGAGGTTCGTGGAGATCAAGGGGAGCAGCATAGGCAAGCGCACCAAGGTGCCCCATCTATCCTACATAGGGGACGCGACCGTGGGATGCGACACCAACATAGGGGCGGGTACGATAACCTGCAACTTCGACGGCCAGAGGAAGCACCCCACGCGCATAGGGGACAACTGCTTCATCGGCAGCGACACCATGCTGGTGGCCCCGGTCGAGGTGGGGGACGGGGCCTACACGGCCGCGGGCAGCGTCATCACCGAGGACGTGCCGCCCGGCGCGCTGGGGGTGGGCAGGGCAAGGCAGAGGAACATAGCGGACTGGGCCAGGAGGAGGGCCCTGGCTCGCGGGGAGAGGAAGGGGGATTGACATGGAAGGGGTGAGCGCCAGGAGCCTGAAGATATTCACCGGCAGCGCCCATCCGGGCTTCGCCGCCGAGGTCTGCAGATACCTGGGGGTGGAGCTGGGCAGGGGGAGGGTGTTTCGCTTCTCCGACGGAGAGGTCGGCTTCTCGGTGGAGGAGAGCGTCAGGGGGGCCGACGTCTACGTGATACAGCCCACCTGTCCCCCCGTCAACGAGAACCTCATGGAGCTCCTCATCATGGTGGACGCCCTGAGGAGGGCTTCGGCCTACCGGGTCAACGTGGTCACGCCCTACTTCGGCTACGCGAGGCAGGACAGGAAGACGAAGGCCAGGGACCCCATAACCGCCAAGCTGGTGGCGAACCTGATAACCATAGCCGGGGCGAGGAGGCTGGTGGTGGCGGACCTCCACGCTGGGCAGATCCAGGGCTTCTTCGACATCCCCGTCGACCACCTGACGGGGGTGCCGCTCTTGGCCAAGCACTTCCTGGAGAGCCTGCCGGAGTCCGACAGGGCCAACCTCGTGGCCGTCTCCCCCGACGTGGGAGGGGTGGCCAGGGCCAGGTACTTCGCCGACCTGACGGGGGCTGACCTGGCGATAGTGCACAAGAGGAGGGTGTACGAGGCCATAAACACCTCGGCCGCCCTCGAGGTGATAGGGAACGTCAGGGGTAAGGTGGCGGTGGTGGTGGACGACATAATAGACACCGCCGGCACCATGCTCAACGCCGCTAGGCTCTTGCTGGAGAGGGGGGCCAGGGAGGTCCACGTCTGCGCCACCCACGGCATCCTCTCCGGACCCGCCCTGGAGAGGCTCTCCGACGACTCGATAAAGAGCGTGGTGCTGACCGACACCGTCCCGGCCAAGGACGGGAGTGCTCTTCCCAAGATGAAGTACCTTTCCATAGCCAGGCTCTTCGCCGAGGCGATAAGGAGGATCCACTCGGATCACTCGGTGAGCGTCCTGTTCGGCAACCACGGATAGAAGAGAGCTTTCAGCTCGCGAGGAGGTCGAAGAGGGTCATGAGCAAGGTCTTCGAGGTAAAGGCCAGGAGAAGGGACAGGGTGGGCAAATCCTCCAGCCGCAAGGCCAGGGCCGAGGGCTGGGTGCCCGCGGAGCTCTACGGCTTCGACATCCAGGAGAACCACCACCTCCTGCTCCCCAGGAGGGAGGTCGAGCCGCTCCTGAGGGGGGACAGCTGGTCTACCCAGGTGTTGAGCATATCCATGGAGGGGGAGGGGGAGCCGCTGATGGCCCTGATAAAGGAGGTCCAGAGGCACCCCCTTACGGGCGAGCTCCTGCACCTGGACCTCTACCACCTGGTGAGGGGTCACCTGGTGACGGTGGAGGTGCCCGTGCACCTGGTGGGCAAGGAGATCTGTCCGGGCTTGAAGCTCGGCGGCGTGTTGGAGCAATTCCTCCACGAGATCGAGGTGGAGTGCGATCCCCGTCTCATACCCGACGAGATAAAGGTCGACATATCGAAGCTGGGGATAGAGGACGTGGTCTACGTGAAGGACCTGGAGCTCCCCGAGGGGGTCAAGGCGACGGAGGAACCCGACGCGGTGGTCCTGGTCATAGCTGCTCCGAGGGTGGAGGAGGAGGCTGCTCCCGCCGCTGCTGCCGTGAGCGCCGCCGAGGTGCCGACGGTGGCGGAGCAGAAGAGGGAGGCCAGGGCCAGCAAGGAGGAGGAGTAGCGGGGAGGGCGGATGTCCGACCGGAGGCTCGTGGTGGGCCTGGGCAACCCCGGGTTCGAGTACGCCCTGACCCGACACAACGTGGGCTTCATGGTGCTGGACGAGCTGGCGGAGGCCCTGGGGGTATCCCTTAGCGTGGAGCACCCCCTGGGCCTCTGGAGCCCTCCGGCGCTGAAGGGCACGGGGCAGGTGGTCTTGCTCAAGCCCATGACCTACATGAACCTGAGCGGAAAGGCGGTCTCCTTCCTGGCGAGGAGGATGGGGTTAGCCCCATCCCAGGTGCTGGTGGTGTACGACGACATGAGCCTTCCCTTCGGTAGGCTCAGGCTTCGGGGCTCCGGCTCAGCGGGCGGGCACAGGGGCATGGCCTCGGTGATAGGGGCCTTGGGGACCCCGGAAGTGCCCAGGCTCAGGGTGGGGATAGGTTCACCTCCTCCCGGGGTGGACGCTTCCACCTACGTGCTCTCCCCCTTCTCGGAGGAGGAGATGGAGGCGCTGCCGGAGGTCCTGGAGAGGGCCTGTCGGGCCGTGGAGCTTTGGCTGGATGAGAGCCTCGACAAGGCGATGAGCCTGGTGAACGGCCGGTGATCCGGCGTGAGATCCTTCCCCTCCGGGGTTAAGCTGCCCTGCACCTCGGTCCTGGCCTATCTGCTGTCCGAGGTCGTCGGAGAAAGCGACAGGGCTGTGGTGGCCTTGCCGTCCGAGTCGAACCTGTCGCTCCTGGCCCAGGACCTTCAGGCCCTAGGGGTCAAGTCCTCCTCCCTGCCGGTCCTGGATCCCCTCTCCTTCTCCGAGGCCTCCGCCAGGAGGACCCTCAGCGCCTTCGACGGGTGGCTCTCGGAGGGTGGGGTATTGGTGGTACACTCCCCGCTCCTGGCCTCGAGCTTCGAGGTGGAAGGACCCTCCTCCTCCTTCGTCGTGGAGGTCGGGAGGGCGCTGGATCTTCGCTCCTTCGTCGAATTCCTCGAGTCCTCCGGCTTCAAGCGGGTCTCCATGGTGGTAGGCCCGGGGGAGTGGGCGAGGAGGGGCGGGATCCTGGACGTATTCCCCTTCGAGGGGGAGCATCCCGTCAGGGTGGAGCTCGACGGGGAGTCGGTGGACAGGGTGGCCCTGTTCGACCCGGTTACCCAGAGGAGCACGAGGAGGCTGTCGGTGGTGCAGATATCCTCCTACGGGGAGGCGAAGACCTTCTCCCCCGGAACCTCCCTGGAGGGCGTACCCCTGGTCCTGGTGGACCCGAATAGGAGCAGGGCCGCCCTCTTCGAGGCCGCAGAGGCCCTGGAGTCCAGGCTCCTGAGGCTGGATCCTCGCCGATTAGAGGCCCTATCCTCCTCGGCCGTTCTGTGCCACCTGGACGAGATGGAGGGAGACGCCTCCTGGGTCTTCGAGAGGGGCATAAGGGTCCTGGAGCCCTTCAAGGGGGACGTCGGGAGGGCCTCGAAGGCGGTGGAGCTCTGGCTGAGGGATGGTTTCGAGGTCCTCCTGTTCCTGGAGGAGGACGTGCCGGAGCTTTCCGGCTTGGCCGCGAGGAGGGTGAGCTCCCACATAAGCCAGGGCTTCCTGGACCTGAGCAAGAGGAGGGTCTTCCTGGGCGAGGGGGACGTGTTCGGTTACAGGGGCCTCGCCAGGAGGGCTGGTAGCTCCAGCAGGTCGAGGCTATCCCCCGAGCTTCCCTCCGAGGGGGACCTGGTGGTCCACGCGGACTACGGGATCGGCCGCTTCCTCGGCCTGGAGAGGATCGAGGGCAAGGACTACCTGAAGATAGAGTACCGCGACTCCAAGATCCTCTTCGTCCCCTTGCACCTGGCCTACAAGGTGGACCGATACGTCGGCCCGGCCGGTAGGGAGGAGGTCGAGCTCGACGAGCTGGGCGGAAGGAGCCGCTGGGAGAAGGCCAGGAGAAAAGCGGCGAGGGCGGCCTTCAGGAGGGCCATGGACCTCCACCGCCTCTACGCGGAGAGGAAGAGCAGGTACAGGGAGCCCTTCGGAGGGGACCCAGACATGGAGAGGCTTTTGGAGCTGAGCTTCCCCTACCGGGAGACGGCCGATCAGCTGAAGGCCCTGGAGGAGGTGCTGGGGGATCTCTCCAGACCGTATCCCATGGACAGGCTCCTGTGCGGCGACGCGGGGGTGGGCAAGACGGAGGTGGCCCTGAGGGCGGCCATGAGGGTCGTGGCCTCGGGCAAACAGGTGGCCGTCCTGGTCCCCACCACCTTGCTGGCGGCCCAGCACTTCAAGCTCTTCAGGGAGAGGCTCGAGCCGCTTGGGGTTAGGGTCGAGATGCTCTCGAGGCTGGTCCCTCCCCCGAGGGCCGCCAGGGTGGTCGAGGGCCTGAGGGAGGGTTGGGTGGACCTGGTGGTGGGGACCCATTCCCTCCTGGGCAAACGGGTGTCCTTCAAGAGGCTTGGGCTCCTGGTGGTGGACGAGGAGCACAAGTTCGGCGTGGCCCAGAAGGAGGAGCTTCGAAGGCTAAGGGAGGGGCTCGATGTGCTCTCCATATCTGCCACGCCCATACCCAGGACCCTGGGCCTGGCCCTGGGAGGGATGAAGGACATGTCGGTCATATCCACCCCTCCCGTGGGGAGGAGGGAGGTTTGGACCTACGTGGGGCCCTTCAGCTGGGACCTGGCGGTCAAGGCCATCAGGAGGGAGCTCCAGCGGGGAGGGCAGGCCTTCGTGGTCAGGAACAGGATAGAGGGGCTGGAGGAGGTGGCGATGGGCCTTTCCTGCAGGATGCCGGGCCTTCGCCTGGGCCTGGCGCACGGTCGCATGGGGCCCTCCGAGTCGGAGGAGGTCGTCTCCTCCTTCGCCAGGGGGGAGCTGGACGTGCTGATCTCCACCGCCATCGTGGAGAGCGGGTTGGACTTCCCCAACGCCAACACCATAGTGGTCCTGGACTCACACCTTCTGGGGCTTCCCCAGATGTACCATCTGCGCGGCCGGGTGGGGAGGGGCGACAGGCAGGCCTTCGCCTACTTCACCTACCCGGAGGGGGTTGGCCTGTCGGAGGGGGCCTCGATGAGGCTCGAGGCGATCTCCGGGACGTCCGCCTGGGGAGGGGGTTATCACCTGGCCCTAAGGGACCTGGAGATAAGGGGGGCTGGGGAGCTGTTTGGGCTGAAGCAGCACGGGGACGCCGAGAGAGTGGGGCTCAAGCTCTACCTGGACCTCCTGGGCGAGGCCCTGAGGAGGGCCAGGGGGGAGGGGGAGCTTCCGGAGCTCAGCGCTCCGGCCCTCCTCGAGGGGCTCGACCTCTACATCCCATCCGACCAGCTGAGGTTCGCCTTCTTCAAGGTCCTTTGGGAGCTCGAGGGGGTGGAGGAGGTGCTGGACCTGGAGGAGGAGCTCAGGGACAGGTTCGGCCCTCCGCCATGGGGGGTTAGGCTGCTCTTAGGGCTTCAGGCCCTCAGGTTATCCCTCAGGGGGGTAGTTAGGAGGATGGTACTGGAGAGGGGTTCGCTCAGGCTCTTCCCGGAGGATCCCGTCGGGGCGGGGCCCTTGCTCGAGCGGATGGGAGCGAAGCGCTTCGGCCGGGCCTGGACCCTGGAGGTAAGTTCCCTGGGTTTCGAGGGGCTCGTGGGTGCGGCGAGGTCTCTGCGAAGGCCTAAGGGCGAGGGGCTCGGCGCAGCTGCGGCTTGACCCGGAGGTGGTCTTCTTTGGAGAGGTCTCGAAGGTACGGCGATGCCTTCGTGGAGCTGCTGGAGGTCATGCGTAGGCTCAGGTCCGAGGAGGGCTGTCCGTGGGACAGGAAGCAGACCATGGAGAGCTTGAGGCCCTACGTGGTGGAGGAGGCCTACGAGCTGGTGGACGCCATCGACAGGGGGGATCCAGAAGGCGTTAGGGAGGAGTGCGGGGACCTGCTCCTGCAGGTGGTCTTCCTGGCCCAGATAGCGTCGGAGGAGGGGCTGTTCGACGCCCTGGACGTGGTGGAGGGGATAAGGCTCAAGCTGATAAGGAGGCATCCTCACGTCTTCGGCGACCTGGAGGTCAGCTCCGCCGAGGAGGTGAGCCGCAACTGGAACAAGCTGAAGCTCTCCGAGAGGGGAAACGAGGGGGGAGGTTTTCTGGACTCGATACCCAGGGCTCTTCCCGCCCTGATGGCGGCCACCTTGCTGCAGGATCGGGCGGCCAAGGTGGGCTTCGACTGGGAGAGGGCCGAGGACGCCCTCTCCAAGCTAAAGGAGGAGGTCCAGGAGCTCTCGGAGTCGCTCGAGGCCGGCGGGGAGCGCGCGTTGTTGGAGGAGGAGATAGGGGATATAATATTCGCGGCGGTCAACGTGGCCAGGCTCCTGGGTTTGGACGCCGAGACGGCGCTGAGGAGGACCAACGACAAGTTCCGAAGGCGATTCGCCTACATAGAGAGGGCCTTAGCGGAGCGAAACAAGTCGCTTGAGAGCTCCAGCCTGGAGGAGATGGACAGGCTCTGGAACGAGGCCAAGGCCAAGGGGGTGTGAGAGGTTGCCTGAGGTTCGCGTCGAACCCCTTCAGGGAGAGGGATCCCAGCGTCGTTTCGCTGATTCCCTCTTCGCCCCGGATGAGGGAGGCAAGGTTAGGAGGGTAGGGGTCACGGACACCACCCTGAGGGACGCCCACCAGTCCCTCATGGCCACCAGGCTGAAGACCAGGGACATGGTTCCCATCCTCGAGAGGATCGACGAGGTGGGCTATCACTCCCTGGAGGTGTGGGGAGGGGCCACCTTCGACGCCTGCATAAGGTTCCTGGACGAGGACCCTTGGGAGCGGCTTCGGGTGGTTAGGGGGGCCGTCAAGAGGACGAAGCTCCAGATGTTGCTCCGCGGGCAGAACGTGGTGGGCTACAGGCACTACCCCGACGACGTGGTGAGGGAGTTCGTCAAGCGGGCCATAGGCAACGGGGTGGACATAATAAGGGTTTTCGACGCCCTGAACGACACGAGGAACATGGAGGTGGCGGCCGACCAGGTCAAGAGAGAGGGGGGTCACCTGCAGCTCGCCATATCCTACACCACCTCCCCCGTCCACACCCTGGAGAGCTTCCTGGACCTCGCGGTGGAGTTCAAGTCGATGGGGGCCGACTCCATATGCATAAAGGACATGGCCGGCATCATATCCCCTCCCGAGGCCTACCACCTGGTGAAGGGGATCAAGGAGAGGACCGGCCTCCCGGTGCAGCTGCACTCCCACTACACCAGCGGCATGGCCTCGATGGCCTACCTGGCGGCGGTGCTCGCCGGCGTCGACGTGGTGGACTGCGCCATATCGCCCCTGTCCATGGGGACCAGCCAGCCGCCGGTGGAGTCCTTCGTGGCGGCCTTGAAGGGGACCAGGTTCGACACTGGCCTGGACCTGAAGCTCCTCGCCGAGATAGCCGAGTACTTCAAGGAGGTCAGGGACAGGTACAAGGAGCACTACCTGGGTCTTTCGGGGGTGGACGTGAACGTCCTGGTCTACCAGATCCCCGGCGGGATGTACTCCAACCTGGTCTCCCAGCTCAAGGAGCAGAAGGCCCTGCACAGGCTGGGGGAGGTCTTGAGGGAGGTCCCCAGGGTCAGGGAGGAGATGGGCTATCCGCCGCTGGTGACTCCCACCAGCCAGCTGGTGGGGACTCAGGCCACCATAAACGTGGTGGTGGGGGAGAGGTGGAAGGTGGTCCCCAAGGAGATAAGGGACTACTTCATGGGCTATTACGGAAGGACCCCAGCCCCCGTGGACCCGGAGGTCCAGCGGAAGGTCCTGGGGGACGCCAGGCCCATAGAGGGGAGGCCCGCCGACCACCTGGAGCCCGCTCTGGAGCGGGCCAGGAGGGAGATAGAGCCCTGGATGACCCAAGAGGAGGACGTGTTGACCTACGTGCTCTTCCCCGCGGTGGCGCTGGACTTCATAAAGAGGAAGTACGCCAGGATGGTCAGCAGGGACGTGGGTCTGGGGCAGCCCGTCGAGGGCGTGGCCTACCCCGTCTAGCTCCGTCTTGGCCCTCGATTTGAACGGGAGGTCTTAGCATGTCGAACTTCGAGGAGAAGGTGAGGAAAGTGCTCGACGAGGTCATCTCCCCCGCGCTTCGCTCCCACGGGGGTGGGGTAGAGCTCCTGGGCTGCGACGAGGAGAAGGGTGAGGTCAGGGTGAGGCTCTCGGGGGCCTGCATGGGCTGTCCGTTCTCCCAGCAGACGCTCAGGATGCAGGTGGAGATGGTCTTGAAGAGGGAGGTCCCCGAGGTCAGAAGGGTGGTGAGCGCCTAGGAGGGGCATGGCCTTGGCCGAGGAGAGGGGCAAGACCACTCTTCGCTTCGAGGACAGGGACGTGCTCTCCGCCGTGGTGGGGGAGGGGGAGTCCAACCTCAGGCTGGTGGAGGAGTCCCTCCCCGTGGAGATAGCCCTGCGGGGCAACGAGCTGATAGTCTCGAGCGACAGCCTGCGCGTGCTGGAGCTGGCTCGCCTGCTCTTCGAGGGGCTCATCGAGATGGCCAAGGAGGGCCACTACATCACCAGGGGCGACGTGAGATACGCCATAAAGAGCCTCCTGGAGAAGGGAGACCACGACCTCAAGGAGCTCTACGGCGACGTCATATGCGTCACCGCCATGGGCAAGCCCGTGAGGGCTCGCACCAGGGGTCAGCGGGAGTACGTAAGGAGGATAAAGGAGAACCACATCACCTTCGCCATAGGGCCCGCGGGCACGGGCAAGACCTACCTCGCGGTGGCGGTGGCCATATCGGCCCTGAAGAACAAGCAGGTGAGCAGGATAATACTGGTCAGGCCCGCCATAGAGGCGGGGGAGAAGCTGGGCTTCCTTCCCGGAGACCTCAGGGAGAAGGTGGAGCCCTACCTCAGGCCCCTCTACGACGCCTTCTTCGACCTGCTCTCCCCCGAGAGGTTCATGCGCTACGTGGAGAAGGGGATCGTGGAGATAGCTCCCCTCGCCTACATGAGGGGCAGGACCCTCAACGACAGCTTCATCATCCTGGACGAGGGACAGAACGCCACCCCCGAGCAGATGAAGATGTTCCTGACCCGCATGGGCTTCGGGTCTAAGGTGGTGGTCACCGGGGACGTCACGCAGGTGGACCTGCCCCCGGGGAAGGAGTCGGGCCTGGTGGTGGTCCAGCGGGTCCTCAAGGGGATAGAGGGCATAGCCTTCTGCTATCTGACCAACGAGGACGTGGTGAGGCACGAGATAGTCCAGAAGATAGTGAGGGCTTATGAGGAGTACGAGCTCAAAGAGCGAGAAAGGCGACCCACCTAGTGGATGGCGCTCCGGGGTTCGCGCTCTGCTTGACTGGGCCGGCGTCGCTGTGGACCCGCGTCTGCCCTTCCTGTGGGGTCTGCTCCTTTGCGTCCTCTATCTCCTGTGTTTCCTTTACCTGTTCCAGTATCGGCAGACCGGAAGTGCCTTGGGGCTTGGCCTTTTCGGCGACGTCGGACCCTTTTGGAGCTGGTTCTACTTCCCCTTCAGGAGCATCCTGTACAAGCCCGTGTCCCTCTTCGGGATGGAGGGGCTCTTCGGCGGGGAAGAGGATGGGCTTCCCTCAGGGCCTTCGCTGTTCTGGGTCCTCCTGTTCCTGGGATCGTCCTGCGCGCTGGCCGAGGTCTGGGCCTTCAGGAGGCTTTCGCGGCTCGGCGGGACGGCTTTGGCGAAGCCCCAGCTCCTCTTCCTCAAGGTGGCCACCTCTTTGGTCTTGGGCTCCCTGCTGATACCCCTGGCGGGGTTCTCCTTCCCCCTCGCTCTTCCGGCCCTGTGGGGATATCTGACCTACGCCAGCGACAGGTCCTTCGAGCTCCTCCTGCCGTTCGTCCTCCTCAGCTCCCTCCTCTTTTCGGTGGGAGCTGAGCTCTCCCAGGGGCTCGCCATGGCTTTCGCCTCCTTCGTCTCCTGCGGCTACTTCTGGTGGGTCTCCTCCAGGTTCGCCTTCGGCAGGGTGAAGGTCTACGCCCACGCGATAACCTCCGGAGCCCTGGCCGGGCTAGCCTATTCCCTGGCCTCTTGGAACCCCGGGGTGGTCCTCTTCTCCGCCTTCGCCTCCTCGGCCTGGCACCTCCTCTGGTGCGTCGTGGCCCTGGTGAGCCTGCCCCTGCTGGAGGGGCTCTTCGACCTCATCTCCCCCTTCAGGCTAATGGAGCTGGCGGATCCGTCCCACCCTCTGCTCAGGCGGCTGCAGATGGAGGCCCCCGGCACCTACTACCACTCGCTGGTGGTGGGCAACATGGCCGAGATGGCGGCGGAGGCCTTAGGCCTCCACGGGATGCTGGTGAGGGTTGGGGCTTACTACCACGACATAGGCAAGCTCAAGAGGCCCTCGTTCTTCGTGGAGAACCAGGGCGGGGGGGAGAACGTGCACGAGAAGCTCTCCCCCTTCATGAGCTGTTCCATCATAACCTCCCACGTCTCCCATGGGGTCGAGCTGGCGAAGCAGTACGGGCTTCCCAGCTGCGTCGTCGACTTCATATCCCAGCACCACGGGGACACTTGTCTCTCCTACTTCTACAAGAAGGCCCTGGCCGAAGGGGCGGTGTCGGTGAGGAGGGAGGACTTCTGCTATCCCGGGCCTAAGCCCATGAAGAAGGAGGTGGCCCTCATAATGCTCGCCGACTCGGTGGAGGCCGCCTTCAGGTCGGAGGAGAGGAGGATCTCGGGCTTCGACTCCATAAAGGGCCTGGTCAAGGAGGTTATAATGAACAAACACAAGGAGGGACAGCTGGACAGGGTGGACTTCACCTTCAGGGAGCTGGACCTGATAAGCGAGGCCTTCGCCAGGGTGCTCATGGGGGCGCATCACTCCAGGGAGCTCAAACCCCTCGTCGAGGGCGAGGAGGGGACCTCGCCGCTCAGGCTCAAGGGGGCTGGTGGTGGGTAGACATGGGAGGAGCTGGCTTCGACCTGGAGCTCCACTTCGAGGGGCTGGAGCTCTGCGGTTCGGTCCTGGAGGATCCCTCCAGGCTCGAGGAGCTTTTGAGCTCCTGGCGAACCCTGGCGCGCGAGCTGGTGCTCGAGGAGCTGGAGGGAAGCCCTCTGGGCTCGATGGGGCCCAGGGCGCTGGAGGCCTCGGTGGTCTTCCTCGCCAGGGATGAGATGGCCGAGATGAACGCCCGCTACAGGGGCAAGGAGGGGCCCACCGACGTGCTCTCCTTCCCCACCCTCGAGTGGGGGCTCTTCGACCTGGCCCAGGGATTCGAGGGCTTGGGGGAGGAGCCGCTCCCCCTGGGCGACGTCTTCATATGCCCCGAGGTGGCCAGGGAGAACGCCCTATCGGGCGGGACGTCGACGGAGAGGGAGCTCACTTTGCTGCTGATCCATGGGCTTTGCCACCTCCTGGGGCACGACCACGACGAGCCGGAGAGGGAGGCCAGGATGTGGGCCGTACAGGGCAAGTACATGGAGAGGTTCCTCAGGGGCTCGGGAGGGGTGAGCGATGCCTGAGGTGGTGTCCACCCTCCTGTGGGTGGCCCTTCTGGTGGCGATCTCAGCGCTGGTGAGCGCCTCCGAGACCGCCGCCACCGCCGTGGGGCGGAGCAAGCTCCTCCTGATGGCGGAGAAGTCCAGCTCCGAGAGGATGAGGGGCATCCTTCGCTGGCTCATGGACGACCTGGACGAGGCCCTGGTGGTGCTCCTGGTGACCAACAACCTGGTGAACATAGTGGCCAGCTCCATGGCCGCGGCCCTGGCCTCGAGGCTCTTCCCCAGATGGGGGCTCGCCATCTCCGTGGGGGTCATGTCGGCCCTGATAATAGTCCTGGGCGAGATCCTCCCCAAGAGCATCTCCATAAGGCATCCGGAGTCGATAGTGAGGTTCACGGTACCCCTCGTGGCGATGCTCCGTCGTCTGCTGGCTCCGGTCCTCCTCCTGATAAGGGGCGTGATAAGGCTCCTGGGGTTGCTCTTCGGGCTGGAGCTGGAGGGCCTTCGCGCCTTCGTCACCAGGGAGGACATAGAGATGGCCGTGAAGATGGGGGAGGAGACGGGAGCGATAGAGGCCTCGGAGAGGAGGATGATCCACGGGATAATATCCCTGGAGGAGCGCAGGGCCTACGAGGTGATGGTCCCCAGGACGGAGATGGTGGCCCTTCCCGTGTCGGCGAGCCTGGAGGAGGCCATAAGGCTTTTCGCTGAGACGGGCTTCTCCAGGGTGCCCCTCTACGACGGCAGCCTGGACAACGTGGTGGGGATGCTCTACGCCAAGGACGTGCTCAAGGCGGTGGGGACGGGCCTCGAGATGCCGAAGGGCGTTAAGCTCGAGGGGCTGGCGAGGGAGGCGCTGTTCGTGCCCGACACGGCGAGGGTGGCCGACATATTCTCCCAGATGAAGGAGAAGAGGGTCCACATAGCCATAGTGGTGGACGAATACGGCGGCACGGCGGGGCTTTTGACCCTGGAGGATATAATAGAGGAAATAGTGGGCGACATCCAGGACGAGTACGACTCCAGGGAGATGCCCGCCATAGTGGAGGAAGCCCCGGGGGTCTTCCTGGTCAAGGCCTCCGTCCCCATAGGGGATCTGGAGGAGCGATTGGGCCTGTCCATACCCCACGAGGAGGCCGACACCGTGGGGGGCTTTGTGGTGGAGAGGCTTGGGGTTTTGCCCAAGGTGGGCCAGTGCGTGGAGGAGGAGGACTTCACCGTCGAGGTGGTGGAGGCGGTAAGACATAGGATCAAGAGGGTCAGGTTCACCCTGAGGAGGCCGGAGGAACAGGGTCATGAGGGAGACTGAGGCCAAGGAGCTTTTGATCTCGAGGGCCAGGGAGGCCTCTTTGGCCTCCTATTCCCCCTACTCGCGCTTCAGGGTCGGTGCCTCCGTCCTGGACGACAGGGGGAAGGTCTTCTGCGGCTGTAACGTGGAGAACTCCAGCTACCCCGTTGGGATCTGCGCGGAGAGGCTCGCGGCGGCGAGGGCCGTCATGGATGGGGCGCGGGGGATCGAGGCCTTGGCCGTCTTCTCCCCGGACTCGAAGGGGCCCTGCTATCCCTGCGGGATGTGCCTTCAGTTCCTGAGCGAGTTCGCCTCGCCGGGGACCAGGGTCTTCCTGGTGGACCCATCCTCCGGGGAGGTCCTGGTACTGTCGTTTTGCGATCTCCTCCCCTTCGCCTTCGGGGCGAGCTCGATGGGGGGTGACGGACGTTGAAGAGCGGCTTCGTGGCCGTGGTGGGTCGTCCCAACGTGGGCAAATCCACCCTGGTCAACAACATCCTGGGGCACAAGGTGGCCATAATATCCGATAAGCCCCAGACCACCAGGAACGACATAAAGGGGATATACACCAGCGAGGAGGGGCAGATAGTCTTCGTCGACACCCCTGGCATACACCTCCCCAAGGACAGGTTGGGCGAGTACATGGTGGAGGTGGCCCGAAGGAGCCTGGAGGACGTGGACGTGGTGCTCTACGTGGTGGAGGCCACCGACAGGGAGCTATCCAGGGAGGACAAAAACGTGATATCCTTCCTGCGCGGGGTTGAAGCCCCCATACTCCTGCTGGTCAACAAGGTGGACCTGCTTTCCAGGAAAGAGGACTTCTGGGAGGCGGCCAGGCTTTACGCGGAGCACCTCACCTTCCACGACGTCCTCCCCATATCGGCCCACAGGGGGACCAACCTGGACGAGCTGCTCAGGAGGGTCTTCGAGCTCCTCCCGGAGGGGGAGATGATGTATCCGGAGGAGCAGCTCACCGACAGGAACCTTCGCTTCCTGGCCGCCGAGATAGTTAGGGAGAAGATCTTCTCCCACACCTTCCAGGAGGTCCCCTACAGCGCCGCTGTGGTGGTGGAGGAGTTCAAGGAGCGGGATAACGGGAGCTTCTACATCTCCGCCACCATCTTCGTGGAGCGGGAGGGGCAGAAGGGGATCCTCATAGGCGAGGGCGGCCAGATGATAAAGAGGATAGGGAGCGAGGCCCGCAGGGAGCTCGAGTTCCTGCTGGGGGGTCCGGTCTACCTGGACCTCTGGGTGAAGGTCAGGAGGGACTGGCGCGACTCGGAGGCGGAGCTAAGACGGCTGGGATACGTTTGAGGGCGTGGTGGGACTGGAGAGGGTCGAGGGAGTGCTGGTCTTTAGAAGGTCCACCCCGGAGGGAGACGTGAGGGGGGAGGTGCTCTCGCGCGAGGGGATCATCCTCCCCTTCGTGGCCAAAGGGGCCTGTCGCGGCAGGGTCAGGTTCGGGGGGCTTCTAGAGCCTGGGGTGTGGGCCTTCTTCCACCTGCAGAGGTCTCGCAGATCCTCGCTCCTCTACCTGAGGGAGGTGGACCTGGTGGAGCCCTTCGCGGGGGTCAGGTCCAGGAGGGAGGCCATCCTCTGGGCTCTCGAGGTCCTGAAGGCGGTCAGATCCCTGGGGGAGCTTCGCTGCGAGGGTCTTTTCGGGCTTTTGGTCAGGTTCCTGTCGATGGTGGAGGCGGGCAAAAGCCCTGAGCTGTCGTCGGCCTGGTTCTACGTGGAGCTCGCCAGGGGGGAGGGCGTCTTGCCCTCGCCGGACTCGTGCGCCCTCTGCGGTTCGCCCACGGGGGAGGTACTGTTCCTGGGGGAGGAGGGGTTCGGCTGCGCCTCCTGCGGAGGGGTCTTGAGGCTCAGCCCTCAGCTGGCCTCGGTGGTCAGAGGTGAGGAGCCCGGGACCATCCCCCCGGAGGCGGGTGAGGTGGAGGCCTTCCTGGCGGTCGTGCGAAGGTTTTTGTCCTTCGGAGGTCTTTTGGTGGAAAGGAGGAGGGATGGGAAGTGAACTTCCAGGAGGTCATCTTCAGGCTCGAGAGGTTTTGGGCTGATCAGGGGTGCGTGATCCAGCAGCCCTACGACATAGAGGTGGGCGCCGGGACGATGAACCCCGCCACCACCCTTCGCGCTCTGGGGCCGGAGCCGTGGAAGGTGGCCTACGTGGAGCCCTCCAGGAGGCCCACCGACGGCAGGTACGGGGAGAACCCCAACAGGCTTCAGCACTACTACCAGTATCAGGTGATCCTCAAGCCCTCGCCCGACGACATCCAGGAGATATACCTGGAGAGCTTGAAGGCCTTGGGAATAGATCCGAGGGAGCACGACATAAGGTTCGTGGAGGACGACTGGGAGTCTCCCACCATAGGGGCCTGGGGCCTGGGCTGGGAGGTGTGGCTCGACGGCATGGAGATCACCCAGTTCACCTACTTCCAGCAGGTGGGGGGTATAGACCTGTACCCCATATCGGTGGAGATAACCTACGGCCTGGAGCGGGTGGCCATGTTCATCCAGAAGGTCGACTCGGTCTTCGACCTCAAGTGGGTGGGGGACGTTACCTACGGGGACGTCCACCACAGGGGCGAGGTGGAGCACTCCATCTACAACTTCGACGAGGCGGACGTGGGGATGCTGTTCAAGCTCTTCGAGATGTACGAGGCCGAGTCGAGGAGGCTCGTGGAGAAGGGGCTGGTCCTTCCCGCCTACGACTACGTGCTCAAGTGCTCCCACACCTTCAACCTGCTGGACGCCAGGGGGGCCATATCGGTGGCGGAGAGGACGAGCTTCATAGGGAGGGTGAGGGAGCTGGCCTCCGCCTGCTGCAGGGCCTACGTGAGGCAGCGGGAGGAGATGGGCTTCCCGCTCATGGGAAAGTTCTAGGTTCGGGGGAGGGCTTTTCTCATGTACCGCAGGCTTCTTCTTGAGATAGGCACTGAGGAGATACCGGCCAGGTTCATGCGGGACGCCCTGGGGCAGCTGGTGGAGCTGGCCCGGAGGCTTTTCTCCGATTATCGTCTGGAAGTGGGCTCCATCAGGAGCTTCGGCACCCCCAGAAGGCTCGTGCTCCTGGTGGAGGACCTCCCCCTCTCGCAGAAGGAGGCGGTCGAGGAGATAAAGGGTCCGCCCGAGGCGCAGGCCTACGACGCCAACGGGCATCCCACCGCCTCGGCCATAGGGTTCGCCAGGAGCAAGGGGGTCTCCGTGGAGGACCTGGTGGTCAAGTCCACCCCTTCGGGCAACTACGTCTTCGCCGTCAAGCACCACCCGGGCATGCCCACCGCTGAGGTCCTGCCCGAGGTGATGGAGAGGATCGTGAGGTCTTTGTCCTTCCCCAAGACCATGTACTGGCACTGGAAGGGCCTTCGCTTCGCCAGGCCCATCAGGTGGATCCTCTGCCTGCTGGACGAGGCGGTGGTGGACTTCTCGGTGGAGGGGATAAGGTCGGGCAGGAGGACCAGGGGCCATCGCTTCATGGGCAAGAGGGAGATAGAGCTCAAGAGCGCCGAGGAATACTTCAGGGCCATGTCCGAGAACTTCGTGGTGGTGGACCCGGACGAGAGGCGAAAGGCCATAGAGTCCGACGTGGCCCTCATAGAGGAGAGGAACGGGGTCAAGGTGGAGCTGGACGAGGCCCTGCTGGAGGAGAACGTCTTCCTGGTGGAGTACCCCGTGGTATTCATGGGGAGCTTCTCCCCCAAGTACCTGGAGCTCCCGGAGGAGGTCCTGGTCACCTCCATGAAGTCCCACCAGCGTTACTTCGCCGTGAGGGACGAGAGGGGTAAGCTCCTCCCCCACTTCGTGGGGGTGAGCAACAACAGGGCCTCCAACATGGAGGTGGTCAGGGAGGGAAACCACCGGGTGCTCAGGGCCAGGCTTGAGGACGCTTCCTTCTTCTTCCAGGAGGACCTGAAGGTCCCCATGGCGGAGCGGGTGGAGGCGTTGAGGGGCGTGGTCTACCAGGAGAAGCTGGGGACCATGTTCGACAAGGTCGCCAGGATCGAGGGGCTTGCCCTGAGGCTCTGCGACGCCCTGGGCCTGGACGGGGCCTCTAGGGATAAGCTCTCCAGGGCCGCCAGGCTCTGCAAGGCCGATCTGGTGACCGAGATGGTCTTCGAGTTCCCCGAGCTCCAGGGGGTGATGGGCAGGGAGTACCTCCTCAGGCAGGGGGAGGACCCCGAGGTGGCCTGGGCGGTCTTCGAGCACTACCTCCCCAGGTTCGCGGGGGACAGGATGCCGGAGGGCCTGCTGGGCGCCGTCCTCGGGGTGGCGGACAGGGCCGATGCCCTGGTGGGGTTCATAGGGGTTGGGCTTACCCCCTCCGGCTCGCAGGACCCGTATGGGCTCAGGAGGCACGCCAGGGCCATCGTGGAGCTGTGCTGGCACAAGGGGATGGACCTGGACCTCCACTTCCTGTTCGACGCCGCCAGGGAGGGTCTGTCCATGGGGGAAGAGGCGCTGAGGTCCACCCTCGAGTTCGTGGAGGGGAGGATCTACAACCTGCTCCGGGACAGGGGATACTCCCACGAGCAGGTTAGGTCCGCGATGGCCGTGGGCTGGACCAGACCTCTGGACCTTAAGCGCAGGCTGGACGCGGTGTCAGCCCTGTGGGGGGAGAGGTCCTTCGGGGAGCTGGCGCGGGCTGCCACCAGGGTCATCAACATATCTAGGCCCTACGGCGGAGGGCCGATAAGGGCCGGCCTCTTCTCCTCGGAGGCAGAAAGCGCCCTCTTCGGGGCTCTCGAGGGGGTGAGGTCGGGGGCGATGGAGGCCATGGAGAGCGGCGACTACCAGGGCGCTTTGCGGCTCATGGCCGATGGGCTGGTTGGGCCGATAGATCGCTTCTTCGACGAAGTGCTGGTGATGGCGCCGGAGGAGGAGTTGAGGGGGAACAGGATAAACCTGCTTTGCGCCGTCAGGGACCTGCTCTTCCGCGTGGCCGACTTCTCGCTGATGGGCCTCTGAGGTGATCCCCAGTGGGCAAGACGGCCAAGGTGTTTCTCCTCTCGGACTCGACGGGGGACACGGCAGAGCAGGTGGTCAGGGCGGCCATAAGCCAGTTCGACCACAGGCTGTCGGTGGAGCCCAGGCTCTTTCGCTACGTGAACACCGAGGAGAAGCTCGCCGAGGTGATGAGGAGGGCCTCCGAGGAGGGGGCCCTGGTGGTCTACACGCTGGTCATAGGGGAGCTTCGCCTGAGGATAGTGGAGCTCGCCGAGGTCCTCTCGGTGAAGGTCATAGACCTCCTGGGGCCTCTGCTCGACGCCTTCCAGGCCATGGTGGGCCAGCCCCCTCTGGGTAAGCCGGGCCTCATAAGGCAGATGGACGAGGGTTACTTCAAGAGGGTCAAGGCCATAGAGTTCGCCATAGCCTGCGACGACGGCAAGAGCCCCCACATGCTCAAGGAGGCCGAACTCGTCCTGATAGGGGTCTCGCGCTCCAGCAAGACCCCTCTGTCCATGTACCTGGCCCACAAGGGGATAATGGTGGCCAACGTCCCCCTGGTGCCCGAGGTTCCCCCTCCCGACGAGCTCTTCCAGCTGGATCCCAACAGGGTGGTGGGTTTGTTGATAAAACCAGAGAACCTGGTTAAGATAAGATCAGAAAGACTCAAGGTTTTGGGGCTGGATCCGGAGAGCTCGTCGTATGCCAGCTGGGAGAGGGTGGTGGAGGAGCTGGAGGGGGCGAGAGCTGTGATGAGGAAGGTGGGCTGCAAGGTAGTGGACGTCTCCGACAGGGCCGTGGAGGAGACGGCCCACGAGATATTGGAGCACATGATGGCTCACGGGTTTTACACCCTTTCCTAGCCCTTTTTGGGGAGGTGGGGATCGTGGGGAAGCTCATCTATCTGTTCGAGGAGGGGAGCGCCTCCATGAGGGGGCTCCTCGGGGGCAAGGGGGCTAACCTGTGCGAGATGACCAGGATAGGTCTTCCGGTTCCTCCTGGTTTCGTGATAACCACCGAGGTGTGCAAGCTCTACTGGGAGAAGGGCTCTGGGGTAATCGACGAGATCTGGGAGGACGTGAGGAGGTATATGGGGGTCCTGGAGGAGCGCACCGGGAAGCGCTTCGGCGACCCCTCCAATCCCCTTCTGGTGTCGGTGAGGTCGGGGGCCCCAGTGTCCATGCCGGGGATGATGGACACCATCCTCAACCTGGGTCTCAACGACGACACGGTCGAGGGCCTGGCCTCTGCCTCCGGCGACGAGAGGTTCGCCTACGACAGCTACAGAAGGTTCGTCCAGATGTTCGGCAACGTGGTGATGGGGATAGAGCACGAGGCCTTCGAGGAGGTCATATCCAGGGTCAAGAGGGAGCTCGGGGTATCCCAGGACGTGGAGGTCTCCGCCGAGGGCTGGAGGAGGGTGCTGGGGTCCTACCGGGAGGTGGTCAGGAGGCACGTCGGGAGGGATTTCCCCCAGGACGTGTGGGAGCAGCTTCGGATGGCTGTGGAGGCTGTCTTCAAGTCCTGGAACAACCAGAGGGCGATAACCTACAGGAAGATCCACCGGATATCCGACGACCTCGGCACCGCTGTGAACGTGGTGGCGATGGTCTTCGGCAACATGGGCTTCGACTCGGGGACGGGGGTCTGCTTCACCAGGAATCCCTCCACCGGCCAGAGGGAGCTCTACGGGGAGTTCCTGGAGAACGCCCAGGGGGAGGACGTGGTGGCCGGGATAAGGACCCCCAGGCCCATATCCCAGCTCAGGGAGGTCATGCCCGGCGTTTACGAGCAGCTGCTCAGGGTGGCGGAGCTCCTGGAGAGGCACTACAGGGACATGCAGGACATAGAGTTCACGGTGGAGAGGGGCAAGCTCTACATGCTCCAGACGAGGAGCGGCAAGAGGAGCGCCCGGGCTGCGGTGAAGATCGCCGTGGACATGGTGGAGGAGGGGTTGATAAGCGAAAGGGAGGCGGTCCTCAGGGTCACGCCCGAGCAGGTGGAACAGCTCCTCCACAGGCAGATAGATCCGGACGCCAGGTACGAGGTCCTGGCGAAGGGGCTTCCCGCCTCGCCGGGGGCGGCCACCGGGAGGGTTGTCTTCGACGCCGACGAGGCGGAGGCTTTGGCCCACGAGAAGGGGTGGGACGTCATCCTGGTGAGGCCCGAGACGACCCCGGACGACATCCACGGGCTCTACGCCGCCCAGGGGGTCTTGACCTCCAGGGGAGGTATGACCAGCCACGCCGCGGTGGTGGCCAGGGGGATGGGCAAGCCCTGCGTGGCCGGATGCGAGGCCATAGAGATAGACCTCAGGGCCGAGCTCTTCAAGGTGGGCGACGTGGTGGTGAGGAAGGGGGACGTGATCACCATAGACGGCACCAGGGGAGTGGTGGTTCTGGGGGAGGTGCCCCTGGTGCGCCCGAGCTTCACGGAGGAGTTCAGGAAGCTTTTGGATTGGGCCGATCGCTTCGCCAGGCTCAAGGTTTTCGCCAACGCCGATACCCCAACCGATGCGGCCAGGGCCAGGGAGTTCGGGGCCAGGGGCATAGGGCTTTGCAGGACCGAGCACATGTTCATGGACGTGGACAGGCTCCCGGTCATGCAGGAGATGATAGTCGCTTCCACCAGGGAGGAGAGGGTGGCAGCCCTCTCGAGGCTCAAGGAGATGCAGAGGAGCGACTTCTACGAGATACTCAAGGTCATGGAGGGACTTCCCACCACCATAAGGCTCCTGGATCCGCCGCTCCACGAGTTTTTGCCCAAGGAGGAGGAGCTCCTGAAGGAGAGGGAGAGGGCCGACGAGGAGCGCAGGAAGAGGATAGATCTACTCATCTCCAAGGCCAGGGCCCTCAAGGAGGCGAACCCCATGCTGGGGTTCAGGGGTTGTCGCCTCGGGATAGTGTATCCGGAGATATACGAGATGCAGGTGGAGGCGATAATGGAGGCGGCATGTCAGCTGGTCAAGGAGGGGGTGGACGCCAGGCCCGAGATCATGATGCCCCTGGTGGGCACCGAGGAGGAGATGAGAAGGCTTAGGGAGATGACGGTCAGGGTGGCCGAAGGGGTGATGGAGAGGATGGGGGTTAAGGTCCCCTACAAGGTGGGGACCATGATAGAGGTGCCCAGGGCCGCTCTGGTGGCCGGGGAGATAGCCAGGTGGGCCGAGTTCTTCTCCTTCGGTACCAACGACCTCACCCAGACCACCTTCGGTTACTCCAGGGACGACGCTGAGGGGAAGTTCCTCGCCGAGTACGTGAGGCAGAGGGTCCTGCCCCACAACCCCTTCGAGGTGCTCGACAGGTCGGGCGTAGGCAGGCTGATGAGGATAGCGGTGGAGGAAGGGAGGGCTGCCAGGCTGGAGCTCAAGGTCGGGATATGCGGGGAGCACGGGGGCAACCCGAGCTCCATATACTTCTGCCACGAGATAGGGCTGGACTACGTGAGCTGCTCCCCCTACAGGGTCCCCGTGGCGAGGCTGGCCGCGGCCAGGATCGCCCTGGGGGTGGGTGAGACCGCGGGAGATTGATGGGCTTTGATCGCGCTGAGGGAGGAGATGGAGAGGCTCGAGGGGCAGATCCTCGCCCCTTACGCCTGCAGGAGCGCCCAGAGCAGGGGCAGGGTCTTCCCGGAGGAGCCCTGCCCCGTGAGGACCTGCTTTCAGAGGGACAGGGACAGGATCCTCCACAGCAAGAGCTTCAGGAGGCTCAAGCACAAGACCCAGGTGCTCTTCCTGCCCGAGGGGGATCACTACAGGACCAGGCTCACCCACACCCTTGAGGTCTCCCAGATAGCCAGGACCATAGCCAGGGCCCTCAGGCTCAACGAGGACCTCACCGAGGCGATAGCCCTGGGCCACGACCTGGGGCACACCCCCTTCGGTCACATGGGGGAGAGGGTGCTGGACGAGATATGCAGGGAGAACGGGATAGAGGAGGGGTTCCACCACGCCAGGCAGAGCCTCAGGGTGGTGGACGTCCTGGAGAGGGACGGCAGGGGGCTTAACCTCACCTACGAGGTGAGGGAGGGGATACTGGCCCACAGCAAGGGGCAGAAGGACGTCAGGGTGGCCCTGGTGGAGGCGGAGGTGAACCCCTCCACCCTGGAGGGGTGGGTGGTGAGGATATCCGACTCCATCGCCTACCTCAGCCACGACCTGGACGACGCCCTCAGAGGGGGGTTCTTCAGGCTTTCCGAGCTCCCCCGGGGGGTGGTGGAGGCTCTGGGGGAGACCCACTCGGCCAGGATAAACTCGATGGTCGTGGACGTCATAAGGAACTCCAGGCCCGAGGAGGGACGGATAGGGATGAGCCCAGGGATGCTGGAGGCGGTGGAGGGACTTAGGGCCTTCCTGTACGAGCGCCTTTACATGGCCAGCTTCGCCAGGAGGGAGGCCCCCCGGATAAGGCACCTGATAAGGAGCATATTCGACTACCTCATGGAGAGCGAGGCGCTGATGGATTCCAGCGTGAAGGGAGTCGAGAGGGTAAGGAGAGCGGTCGACTTCCTCGCGGGCATGACCGACAGGTTCGCTGTATCCTTCTTCGAGGAGAAGTTCATACCCAAGCCATGGCCTTTGAGCCCAGATCTGGCCGCGGAACGGTGAAGACAGGGGGTGTTAGGTCTTTGGCCAGGAGGCGCAAGGAAAGGGTCAAGCTCCCCTCTGGGAGGGAAGAGAGCTCCATCCCAGGAGTCGTATTGAGGAGGATCGAGGAGGTCTTGAGGTTCGGGAGGCCCCCTCACATGCCCCACGAGGGCTTGATATCCCCTATCTTGGTCTTCGTCCTCGCCCTTTTGTCCCTGCCCTTCGGCAACCTGCTGTTCTTAAGGGGCGGGGTCTACCACACCTTGCACTACCTCAAGTGGATGTGGACGCTGATCCCCGTGGGCGTGATGGCGGTGCTGGTTGGGGTGAAGCTCCTGGTCTGGCCCAGAAGGGCTGGCCTCAGGCTGGACCCGATGGGGGTCTTCTTCGTCGCCTTCTCGTTCTACTTCTTAGCTCAATACCTCCTGATGGGGGTAAGGAGCACCAGCGAGTACGTCAAGAACTTGCTCTTCTTCGCCGGCCTTGGGGCCAGCTACTTCGTCTACTACATGGGCTTTCCGGATGAGTGGTTGGACTACCCCCTGAGGCTCTTCGCCCTCGGGGCTGCCGCCTCGGTCTTCATGGCGGAGCTGCAGTTCAGGGGATACGCCACCAACCTTCCCTTCGTGATGCCTTACCCCGCCGGGCAATATCTGGCCAACACGGGGCAACAGAACATGTTCGGGCTTTACCTGGCCATGGCCTTTTTGGGCTGCGTGTACCTGCACTTCAAGGTGTCCCAGAGCATAGTGAAGGGGGAGAGGGCGAGCAGGTCGGCCTACTTCCTGAACCTGGCGGTGATGGCGGTGGTGGGATACGGTCTTCTTATGACCACCAGCCGATCGGGCATGGTGGCGTCGGCCTCGGGCTTCGTGGCCTTCCTGGCTCTGGTGTTCTTGAAGTTCCGGGGTGCGTTCAGGAGGTTGATGGTCAAGGAGGTCTCGGTGGTGGCGGCGCTTTTCGTCCTGGCCTTCGGGATCTCCTTCCTGCTGCCGGACAGCCGCATTGGGACCACGGTGGCCAAGTGGTCCGAGGTGGAGGGGATAAAGGAGGGGCTTGTGGTCTCCGGGAGGCTCCCCATATGGGCTACCTCCTGGACTATGTTCACCATGAAGCCCCTCTTCGGGGTGGGACTGGCCCAGTACAAGACCCATTACTTGGAGGCCCAGAGGTTGATGTTCGACAGGTACGGACTCGAGTGGAAGTACACCCATTGGGCCCACAACGAGTGGCTCCACTGGCTCTGCGAGACGGGGGTGGTGGGGGGTGCGGCGCTGGGCCTTCTGCTCCTCTACTGGTTTTACAGGCTCTTGAGGTACCTTTTCAGGGACAAGGAGGTATCCCTGCAGTTTTGCTGGGCGGTTGGTTTGATATTCCTGGTGGCCGCCAACGCCTGGTTCACCAGGCCTTTCCACAGGATAGAGAACTCCATATGGCTCTCCTTGGCCTTCGCCCTCACCAACAGGCACCTGATGCCCGCCTTCTCCCTGGGGGATCTTTCGAAGCGCCTGTTGGGCCTGGTGTTTTTGGGCTTCGGCGCCTTTGGACTTTACGTCTTCGTGGACTCCGTGCCGGGGGAGAGGATGCTGGCCCAGGCCCTAACCGTGCAGGACTTCAACAGGCGCTACGAGCTCCTGCAGCGCGCCTCGAGACATCTGCTGGTGGCCAACGAGGCCCACAAGGAGATGGCCGATGCCCTCTTCGCCATGTACGAGATGATCAAGGACCCAGCCGAGAGGTCCAAGCTCTTGCCGATAGCGATAGAGCAGGTGGAGAGGTACTTCTGGATGGAGCCAGATCCCCAGGGGCTCGGGAGGCTGGTGAAGCTCTACAGGGATGCGGGCAACCTGGACAAGGTCCTGCGCTACGCCAGGCTCTTCTACCCTGGAATGGTGGCGGTGCAGGTTCCGGAGAGCACCTACAGGGAGCTCATCAGCAGGGGGCTTGCGGAGGTCATCTCGGGCTACGTGATGCCCGTCTCCGAGTAGGACTCCTCTCCACAGGGGCTCCAGGTGAGGTTTTG
This sequence comes from uncultured Synergistia bacterium, assembly GCA_964425005.1. Classification (GTDB taxonomy): domain Bacteria; phylum Synergistota; class Synergistia; order CAYRKT01; family CAYRKT01; genus CAYRKT01. The sequence continues at coordinate 27,686 of CAYRKT010000003.1, forward strand.
CCACCTGGAGCCCTCGCTTTTTGTTTTTTCAGGTTAGTTAGTGTATTTGATCTGCCCCATTGACGCGAATAGTTGTATAATATTCGCGAGGCGTCCATGGGGTGCAGGGCCGAGGGGCGCAGGTTTCCTGGTGGGTGAGGGGTTTCTATTTTTGAAGTGTTGTTTCTCTAGGAGTTAATTATGGGAAACAAGCAGATATTTAGTGTCTTTAGCAAAATTGAGTCTTCGATTAATGCTTACGTTGATTTGCTTAGAGGGTTCAGAGAGGGGGCAGAGGTTTCGGAGCTTGTTTCGCTTCGTAACGAGGTGGAGGGGCATGAGGGGAGTGTCTTAGCCCTTCTAGAGCGTTTTAGGGAGTTGCTCTTTAGGTCTCCTCGAATAGGCGTGATTTCAGATTCCTTCGATTTCTTGAAGGAGGTTGAAAGTAGGGGGTTAAGCAAGCCTGGTTTGCCTTTCTGGGTGGAGTCTGATAGTTCGCTATCTGGGGATGCGGTGGAGTTTTTAGCTATTGATGAAGACAACAGGGTCGAGCTTCTATCTATAGATGGTTTTAAGAAGGGTCTGGGCATTTCTGAGCGCGATGTTGCAAAGAGGAGTCAGGCTCCTAGCTCTGTCGGGAAAAAGTTCGTCGTTCGAACGCGTTTAAGTGAGCTGAGAGAGATAGATTGCGATAAGATAAACCTCCTTTTGTTTCCATCGCATCTCAGGGACACGAACTTGAAGAGGGAGCTCAAGGAATCCTGCGATTTCTTCGTTTTGATCCTCAAGGAAGAGCCCCAGGTGGATTTCTCATTTCTTGCCATAGACTCCAGGGATTTCTGTGTTTTTTCGTGTGAGGGTGATATTGCTGAATTCAGGTTGGATTGGGTTCCTGAAGACAGGCTTTTTGTGGTCAGTGCTGAAGAGGACCTGAGTGAGAGATTCCAACTCATAGTCAGGGATTTTTGTAGCACATTTCGGGATAGAAATGCCAGGCTTGGAGCCGAGATTTTTGTATCGTTGGGTAAGGAGCTTCAAGCTTTCAAACTCTTTATTCAAGATTATGCAGATAGGTTTGAAGAGGAGAAGAAAATATTAGAGGACAGGCTTGAGGGTGCTGTGGAGTTCATATTAGATTGGGGGCGCAGGCGTGCTTTAGATGTTTCGTGCAAGATCAGCGGAGGAATCGGGATAGATCCTTCGGATTCGCCGGACTCAGCTGTTAAGAAGGCTAATAGGTCCGCTCGAGAGCTCGTAGAAGAGTTTTCAGATGACTTGAATAGGGATTTTTCCCAGGTTTTCGATAAAGCCATTAGATCTCTGTACGAAGGTAACCTGAGGGAAACCGGCGGTTTGGTAGCTCCGTTTATGAAGTCTGCCTTTGCCCTCAAGGATAGGTTTGAGAGGTTCTCTCTTGAACATGAGCACGTTAGCATAGGGGCGGAGAAGCTTATCACTGGCTTTGAGGGATTTCTTAGCTTTTTATTGTCTTCGTTGCCCTCAATTACAAATATAGTACTTTATGCAATTATGTTTAGCTCTGTTTGGCTTCTGTTTTGGGTCTACGGTCTTGAAATCTCTGTCCCTTTGCTTGGGCCTTTCTTGGGGTGGATCAAGGGAATTTTGATAAGAGCTCTATTTGTGATCCTATTTTTGTCTATCGTTATTTTTGCCCTTTCCAACTGGGCTCTCTGGATGAAGCAAACTAGTATAGTTAAAAATGAGCTTATGTCAGCCTTTATAAATAAATGGAGGCAATCTAATTCACCGTACTTTTTTATGGAACAGATCGAGGGTGTGTTGTCAAATAATGTTGGCATTTTAAGGTCTTATCATGATATTTTGATAAATAAGCTTAGCAAGGTCCTGGCCAGGGTTAGGGATTTTAAAGGGGCTCTGTTCGGCATTTCTGAGGATCTCGTTGGTTTGATGAAGGAGGTTGAGTGGGAGTGTATTCGGGAAGAGGATTGAGGATTAGCGGGGAGAAGGTATTTCAAAACTCTGAGGAGATATTGAGAAGTCTTAGGGGTCTGAAAGAGGAGGTTGATAGTGGTACTAGAGGGTTGAGAGAAAAGGTTCAGGGGGTGGACAACAGGTCAGTTTACGGTAGGATGCTGGAAGTCCTGGAATCCATAAACAGGGAGATATCTGGCTGGATTAGAAGAATAGAGGAGGTTAGTGCTTCAGAAATATTTATAGGAGTTATAGGTAGATACTCTCACGGTAAATCTTCTCTGCTGAACTGCATCCTGGGGGAAGCCGGATCAAAGAAAGAGTGCGACATCTTGCCCACGGGGGAGGGTATTGTCACTGCCATTCCAACTATAATAAAATTTGAAGAAAGTTTAAGTGAACCTTGGTTTCAGAAGGGAATTGACGGAGAAAAGCTTACTCTTGAGGAGTACAGGAGTTGGGTTAGGAACCCAAGCGACGCATCCGTGGTTGAGGCCCTTCATATAGTTATGCCTGCGTCGAACGCGTTTAAGAAAGAGCTCGCCAGGCAGAGGATCGTTCTTGTGGACACGCCCGGATTAGGGGGGCCTTACTGGCGAGACGTTGAGGCCCTAAAGAGGTGGATGAAAAGGTTCAGCATGGTTATCTTGACGTTGAAGGCTACGGACATAACTAAGAGCGCCGCTAAGGATGTAATGCTGTTTCTTAGGGATTTTTCAAAGCCTATACTTCCAGTTATTACATTTTGGGATCTATGGCCCCAATCTCCGCTTTATCAGAATTGTAAGGATGCTGATGAGGCTTTTGAGAGGAGCTTAGAGCTTGTAGTTGAGAACTTCCCCATGTTCGATGAGGATGACCTCAGACATAGGCTTTGTGCTGTATCCTCGATAATTTATATTAAGGGAGAGAAGGACAGAGACGTAGACTGGATAGACGAGAAAGGTAACTTTTCTAACTTCCAAAGGGCTATTCTGGATTACGTCAGAGACAAGAAGGATCAGCTTACCGGGCGGAAGGAACTCTCCCCTCTCATGAAGGCTAAGATCGAATCGATAGTTCAGTCTATTCAGCTCATTTTTGATAATTATTATGCGGCGAGAAAGGACCTTTTCAGTGCCTCTAGAACGGTAGAGAAGTCGGGAGATTACTTCGATAAGGTAGAAAACGTTCTCGAAGATTTCTTTGAAAAAGCCGAGGAATTGTTGCGTGAAGCGTCCAACAACATATATCAACGTATATCGGAGAGAGCCGAAGAGCTTAAAATGTCGCTGGACTTTGAGGCTTTTAACTCGGAGGTGGAGAGGGTCTTCGAGCGGGAGCTGGAGAGGTTAAAGCAAAAACTTTCTTCGCGATTTGAAAGTGCTGTTTTGCTGAAGATTGAAAGAATCCTTGAGGGTGAGCTTAAGATTGATGAAAGGAAGGTCAGCGATTACTTGAGGAGCCTGAGGAAGATGTCTGCCATATTCGACTTTAGCGAGATCGTTCCTGAGCCTCTGGAGCTTGGTTTTGTACATAAAAGCATGGGTCTTTTGGATGAAGTTTTTAGCCTTATAAAAGGGGAAAAGCATCGCCAGAGAGAAAGGATCGAGAAAAAGATAAAATCCTGGAAAAACAAGCATAGCGCAGCCGCTATAAGGGAACGCCTGTTTTTCAGATGGGAAACTATAAAGGGAGAAATTAAGGAAAGCGTAAATAGGCAAATAGGGGATCAAATGGATAAACTCGAGCGATCGAGGGAGGAAGTATCTGAAGAATACCATAGGATAATCAGCAACATCGATGACAGGCTGGAGGAGCTGAGGTCTTTGCTAACATAAGGAGGGATCAAATTTGGATGCTTTTTCTAAAATTTACAAATTGTTATCTTCCGGGGTTCTAAGGCCTAATGTCATATCGAATATACCCTCGGAAGCGAGAAAGGTGCTGGAGGACGTAAAAGATCTGCTCGAGTTCGGCCTGGGTCCTCTGGATCACATTAAGAGGAAAGTGGACCTTGTCTTGGTTGGTTCGCCTGGAAGCGATGAGGATGGTTATTTAGATGCACTTTTAGAGCTTATGCCGTCAGATATATCTTCGAGCTTCCTGAGCTGGGCCAAGTATTCCAACAAGGTTATCATAGAGGCCTCAGCCAACGTTAGGAGCCCGGAAATATCGTTTTCCCTGAGGGAGAAGATCAGGTACTCCGAGGATGCCATAGGCATCCTCGAGGAGCTTTTTGACGGGTTTTTCTACGAGGGTCCTGATGAGAACAACGAGGTGCTTTTAGATAGGGAAAATAGATCTTTGAAGTTTGAATTCGAGGAGGAGATTCCACAGAACTTGGCTTTTCTCTTGAGAGAGGAGGTTGTGGATACGGTTCAGGTCAGGCTCAACCTGAGAGGGGTTAAGTATAGATCTGTAGCAGGTGAATTAATAGGCAAAATAGCGTGGTTGCCGGTCTACGGTGCCTCTCCAACGGATGAGGAGGCTGAGGATTTAGTGTCTTATGTTAGACTTCGTTTTGACCTGAATAACAGCTTTCTCATAGTCTTGGATATGGGCATTAATGCGATAAAGATCGTTGAAAGGGTGGTTAAATCTTTATTTGAATCGCTATATGGTATGGATGATATGCTCGTCACACTCATGGTGCCTAGAATTATGTTCGATAGTAGGTTTGAGTTTAAGGCTCACAGCAAGGACCAGTATCCCTACGTTTATAAGCTTTGCACGAGGACTCGCCCTGAGGACGAGTCGATTTTACTTGCGGATGAAAGGTTAGTGTTTTTTTTAAGTTCAGCCCAGGAAGGAGATCTGTCTGAGGCTGTCTTAGAGAGGCTTTACTCGACCGATAGGATAAGAAAGGCGATAGATATATGTTTGAGCAAATTGAGCGACCTGGAAAGGAGGCTGAAGGGGGCAGCTTCAGGTAAGGGCGCTAAGGATAAAAGGAGGGAATTAGAGAAGGAGAAGAAGAGGGAAATAGAGGTTCCTATCCCTGAGGTTATAATGGCTTTCGCCAGGGGGCTTGAGCAAATAGTTTTTTACCTTACAGAGATTGACGTTAAGTTCCCAGACACTTTCAGAGAGGCTGGTCAGAACGTGAATAAGGTCTTATCAGATCTCGAGAATTGGTACGACTTAGACATACTTAATCCGGACTTGAAGAGAAAGCTCCGTAGCGAGGTAGGAGTTTGGCCTGCGGGGGGAAAGCCTGAGAGTCACATTTACAACATCGGCAGGGATTTTAAGATCTTTTTGGTTTCCTTACTAAAGGCCTTAGAGAAGTACATTGAGATATGCGACTCAAATAGGACCATAAAGTTAAGTTTATCTTCTTCTAAAGATTCTGAAGAGCTGGATAGTTTTGATGAAGGACTTTTGCTTTGGTTTATATCCATGTTTAAGGAAGGTCTCTCGTCGATAAAGTCTGAACTGACAGAGAGCAGGGGACAGCTAGACATAATCATGGGTGAAATTTTGGATATAGAGGAGGTGCGCGAATCCCAAGAAATCAGGGGGCTCAGGGAATTCCTTCAGACTGGCTTTCTGAAGAAGCTCGACACGACATCTTTGGGCCCCTCGGAGGATGCCCTCCTGAGGGCTACGGTGTTTTCGGGCCCGATCACCCTCGATAGAATAATATGCGTTGTTTATAATAGAGAAAAGTTTTCCTCCTTAATTAAGGAGGAGTATAGGGAGGATTTTAGGAATTTGGCCGATAGGGCTTTCAGGCTGATCAGAGGTAGGTACTCCTCTCCAACATTGCGTCAAGTTGCTAAGAGGGTGTTGGGTGGTTATGAGTAAATTGATTAGATTTGTTTACGGTAATGATGTTAGTTCAGATGTTGGTTATACGATACTGGAGGACTCCCACGAGCTCACCCCTGGTGAGAAGAAGGAGATAATAGATATATGCTCTAAGTTTGGCAACTTTGCGTCTCTGAGCGTTCCGTCGGTGGGCGAAGCTATATCTTACATGTATCTTCCTATGAGCGGCGGAAGATATCTCTTAGTGAAAGTTATTTACCTTGGCGAAGACAATAAAGGTAGAAAGGGAGCAGTGAAGTTCGAGTGTTTAGTGGTATCGGAAGATTACTTGATTTCCAACGACTATGACATATTCTTAACGATGTACAACCTGGGCCTTCTGAGCGATGATCCGGGGATTTTTGATTTTAAGTATATATCCTCGAAGGTAGTCATGAGAGGGTTGAGTTTTGATAAAGATCCGCTGTTTTTCCCTTATGCAGTATCGCTAAGTGAGCTATTGAACGGCAAAAAGATTATCTTCAGGAGGGATAACTACAGGGAGTTATCTCTTAGTTTAGAGATATTGTGGAAATTAATGCCCATAGAGCTTAGAAAGAGAATCAAACTATGTACCTATTCCTTCAGCAAGTCTTCTTTCTGGGACATACTGGGGTTGGACTATACTCAAAGCACCTTAGAGGCTTTGGATGATTTAATAGCTAATCGATCTTACGTTAACTTTCATCCCTACGTTAAGAGCGTATATGAGGTTCTCTCAGCGATTAAGCAAGGCGATATTAATAGAGAAGCTGATCTAGAAAAACTTATAAAATACGGCTATGTGAAGGTTAGAGAAGAGGTAGCTAAACCACCTCATGCAGTTCCTGGAGGACGAGAGTCTCAGCCCCTCATTTATGTTGTCCTTTTTATGATAATGGTGATCTTTTTGGGAGCTTACCTCTTGTTTCTCAGGCATGAACCCGCTCCATACTCGGATGCTCCAGGAGCCCCCGATAGGGCTGTAACGAAGCCTGTCGGGCCGACGACGAAGCCGTCTGAAACGGCCTCAGAGCCTGCCGAGTTGGCCTCAGGTTCCTACTCTATCGGGGCATCCTCTGGAGATCTCGAGGTGGATAACCTAAAGAAGGCAGTCTCCAGGCTCAGGATGAAACTCGAGGATATCAGGGGTATGTTAAGTAAGGGCTACGTCCCCCCGGGGGACTTAAGGATAGATGAGCTTGTTAGTTACGTGCAAGAGTTCGAGAAATTCGCTATAAGGGCTGGTATAAAGCAGGTTAAGAGCTCTTGGGAGAGCGGGGTTGAAAGTTACCTTGACGTTATAAAGATCCTGGAGAAGATGGGAGAGGACTTAACCGACCTCAAATTGCGATGGGTGGAGGATAAGCTCAAAGTTGATGAAGAGATTCGAAAAATAAAAGCTCTCGTTCAGGATCTGAGAGTTACAGCTGGTCGTATGGTGGTTTTGGATGGTTTTATTGCTTTGCGTAAGGTTCTTAGGGAGCGTAGTTTTTCTGCTGGTGAGAGTGATTTGAGGGATTATGCTGATTTGATTCTTAGGGCTCTGGATGGGGTTGATGGTGAGTTTGGTGATTTGAGGAGTAAGCTTAGTCTTTATCGTGATCGTGGGGGTGGGGGGGTGTCTTTCCCTTATGGTGATGTGTTAGCTGCTTTTGATAGGCTGATGGTTAGGTTTCCTGAGGGTGAGGCTCTGTTTAATGAGTTGAGGGGCTCTTTTGGTCGTATGGTGGTTTTGGATGGTTTTATTGCTTTGCGTAAGGTTCTTAGGGAGCGTAGTTTTTCTGCTGGTGAGAGTGATTTGAGGGATTATGCTGATTTGATTCTTAGGGCTCTGGATGGGGTTGATGGTGAGTTTGGTGATTTGAGGAGTAAGCTTAGTCTTTATCGTGATCGTGGGGGTGGGGGGGTGTCTTTCCCTTATGGTGATGTGTTAGCTGCTTTTGATAGGCTGATGGTTAGGTTTCCTGAGGGTGAGGCTCTGTTCAGTGAGTTGAAGAAGGACTTGAGTGAGTTAGAGAGGAGAGGGAATAGGTGGATATTATATATTATTTTGGTCTTGGTGGTTTTGGGTTCATCTGGACTTGGTTGTTTTTCCTTATGGTTAAGGCGGAGAAGGGTTAAGGCGGAGAAGAGCCCATTCCTGGATAAATTTAGGGATTAGGGGCAAAGCTTTGATGTTAAAGCTTTGAGGTGATGTGGCTTTGAGTATGTCGAAGAGGGTGGCTTTGTTTGGGTTTAGGGGAGCGGGCAAGACATCTTATCTGACCATGCTTTTCCATAAATTTTACGTCAATCAGGAAGGTAGGGATATAGAGATAGACGTAGGCGACGAGGACACCCGAAACTACTTCAGGTCTTATATAACTGTGATGAGAAAGGCCATCAGGGGGGAGCTTGACGACCCCAATGGTTTAATACCTCCGACCGTAGAGAGGAAGGACATAGTATTTAGGGTTAGAGAAAAGAACTCAAGTTGGGTGGATTTCAGGATCGTGGACTATAGGGGCGAGGATGTGGAGAACTTATCCTCGGATGTAATCAATATATTTAAGGAAAGTGATCAGATAGTAGCCATGATAGACAGCAGAAGATATATAGATGAGCCTGAATATAGATACGATACTGTTAAGGTTTTCTCGCGCTTGCTCGATAGGCTTAAAAAACCAAGCGGTTTTCCACTGACTATACTTCTAACTAAGTATGATCTTTCCAGGGGGGAATATGCTGATTTTGAAGTTTACAGGAGCGCCCTTTTGGCTGACTTCGAGTCCATGTTGAGGAAGAAGGGGTACGAGAACTTTGAGTTTTTGCCTATATCCTGTTTCAGGGTAGAAGAAGATAGAGTAGTTCCCGAGGGCGAGAACCTCGAAGAATCACTGCTTCTGATAATTAGAAAGTTGGGTATTAAAGAGGAGGTAGAGGAGGCAGAGGAAGTAGAGGAATTGGATGAGGAAGAGGAGACCGAGGGTGGCGAAGTTGAGGAGGAGCTTGTCGAGAAAGCCGCATCGGACGCGAGAAGGAAGTTTTTTGTTATTGGAGCCTTGGGCGTGGTGGGCATAGCTTTAGTATTTATCTTCGTATTTACAAAACTTTTATCTGGTCCAGATAGTGCGAGTTCATTAAGTCAAGCTCAGCAGCAGGAACTGGAGGTTTATCTTTCTGAGTTTAAGGAGATAGAGTCTAAATATAACGAGGTACTCAAAAGCCGCACCGTTAGCGAGAGCACCGTGTCTGATTTGATTCGAGATGCTGAATCTCTTAGGGATAGTTTGAATAGGTTTGGGGTCAATGTGAAACAGTCGCGCAAAGTTTTAGGGGACTTAAACGAGTATATTGCGAATTTAAGATCTATCTTGAAAAAAGCTGAGGAGTACAGGAGGGAGGCTGATAGGTTAAATTCTGAATGGAGAGGTATGGAGCGTTCCGCCAGGATATACAGGGATGGGATGAAGCTAGCTGGCGAGGTGGAGAGGCTCTTAGATTCTATAAGAAAAGAGAGGGTAAAACTTGATCTCGTGAGTAAGATAGCCGGTGATCTCGAAGACATGCATAAAAAATTGTGGGATGAACTCGGTGGGTACGTGTCCATAGTGGAGAGGTATAATGAGCTTGGAAACGTTGAACCTGGGCTGTTTAGCGGATCTCTATTGAAAGAGTTAAAAGATGATATGGAGAAATTCTTGGCAAAAGCGAGAAGAACGAAAGTAAATGGTGATTTTAAGGAGATTAAGGAGATTAAGGAGATAGAAGAAGCCTATTACTTTTTAAATATTGCATTGACGACCGGCATAGTTGTGACAATTAAAAAGGTGGAGTATTTGATAAAAGATGATTATAATGTTAGGGCTATCTATGAACAAATGGGCGACGGTCCACCTGATGTTTACTTAGATGGTGACTCGAATAACATCAAATCTGATAGTTTTAGAGGTGTTTTAGAGGGCAATTGGGCGTATAAATGGTCGGCTAATTCCCCTATAATAATCTCTTTTTATGATAAAGACACATTTGATAAAGATGATTTTCTCGGCTCAGTTGCCATTAAATCATTGAAAGAGTTGTTGTCGTTGTCAAGGGGGGATTGGTTTAATATTTTTAATAAAAGTATGGAGGTGGGGATGGCGAGGTTTGAGTTGAGGGATCCAATTCCCTACAAACCTATAAATATACGGTAAACACCTTTAATGCGGCATTTTCATGGCTCAATCCCCTAAGGCTATGTCTTTCCTTATAGTTATGGATTTTGATGCCTTGCCGGGGATGAGAGTTCTACCTTGACTATATCTCTCGATGTAGTTTGCTGTTATTTCAGTCGTGGCTTATAGTCTTTTGCTTCGTCAGATCCAGATGGGCCCCAGGGGAGGCCTTGCCGCCTGGAGCCACTCGTACTTTTGCGGTCCCCGATTCGGCAATTTGGCTCTACCCATCGGTTCGCGGGTGGTGGTATCCTGTTCGCAGGCCTTGTGGGGAGGCGATGTCGATGAGGGCTTACGGGAGCGCGGGGCAGAGGGTAAGGCTGGCGGTGCAGGTTTCCTTCTTGGCCTTGATGGGGGTGATCGCTTATCTCCACTACAGGTACGGGGGTGGGCCCAAGGGATATCCCTCCGTCGACTCCCTCTGTCCCTTCGGCGGGCTCGAAGGGCTTTACGCCTACTTGACCTCCAGCCCCTGGCCCAGGAGGCTTGCCGCCTCCAGCTTCGTACTGATGGTCTCCTCGCTGGTTTTGAGCGCGCTCCTGGGGAGGACCTTCTGCGGCGCCGTTTGCCCGCTGGGCTCCCTGCAGGAGTGGTCCAGGGCCGTGGCCATGAGGCTCGGCCTTGGGCTCAGGCTCAGGGTTCCCCCCAGGCTCGACGAGCTCCTGTCGACGGCTCGCTTTCTGGTCATGGGTTTGATCCTCTACTTCACCTACGTCTACGGCACCCTCGTCTGGAGGGACTACGATCCCTGGGTGGCCGCCATGCACGTCTTCCACTACGGGGAGCTCCTGGGCGAGAAGGCGATCGGCTTCTCGGTGCTCCTGGGGAGCCTCCTGGCCTCGGCCTTCTTTATCCCTCGTTTCTGGTGCAGGTATCTTTGCCCCCTGGGTGCAGCCCTCTCCCTGCCTCACCTTCTGGCTCCCATCAAAGTGGTCCGCAATGAGCCCACCTGCATCCACTGCAGGGCCTGCGACAGGGCCTGTCCGGTCGGCATAAGGGTGAGCGAGGCCGAGGTCTTGAGGAGCTCCCGCTGCGTCCAGTGCGGCCTTTGCGTCGATAGCTGTCCTGTCCCAAATACCCTTTGGCTTGGGACCAGAAGGATCAAGACCTCCGTGGCGCTCCTGGCGGTCGCGTCCCTGGCCTTCTTCGGCGCGGTCTACGGCGCGAGCAGGTATTACGGGGTTTGGAGCACCACAGACGTGTCCTTCGCCGCCGCCACTGCATCCAGGACGTTGCCGCCCGAGGAGATAAGGGGCTCTATGACGCTCCAGCAGGTGGCCGATTCCTTCGGCCTCGATCCGGATAGGATCCTGGAGGAGGCCGGATGGCCCTCCGGGGTGAGCCGGGACGTCCCGCTCAGGGACTTGGCCAAGAGCTTGAACCCCCCCAGGGAGGTGGAGGAGATAAGGTCCGCCGTCAAACGCCTCCTGGGGAGATAGGGTGTGGCTTAGGCGCTTCGGCGCGCTGGGAGCTCCGCCAGCGCGCCGTGCCACCTGAGCCCCGCCTTCGCTGCGGCCGGGTGCCTGGGCTTGATGAAGCTCACCCCGCTGGAGGCCAACAGGTGGACGAGTATCGCCTCGTCCTCGGCCGAGATCCCCTCGGCCTCGGTCAGGTCCACCGCGATGGGTACCCCCAGAGCTTCTAGCTCTCCCGCCCTGAGGAGGACCTCTGGATCCTCCTCAGGGGGTAGGAGGAGGATCAGGCCCTCCTCCGAAAACCCCGCGGATCTAGCCTCCTCGAGCCCCTTCGAGGAGAGCTGTGCGATGTCGATCAGGGGATCCCCTCGACCTCGACCCTCGTCCCCTGTCGCCCGGAGGCGTCCGGGGCACAGCACTAACAGGACCTCGGCCTCCGCGCACGCCCTCAGGAGCTCGAGGTAGGTCCTGTGAGGGTAGCGGATCTTCGCCGCGTCGATCCCTGCCTCCGCGAGGAGCTTCGCCTCCCCCGGATCCTCGAGCTCGGCCCACACCATGGTCCTGGGGGTCCTGCGTCTTAGGGCACCGACGGCCCTCGCCAGGGCCTCGAGCGCCCCCCTGGGATCGCCCGAGCCTCTCCTTAGGTCCACCGCCTCGAACCCATCGATGGCCCGGTCGATCTCGTCCGCGCACACATCCGCCAGCAGGAGGGGTCTCGATGGGTCCACCTCCAGGCCGCTTCGCGTCCTCAGGATGCGCCTCCTGGTCTTCAGGTATCGCTCCAGCTCCTCCCTAAGGGCGGGAAGGCCGAAGTAGGGTGCCCTCCTGAGCTTATCAACCAGGGCCTCGTACTGCTTCCTGGTGCCCATGAGGATGACGTCTGAGCTCTCCACCTTGCAGTCCACGGCGTTCCTGTGTACGACCGCGTCTCCGCCCAGCGAGAGCATCTCCTGCTTTAGCACGTTGGCCCCGGGGGAAGGAAGGCCGAAGAACTTGAGGAGCAAAACCTCGCGCTTCCTCTCGAAGATGGGATATGAGGCAGGGTGAGCCCCAACCCTCTCCATCTCAGCCCTGAACCTGGCAGGGGTCAATCGCAGCAACAAGCAGTCAACCCCCCTCGAGGGAAGAGGGACGGGCTAGCGGGAAAGAAATAAAAAATGGCAGCCCCAAGGGGATTCGAACCCCTGTTGCCGGACTGAGAACCCGGAGTCCTAGACCTCTAGACGATGGGGCCGCCGAAACATCGATCGCTTTCGCTTTTGGCTGGGGGAAGTGGATTCGAACCACTACTACGTGATCCAGAGTCACGCGTCCTACCGTTAGACGATCCCCCAACGCGGGTTGAATTTTACCACAGGGGATCTGCTCCTGACAAGGGGTCATCGACCTCTCCCCGGCCCTCCTCTCATCTCCTGGGGGCAGACCTGAGGTTGTCCAGGAGCATCAGGAGGAAGTCGGGGTTTTTCTCGTCGAGCTTCAGCTGGAAGTTCCAGACCCTGGCCTTTCCGGAGGAGTTTAGGTCCAGGACCAGCCTCTGGATCGACGGGTCCGTCCAGGAGGAGATCAGCACCACCTTCCCCTCCGAGGAGGCCTTCGCGATCTCCTCCTCGAGGGGTTTGTCCCCGGATGGCTGTTCCACCTTGAGGCCCATGTTCTTGAGGAGGCTCCCCACCGATTCGCTCAGGTCCAGCACCGGCGGATACCCCGCTAGCATCCTCCTCCCCATGCCGATGAGCCCGGTCCAGCGGCTGTAGAGCTCGGAAAGCCTTCGCTGGTAGTAGGGCTGGTTCTTGGGGTCAAGCCTCGAGAGCTCCCGGACTATCTTGTTCCACAGGAACGGAGCTGAGGCGGGGTCGAAGAGGAGCTCCGTCTCCTTGACGCCCTTTGGGGGGCTTGCGAGGTATACTACGGCTCCCTGCGCTCGCCCCTCGGCTCTCGGGGTGAGCTCGAAGCGAAAGGCGTCGGAAGAGCCCCGAGGTGGGGCGCTCCTGACCTCCACGCATATGCCCCCTATGTGCCAAAGCCAGCTCGCGACCACCTGGTTGGAGGAGTAGACCCTTAGCTGCGCCGCGGCGGGGGCGCAGCTAAGGGTCAGCTGAACCAGGGCGAGCAGCGCGGCCGTTACCCCTTTCCCCTCACACCTCGACCACATGGTTCTTCAGCACCCCTATGCCCTCCACCTCCACCTCCACCTCGTCTCCCCCCTGGAGGGGTCCTACCCCGGCTGGGGTCCCCGTGGCTATGACGTCCCCGGGGTAGAGGGTCATCACCCTGGATATGAAGGAGACCAGGAAGAACGGGTTGAACACCATCATGTCGGTGGTGGAGTCCTGCACCACCGCCCCGTTGAGTCGAGTCCTTATCCTCCTGCCCGCCCAGTCCGGGGTGTCCACCATCCAGGGCCCCATGGGGGCGAAGGTGTCGAAGCTCTTGCCTCTGGTCCACTGGCCGTCCTTCTTCTGCAGATCCCTGGCCGTGACGTCGTTGAAGCAGGTGAGCCCCCCGATGTAGTCGGGGGCCTCCTCTGGGCTCACGTCCTTGCAGGTCTTCCCTATTATCAGGGCCAGCTCCCCCTCGTAGTCCACCCTGCCCGCCCACGAGGGCTTGAGTATGGCCTGGTTGCTACCTATCACGGCGCTCGGGGGCTTGAGGAAGATTATGGGCTCCTCGGGCACATCTCCCTTCATCTCCCTGGCGTGGTCGGCGTAGTTCTTGCCGACGCACACTATCTTGGAGGGCACCACCGGAGGCAAGAGCTCCACGTCCCCCACCCATATCTCGCCCCCTGCTGGCTCCCTTTCCCCGAAGATGCTGCCCCTGATGGGGACCAGCACGTTCCTGTCCGGGTAGAGTACGCCGTTGTAGGTCCTCCCCCTGTGCTTGAACCTGGCCAAGAACATCTCCTTCACCTCCGGCCTATAGATTATCACAAGGCAAATCTATATACTATTACAGTAAACTGCCGGTACCTACCCTGTTTTAGAGGGCGAAAAGGGGGAAGAGCCGTGTATAAAGGCATAATATTTGCAATATTAGCTTCTCTTTGCTGGTCTATCTCCCCCATATTCTACAGGCGCCTGTTGTGCAGCCTATCCTACCTGGAGCTCAACTTCCTGAGGTGTTTCGGCTTTGTGGCCTCGGTGTTGCCCTTCGCCCTGTCGGAGGGGTCTCCGTGGGACTTCCTCAGGTCCGCCGACTTGAGGGAGGTCTTCGTCCTGTCCTTTCACCTCCTCGTGGGGCTCGGCCTGGGGGACATGTTCTACTTCGTGGCCATAAGGCACGTGGGGGTGAGCAAGGCGGTCTCCATAGGGAGCTCCTACGTCCTCTTCTCGGCGGCCTTGGGGGTCTTCTTCCTGCGGGAGCCCTTCGGCCTCGAGATAGCCGTGGGGACGGGGAGCGTCCTGGGCGGCATATTCCTGGTCAAGGGTGCCGATCTGGGTAACGCCTTCGAGGGGGGCGAGCCGGGTAAGGGCTACCTTGCCGCCATCTCGTCCGCCCTCTGCTGGGGGCTCGCGATATTCGCGGCCAAGTTCCTGCTGGTCTCCTCCGGCCACGGCCCTGCGGTTTTGACCCTGTGGAAGGCGATCTCCCTCACGCTCTTCAGCGGGCTGCTCCTGTTCGCCAGGCGTGGCTTGGGCGTCCTCTCCCTCCTCGCCTCCCTGAGCCCGCTCCAGTGGCTCGAGGTCCTCGTCGGCGGGGCGCTGGGGTTGGGACTGGGGGGGCTTTTGTCCTGGTGGGCTTTGGACCTGGCCCCCTCCACCCTGGTGGTGCCCTTCACCGCCCTGAGCCCCGTGTTCTCGGCGCTGCTGGCCGCAGCTTGCGTTAGGGAGAGGTTGTCCCCTCGCCTCCTCTCGGGCGTGGCCCTGATCGTGCTGGGGGCTGTGGTGATAAGCTACTGATCCTGCGGCGTGAGCTTGGCCTTAGCCCTCTCCAGGGTGTTCTGCAGGAGCATGGCCACAGTCATGGGACCGACTCCACCGGGCACCGGGGTGATCCAGGAGGCCTTCTTCGAGACCCCCTCGAAGTCCACGTCGCCCACTATCTTGCCGTTGGGCAGCCTGTTTATCCCCACGTCCACCACCACCGCCCCTTCCCCCACCATTTCGGCGGTGATGAAGCCGGGCCTTCCGGTGGCCACGACCAGTATCTCGGCCCTCCTGGTGTGCTCCGCCAGGTCTCTGGTCTTGCTGTGAAGGATCGAGACGGTGGCGTTCCTGTGGAGCATCATCAGGGCCATGGGCTTTCCCACTATCTCGCTCCTCCCCACTATCACCGCTTCCTTGCCCTCCATCTCCACCCCGTAGTGCTCCAGAAGCTTCAATATGCCCTTGGGGGTGCACGGCTCCACCGTGGGCCTTCCCTGCAGGAGCTTCCCGACGTTGTAGGGGTGAAACCCGTCCACGTCCTTGCCGGGATCGACCCTCTCCAGCACCCTCTCCCTGTCCATGTGGTGGGGCAGAGGCAGCTGCACGAGTATGCCGTCCACCTCGGGGTCCTCGTTGAGGGAGTCTATCATCTCCAGCACCTTCTCCTCGGGGGTGGAAGCGGGCAGGTGAAACCTCCTGGAGGATATCCCCACGTCCTGACAGGCCTTGACCTTGTTGGACACGTAGACCTGGGAGGCAGGGTTATCTCCCACCATTAGCACCGCGAGCACGGGCGCCCTGGGCAGACCCCTCACCTCCGCCGATATCGACTCCTTGACCAGCTCTGCCACCCTTCTTCCGTCGAGCAACTCGGCCATGAGACCATCACCCCTCGAGCCCATCTCCCACTGATTCTACCAGAGACCTCTCCCAGGCGCCGAGCAGGTCGCTTCGCCCCGATGGTTGTCCGATGTCCTCGATAATAGCAAGGGGAAAACTCGACTTATCTCGTTTTTAGTAAGGAGCATATGGGCAATTTTTCGTAAGATACGCACATTTAGTGGTTTTAAAATCTCCATGTCTGTGGTAAGATTTCGAAGGAGGTCGTTTCCGTTGGGTGTCAGGGTGGTCGTGTTTTCGGACCTGGACGCCTCTTTGCTGGGCGAGCGCGACTTCAGCTTCGAGCCCGTCCTGCCCTTCCTGCGGGAGTTGAGGTCGCTCGGGGTGGAGGTGGTCCTGGTCTCCACCAAGACGTTTGAGGAGATGTGCCTTTGGGCCGCCAGGCTTGGCCTGGAGGGGTTTCCCCTGGTGCTGGAGGGAGGGGCCGCGATCCACATCCCCGAGGGGCATCCCCTTCGTCGGGTCTGTGAGCTTGCGCCGTTTGGGGCTTTCGCGCTGGAGCTCTCGGATCTACTGGAGGAGTGGATGCCCGGGGTGCTGGGTCTGAGGGACGAGCTCGAGGCCAGGGTGCGTTTCCTCTTCGAGATGGACGTCGAGGAGTTGGCGGCCGAGACGGGCCTGCCCCTCGATCAGGCGGTTCTGGCGCGGGCTAGGCGATACACGGCGCCCTTCTCGCTGCTGGAGGAGGGGGAGCGGGAGGAGCTGTTCTTAGGCCTCCTCCCCGGGATGGGTCTTAAGGCGGAGAGGGGTGGGACGTTTTGGCACCTCAAGAGGAGCTGGGTCTCCAAGGGGAGCGCCGTCCACAGGTTGATGGAGGCCTATCGCCGGCTCCTGGGGGAAGCGGTGTTCGTGGGTGTGGGGGATAGCCCTGTGGACCTGGGCATGCTGGAGCTTTGCGACCACAGGGTGGTGGTGAGGAGGGCAGATGGGGGGTTCGCCCTCTCGGTGGAGGGGGCCGTGTACACAGAGGAACCCGCGCCCGTGGGTTGGGTGGAGGGGGTTAGGAGGGCATTGGAGGTGATCTCGGATGCCGGACTTCTTCCAGAACGGTCTGATAACGACGTTCCACTCCCTTAGACCCGACAACGATCAGCAGCTGGAGAAGGCGCTGGCCTCGAGGAGGAAGAGCAAGCCCGTGGCCCTGGTCCTGCCGGCTTTGCTGTCGGACTTCGAGAGCGAGGCCATGGACGGCATACTCAACGCCCTCTCGGGGACGAAGGCCTTCAGGAGGGTGGTGGTGGTCCTGGGAGGGGCCGACGAGGGGTCCTACAGAAGGGCCAGGGAGGACCTATCCAGGCGCGGCCTATCGGTCGACTTGCTTTGGCTCGACAGTCCGAGGATGCAGGAGATCGTTTCGGCTATGGAGAGGGAGTTTTGGCCCTTTAACAGGGGGAAGGGGCTCGCCATATGGCTCGCCACCGGATACGTGCTCATGAAGGGGGACTGTCGCGTCCTGTGCTACCACGACTGCGACATAGTCAACTACTCGGTCTACATGCCGATCAGGCTGTCTTTCCCCGTGGCGGACCTCTCCATGGGGTACAGCTTCGCCAAGGGCTACTACTGCAGGTTCTCCGACAGGCTGTACGGCAGGGTCACCAGGCTCTTCATGTTGCCCCTCATAAGGGCCCTCTTCAGGATGCTCGGGCGTACGGACTACCTGGTCTACCTGGACAGCTTCAGGTACATCCTCTCAGGGGAGTTCGCCATCAGCGACGACTTGGCCTGGAGGATAAACTTCCCCAGCGACTGGGGTCTCGAGGTGGGTATCCTGAGCGAGGTCTACCGTAGCTCCACCCTGGACTCCATATGCCAGGTGGAGATAGCCGACAGATACGAGCACAAGCACCGGGAGTTCACCCCCGGCGATATGTCGAAGGGGATAAACAAGATGGCCGTCGACATAGCCAGAACCCTTTTCAGGCAGCTCGCCAGCGACGGCGTGGTCTTCTCGGATGGGTTCTTCAACACCCTGATGCTCTGCTACCTCAGGGAGGGACACATGTCGGTGAAGAAGTACCAGGACGAGAGCGTGTTCAACGGGCTAGCCTTCGACAGGCACCTGGAGGCGCTGGAGGTGGAGAACTTCTGCCATTGCCTGGCCCACGCCTCCAGGGAGGTGAGCGCTGACCTCATGTCATCGCAGCCCCTCCCCAGGTGGATAAGGGTGCTCTCGGCCATGCCGGAGCTGGCCGGGGAGCTGGTGCAGATGGTGGATGGGGACTAGCTCCGGTGGGGGAGGAAGATCCTGAAGGGGCTTTGGGCGTCCTGGACCCTTCTCATCCCGGCGTCCAGCACCTCCTGGACGATCAGCTCCACGGTGATCAGCGCGGGGTTTCCCCCCTCCACGGCGTGGCCGGCCCACACCTCTTTGCCCCTGGAGGCGCAGCAGTGCAGGTGCGCCTCCAACCCTTCTCCTTCGCCCTGGCCCACCACCCCGCTGACCGAGATGAGCTCCAGAGGTCCCTCCACGACCGCTGGAGGGGAGTAGGAGACGCCGCAGGGGGAAGAGGGGTCCAGGGCGGCGCTGACGAAGGAGAAACGCCTTAGGCTTCCCAGGCCCGTCAGGACCACAGCGCAGCGCAAGCCCATCTCACCGCAGGCCTCCAGCAAACCCTCCACCAGGTCGCGGCCCGGCGACAGCCTCAGCAGGATCACCCTCCCCGCCCGTCCAGCGGCCACCGAATCCAACAGGACCACCTATCCCTTCAGCCCCAAGCGGGCCATGAGCCTGACCTGCTCCTCCTCCTGGAGCTCCACGAGCTTGAGGGTGGCCCCCTCCAGGTGCTCCCTGGCCGTCCTCTCCGCCAGCTCCTCGTCCCTCTCCTCTATGGCCCTGGCTATGGCCCTGTGTTGCTCGAGGAGCCTTTCGGCCCAGTTCTCCTCCTTCAAGGAGAGCAGCTTGGATCTCATGGATATCATGTACTGGTTCATGAGGCTGGACAACCCCTCGTATATCCTGGATATCACCGGGTTGTGGGCAGCCTCCACCACGACGGTGTGGAAGAGGGAGTCCCATTCGGCCCCCACTATGCCCTCCCTGTGGACGTACTCCAGGTGGGCTATGCAGGTCCTGATCTTATCGAGGTCGCGTTCGTCCCTGCGGCGAGCCGCGAGCCTCGAGGCGGGCACCTCCACTATCATCCGCATCTCCATCAGGTGCACGGTGATGTCCCCGGGCCAGACCGACATGAGCCGAAGGTTTCGCTGCAGGTCGTCGAGCTCCGTCTCCCTGAGGAATATCCCCTCCCTCGGCTTGACCTCCAGCACCCCTAAGGCCTCCAGGGCCGAGAGCGCCTCCCTCAGGATGTTCCTGCTCACCCCCAACCCCTCGGCCAGCTCCCGCTGGCTGGGCAAGCGCCTTCTCCCCATCCTGGAGAGCTCCTCCAACGTCGACAGCAGAGCCCTGATCGCGTAGACCCTCTTGGTGGAGACGTCCTCTCCTCCCACCCCGAAGATCACCTCCTTTCGTCCTTGCGACCCCGTTTCATCTTATGCTATCATGAAAACAAGCTTTGTGGTAGTATTTTGGTTCAACCAGGAGGTGGTGTTCCCCATGGGGTAGGTGGTGTCGAGCTAGGCCTTTACAGGACTATGGTCAGGATCAGGGCTTTTGAGACCACCGCTGAGAGGCTTTTCCTGTCGGGGAAGCTCCCAGGTTTCATTCACCTCTACATAGGCGAGGAGGCGGTCGCCTCGGGTGTCTGCGCGCACCTCAGGGACGACGACTTCATCACCAGCACCCATCGCGGGCACGGCCACATGATAGCCAAGGGCGCCGACATGAAGGGGATGATGGCCGAGCTCTTCGGCAAGAGGACCGGCTGCTGCAAGGGAAAGGGAGGCTCCATGCACATCATGGACTTCAGGATAGGGGTGCTGGGGGCGAACGGCGAGGTGGGAGGAGGGCTGCCCATAGCCTGCGGCTCGGCCATGGCCACGAAGATGATCCTCAAGACGGACCAGGTCACGGTCTGCTTCTTCGGGGACGGGGCCAGCAACAGGGGGTCTTTCCACGAGGCCTTGAACTGGGCTTCGGTCTATCGTCTGCCGGTGGTCTTCGTGGTGGAGAACAACTGCTTCGCCTCCACCGCCTGCACCCATGAGACCACCTCCGTGGCTGACATAGCCATAAGGGCCTCGGGCTACAGCATGGAGGGGGTGACGGTGGACGGCAACGACGTGATGGCGGTCTACGAGGCCGCGGGCAGGGCCGTCGGCAAGGCGAGGGCCGGCGAAGGGCCCACCTTGATCGAGTGCAAGACCTACAGGATCAAGGGGCACTTCGTGGGCGATCCGGAGCTATACAGGAACAAGGAGGAGGTGGCCCTCTTCTGGGAGAAGGAGCCCATAGGGAGGTTCGAGAGGTACCTCCTCTCCAGGGGGCTGGCCGACGAGGGCACCCTGTCCCGGATCAAGGCGGAGGCCCAGGCCGAGGTGGACGAGGCCGTCCGTTTCGCCGAGGAGAGCCCCCTTCCCGACCCCAAGGAGGCCTTCGAGGACCTCTTCGTGGACGACTCCGGCTACGACTACGTCTAGGGGGTGTGAGCTGTGGCTGTAAGGGAGATAACCTACTCTCAGGCCATATGCGAGTCGGTGTACAGGGCCATGGAGAGGGACGAGCGGGTCTTCACCTATGGGGAGGACATAGCCAAGCAGGGCGGCATATTCGGCGCCTACAAGTGCCTCATCGGCAAGTTCCCCGGCAGGGTGATAGATACCCCCATATCCGAGGAGGTCATATACGGGGCCGCCGTGGGAGCAGCCCTGGCCGGCACCAGGCCCGTGGTGGAGTATCACTTCGCCGACTTCCTCTTCACCGGGATGGGGGCCGTGGTGAACCAGATCATGAAGATCCGCTACATGGCGGGCGGGCAGGGTAAGCTCCCCATAGTGCTCAGGGGGCCCTGCGGCATATTCAACTGCGCCGCCGCCCAGCACTCCCAGGACCCGGAGACCCTCTTCGTCCACATACCCGGCATAAAGGTGGTCATGCCCGCCACGCCCTACGACGCCAAGGGGCTCATGGCCACCGCCCTCAAGTCCGACGATCCGGTGATAGTCTTCGAGCACAGGAGGCTCTACGCCCGCAAGGGGGAGGTCCCCGAGGAGGACTACGAGATACCCTTCGGCAAGGCCGACGTCAAGAGGGTCGGCAGGGACGTGACCGTGGTCACCGCGGGGGTCACCCTGTGGGACGTCCTGGAGGCCGCAGATGACCTGTCTAAAGAGGGCGTGGAGTTAGAGGTGATAGACCTGAGGAGCCTGGTGCCCTGGGACAGGGACGCGGTGGCCCAGTCGGTCAAGAAGACGGGGAGGCTCTTGGTGGTCCACGAGGCCTGGAAGAGGGCCGGGTGGGGAGCGGAGGTGGCGGCCACGATCCAGGAGATCTGCTTCGACTACCTGGACGCGCCGATACTTCGGGTGTGCGGCGCAAACGTGCCAGCTCCCTTCTCGCCCGTGCTGGAGAAGGAGGTGGTGGTGAACAAGGAGAGGATAAAGGCGGCGGTGAGGAGGTTGCTCTAGGGCGTTAGGGCAAAACATCGCTAGGGGGGATCTGTCGTGAGGAGGTTTTGGGCCTGGACGTTGGTTTTAGCGGTCGTTCTGGGGATGGGGGCTGGGTCCTGGGCTTCCCAGCTGAAGGACGAGTACAAGCTCAGCGTGGTCACGGCGCCCACCAGCGCCTGGGGGATGGGGGCGGCCAGGTTCGCCGAGCTGGTGAAGGAGAGGACCGGCGGCAAGGTGAACATAAAGGTCTACTGGTCTGGTCAGCTCTTCGCCGGCAAGCAGACCAACGAGTTCCTGCTGGTCAGGCAGGGGGTGGCCGACTTCTCCCTGTCCTCCACCATAAACTGGTCGCCCCAGATCAAGGAGCTCAACCTCTTCGCCCTGCCGTGGTTCATCTCCAGCAAGCCCAGGATGTACGAGGCGCTGGACGCCATCACCGACGGCAAGGCTGGGGCTCAGATCAAGAAGATAGTGGAGGAGCTTGGCGTGAGCATCCTGGGTTGGGGCGAGAACGGCTTCAGGGAGCTCACCAACAGGGTTAGGCCCATAAGGACCCCGGAGGACATGGCGGGGCTTAAGCTCAGGGTGGTGGGAAGCCCCATATTCCTGGACACCTTCAAGGCCCTGGGCGCTAACCCCATAAACATGAACTGGGGCGAGGCCATCACCGCCTTCCAGCAGGGCGTGGTGGACGGACAGGAGAACCCCATCAACTCCGTCATAATACCCTACAAGATATACGAGTTCCACAAGTTCCTCACCGACTGGCACTACGTGGTCGACCCCCTGATGCTCGCTGTCAACCAGAAGGTTTGGCAGAGCTTCGACGCGGCCACCCAGATAGCCATAAGGGAGGCTGCCATGATGGCCTGTGCCTACCAGAAGGCCCTCTCCAGGGTGGGTCTGGACGGCGGCCAGTCCCTGGAGTACCTGAGGCAGCACAACGCCGTGCCGGAGATCACCGAGCCCTACAAGTTCCTCGAGAGCAAGGGGATGACCATCGTGAAGCTGTCCCCCGAGGAGATAGCCAAGTTCGCCCAGGCCACGAAGGGGGTCTTCGACTCCTGGGCCGAGAAGATCGGGCGCGACCTGGTGAAGCTCGCCGAGGAGGACATGGCTAAGGCCCAGTAGGGCTTCTTTCGGGGCTGTGGGGGTGCCGAAAGGCACCCCCACAGCTTGGGAGGTGAGGCGCTCTTGGGCAAGATCCTGGACAAGGTCGAGGAATGGGCTGCTTCCGTCCTGCTGATGGTGATGGTCACGGTCGCCTTCGCGAACGTGGTCACCCGCTACTTTATAAAGCTTCCCCTGGCCTTCACCGAGGAGCTGGAGGTCAACCTCTTCGTCTGGCTGGTCCTGCTGGGTACGTCCATAGCCTTCAGGAGGGGAAGCCACCTGAACATGAGCTTTCTGGTGGACCTCATGCCTGGGCCCCTCAAGGGCCTTTTCCACGCCGTGGGGTTCGCCCTGACCGTGATCTTCTTCGTGGTCCTGGGCTATCTGGGCTACCTGGAGGTCGTCGACGAGATCGCCCTGGGTGTAACCACCGAGTCGCTGGACATACCGGTCTGGTACTACACCATAAGCATGCCCCTGCTGTCGGTCCTGGTCCTCCTCAGGGTGATAGGCCGCTTCCTCTCCAGGGGAAGGCTCTAGGGGGGTGATGGGGTTGCCGACTTTGCCGGGAGATCCTGCGTGGTGGTCCCTGGTCCTCTTCGTCCTGCCTCTTCTGATGGGGGCTCCCATAGGGATGGCGCTGGGCGTGGCCTCCATCGCCGCGTGCTGGCTGTGGGACATGGGCCTTCCGATGATCTCCTATAACTTCTACGCCAACGTGGCCAAGTTCCCCCTCCTGGCCATCCCCTTCTTCATCATGGCGGGGGTGATCATGGAGAGGGCCGGCATAGCCAGGCGTATCATAGACCTGGTGGAGGCTCTGGTGGGGGAGATGCCCGGAGGGTTGGCGGTGGCCACTGTGCTGGTGGCCACCTTCTGGGGGGCCGTGAGCGGCTCCGGTCCGGCCACCGTGGCGGCCCTGGGGCTCATACTCATACCCGGCATGGCCCAGGCTGGCTACGATAAGGCCTTCGCGGCCGCAACGGTTTCGGTCTCCTCCGGTCTCGCCATCATAATACCGCCCAGCATAGCCTTCATAGTCTACGGGGTCATAACCGAGACCTCCATAGGTGCGCTCTTCGCCGCTGGAGTGCTGCCTGGTTTGGTCATGGCCTTTTGCCTCGCCGTGGCGGTCTTCCTGGTGAGCCGAAGGAGGGGATACAGGGGGTCTAAGAGCTACTCCCTGAGCGAGAAGTGGTCGGCCTTCAGGAGGGCCTTCTGGGGGCTTTTAGCCCCTGCGATAATCCTGGGGGGCATCTACGGGGGCGTCTTCACCCCCACCGAGGCCGCCGCAGTGGCGGTCTTCTACGGCCTCTTCGTGGGCTTCTTCGTCTACAGGACGCTGAGCCTTCGAGATCTCCACGAGATACTGGTCTCCACCACCATCTCCACCGCCGTGGTCATGCTGGTGGTCGCCTGCGCAGGCCTCTTCTCCTGGGTGGGTTCGACCGTGGGGCTGATGGACAAGGCCTCGACCTTCGTGCTCTCCATATCCAGGGACCCGGTGGCCATAATGCTCCTGGTCAACGTGGTGCTCCTGCTGGCGGGGATGGTGCTGGATGCCGTGTCCATATACTACGTCTTCTTGCCCATATTCATGCCTATAATGCGCTATTTTGGTTGGGATCCCGTGTGGTTTGGCGTGATCATGACCATAAACTTGGCCATAGGACAGGTGACGCCGCCGGTGGCGGTGAACCTCTACGTGGGGTCCAACATAAGCGGCGTCTCCATAGAGAGGATATCCGTGGCCGCTCTTCCCCTCATAGCGGCCTCGGTGGTGGCCTTGCTCATATGCATCCTCTTTCCGAGCATCTCCACCGTCTTGCCCTCTCGTCTCGGGCTAATGTGATCTGTTAAGGGGGTGTCTTCTTTGGTAGAGGTGGTGATGCCCAAGCTGGGGCTCAGCATGGTCAAAGGGAGGATAACGCGCTGGCTCGTCGAGGACGGCCAGCTGGTGGAGAAGGGCCAGGACCTCTTCGAGGTGGAGACCGAGAAGATCACCAAGGTCATAGAGTCGCCCGCCAGGGGTAGGCTCAGGATACTGTTGCCCGCCGGCTCGGAGGTCCCCGTGGGTCACAGGATAGGGGTGATCCTCGAGGAGGGGGAGGTCGAGCCGAAGGAGTCCCCCTCGGGCGGCGCGCCCCGCGGGGTAGAGGCGGTAGTCGTCGAAGCCCCCGTCGCTTCGACCGCCGCGGCGGAACGGGCCCCGAGGGAGGGGGATAGGGTTTTCGCCTCCCCCAGGGCCAGGAGAGCGGCCAGGGAGCTCAGGGTGGACCTGAGGACGGTTAGGGGAAGCGGCCCGGGGGGCAGGGTGATCGAGAGGGACGTGCTCAGGGCTTGGGCCTCCTCGAGGGAGTCGGCCGAGAGGGTTCAGCCCCCCAAGGAGCCCGCGGCGGAAGGGACCAGGCCCTCCTCGGCGGCGGAGGTGGCCCTCGCGGAGGCCTCGATCTCGAACCTCTCCGGCGTGAGGGGGGTCATAGCCAGGAGGACCTCCCAGAGCTGGAGAGCTCCCCACATATACCTCTTCGCCCAGGTGGACATGTCCGAGTCCCTTCGGGTGAGGGATAAGCTCAACTCCGCCAGGGCGGGGGGGAAGGTCACGATCACCGACCTGGTGGCCTTCGCCGCGGTGAAGGCCTTGAGGCTTCACCCAGAGCTAAACGCGGTGGTGGAGGGGGGAAGTTACAGGGTCGTCGAGGAGGTAAACCTGGGCGTGGCGGTCGACGTCGAGGGTGGGCTCCTGGTGCCCGTGGTGAAGGGGGCGAACAGGATGACGCTGATGGAGCTGTCCTCCAGGATCAGGTCCCTGGTGGAGCTATCCAGGTCGGGTGGGCTTTCCCCCGACGACCTGGAGGGGGGGACCTTCACCGTCTCCAACCTGGGCATGTTCGGGGTGAGCTTCTTCACGGCGATAATAAATCCCCCGCAGGTGGCCATATTGTCCGTGGGAGCCGTGGAGGAGGCCGTGCGGGTCGAGGGCGGGGAGCTCAGGTCCTGGCCCAGGTTGACCCTGGGCGTCGGCGCCGACCACAGGGTGGTGGACGGGGCGAAGGTGGCCTCCTTCCTGGCGGATTTAAGGTCCTTCCTGGAGAACCCCTGGACGATGCTGTGAGGTGATGGGTTTGAGGAGCTTCGACGTGGCGATAATCGGCGGCGGGAGCGGGGGCTTCCCGGCCGCCCTGAGGCTGGCCTCCAGGGGCAAGAGGGTGGTCCTCTTCGAGCGGGAGCAGATAGGCGGGACCTGCCTCAACTGGGGTTGCATTCCCACCAAGGCACTGCTCTCCCTGGCCCACGCGGCCTTTAAGCTCGCGCGCCTGTCGCCAGGAGCCAGGGTTTTGTCGCTGGAGCTGAAGAAGGTCATGGAGCACAAGGACCGCGCGATCTCCGCCTTGAGGTCGGATCTGGAATCCCTCCTCTCGGCATCGGGCGTGGAGCTGATAAGGGGGGAGGCCAGGTTGGTCCAGCCCGGGGTCGTGGAGCACGAGGGCGGTCGGGTGAGGGCCTCCTTCGTCGTGGTGGCCACTGGCTCCAGGCCGGCTCCGCCCCCGCTGGAGATAGCCCCTGGGGCCCAGGGGGTCTGGGGCTCCAGGGAGGTCCTGTCCGCCGAGGAGCTACCAGGGCGCTGCGTAGTGCTCGGGGGAGGGGTGCAGGGGCTCGAGATGGCCGCCTTCCTCTCGGCCATGGGATCTGAGGTCTCCGTGGTGGAGATAGCCGACGAGGTCCTGCCGGGGGAGGACAGGGATCTCGCCGGGGCCCTGAGGGCCGAGATGGAGAGGGGTCTCGGGGTCAGGTTCTACCTTCGGACGAAGGCCTCCTCCTGGGACGGGACTAAGCTTCGCGGCGTGGGCCCCGGGGGCGAGAGCGTCGAGGTGCCGGGGGATAAGCTGGTGGTGCTGATCGGCAGGAAGCCCTGTCTGGACGGCATAGAGGTGGGGAAGGTCGGCCTTGGGACCTGCGGGGGTGCGCTCGCGGTGGACGGCCGGATGAGGACTAACGTCCCCGGACACTACGCGGTGGGAGACGTTACAGGTCAGCCCATGTTGGCCCACGCGGCCATGAGGGGAAGCCTCATAGCCGCCGCCGACGTCCTGGGGGAGGAGGTGGACCTGGACCTGAGGCTCGTCCCAAGGTGCGTCTACACCTTCCCGGAGCTCGCCTCGTGTGGCCTCACCGGGGAGGAGCTGGAGAGAAGGGGCATACCCCATAGGGTCGAGGTCCTATCCCTCTCCTCCAACGGGAGGGCCGTGGCGGAGGGAGAGAGCGGCCTCTTAAAGCTGGTCCTGTCCCGGGACGGGGGCAGGATCCTGGGGGCCTCCCTGCTGGCCCCCTTCGCCTCCGAGATGATAGGCTTCGTCTCCGGATGGATCAGGGCTGGGGTGGGGTTGGACGAGCTGAGGAGGTCCCTCTTCTTCCCCCACCCGACGGTCTCCGAGTCGATGGGCGATCTGCTGTTTCGGCTGGGGAGGGTGGTCTAGGTGGCTGTGTGGTCCTCCTGGAGGCTCGTGGTGAGCGAGCCGGCCGACTCGTTCGCGAACATGGCGGTGGAGGAAAGCGTCATGGAGCACGTTTCCATGGGGCTTTCTCCGCCCACGCTTCGCTTCTTCCGCTGGTCGGTGCCGGCGGTGGTGATAGGGGCCCAGCAGAGGGTCCACGAGGTGGTGGACGTGGAGCTCTGCAGGGAGAAGGGCATCCAGATCTGCAGGCGGATGAGCGGCGGGGGGGCGGTCTTCAAGGATCCAGAGGGGGAGCTCAACTACTCGCTGGTGGTCCCCAGGGGCATGCCCCCCTTGCCCGATGACGATTTGGCCATCCATCCCCTGATGGTGGGGATCCTGGTGGAGGGCTTTGCCAGGCTTGGGGTGGCGGCCTCCTTCAGCGGCACCAACGACGTGGTGGTTGGGGGCAAGAAGATATCGGGAAACGCCCAGAGCGTGAGGAGGGGCGTTTTGCTCTACCACGGCACCATACTCCTCAAGGTGGACAGGGAGAGGATGTTCGAGCCCCTCAGGGTCCCCCAGGAGAAGAGCGAGAGGCATGGGCTCAAGGACCCGAAGCTTCGGGTGACCTCGCTGGAGGAGTGCCTGGGCAGGGTCCTGCCCCTGGAGGAGGTGGTGGAGGCCTTCTCGTCGGCCTTCTCGGCCTTCTTCGGTTTTCCTTTCGAGCGCGGTTCCCTCTCGGACCCGGAGAGGGAGCGGGCGAAAGAGCTATACTGTAAGTACTCGGACGAGGGGTGGATCTTCTCCTTGCCGTGAAGATGTCTGGGATTGGGGGTGGTGGCGTTGTCGTTATGGAGGTCTGGAATTGCGGCGGTGGCGTTTCTCCTGGGCTTCTTAGCCTCGGGAGGACCTGCGAGGGCTGACCTGTTCGACGTCAAGGCCTCCGCGATGGAGGTGGTGGAGGAGGTCGGGAGGGTCACGGACTGCACCAAGGACGCTCTGGAGGCGGTCTTCAGGGAGTCGCCCAAGCTCTTCGAGCGCCTGTCCGATGCGGTCACCGTCATAAAGATCGCCGACATGCTGGTGGACGCCAAGGACACGGAGGCTCTGGCTGATTTCGTCAGGTGGCGGTTGGGGAAGACGGCGGAAGACCTGATGAAGACCTACCTTCCGTCCTCCTGGACGGTCTTCGTGGCCGCCTGCAAGGCTTATTACTCTGCTCTGGAGCTTATAAGGGACTACATGGTGGTCCCGGCCTTCGAGGAGAGGATGTACAGGGTATATGCCAGCCACAGGGAAGGCCACGCGAACCCCAGCGAGGCCTTCGAGGCCATGTCCACCGCGGGTTTCTCCGGCTACTACGTGGTGAAGCCCAGCATGATAGAGAGGTACATAAAGGCCAGGGGCTGGAACAAGGAATACGTGGCAGAGGGCAAGGTGTCCAAGATAGTGGACGACTTCTGGATGAACAGGCTGGAGGTCAA
Organism: uncultured Synergistia bacterium; assembly: GCA_964425005.1. Classification (GTDB taxonomy): domain Bacteria; phylum Synergistota; class Synergistia; order CAYRKT01; family CAYRKT01; genus CAYRKT01. Next base: position 56,313 of record CAYRKT010000003.1, read on the forward strand.
GTACCAGCAGGATCTGGCCAGGAGGGACCTGGAGGCCACCAGGGATCTGGTGTGGAAGAAGGTGGCGAGGGAACTCGCCGAGGTCAAGAGGAGGGCGGGGGCTCGCTCTGGGATGCCGCTATTCAGCAGGGAGGATCTGAACTCCCTCAAGGGCTGGAGGCTCAGCGAGACCACCTTCTGGCCCCCAGGGAGGGACGGCCTCAAACCCGAGGAGGATCCCTCCACCGGGATATTGAGACAGAGCTTCAACCTGATAAGGGAGGGGTTCGTGGAGAAGAAGAGGAAGGAGGACGGCTATCCCTCGGTCTACGACAGCTCAGGCGCTCCTATGGGCCTGTACAGGGGGCCCTACCTCAGCGTGGGGGTGATGGTCGAGAACAGGGTGATGACGGGGGTCATAGCGGCAGGGCCCGACAAGGGCAAACCCTACTCCCTGGACCAGCTGGTGGTGCTGGGAAGCTCCCTTCCGTCGCTGGCGGCGGGCAAGGTCGACGAGGGGGCCCTGCCTCTGGCCGGGCTGGCCTGGAGCAGGGTACTTCGCTTCTCCTCGCCCGATCCGAAGGACGGCGAGTTGGGGCACGAGGCCTTCCTTCTGACCGATAATCACAAGATATACATCAGGGTGGCGGCCTTCGCCCAGGGGCGCTACGGCTTCGACACAAGGGATGTGCTGCTGCAGCTGGTCGAGAAGCTCCTGGCCAAGCGCTGATGGCCGCTCTTCGGCCTGGAAGATTGACAAAAAGCTGGGGCCAGATATAATACACATCGTGGCCGGCGTAGCTCAGCAGGTAGAGCGGGGGATTTGTAATCCCCGGGTCGTCCGTTCGAGTCGGATCGCCGGCTCCATCAGGGTGGGCTTCCAGTGGGGGGATAGCCAAGCGGTCAAAGGCAGCAGACTGTAAATCTGCCGGCGGGAGCCTTCGTAGGTTCAAATCCTACTCCCCCCACCAGAGGATAGAGGTGTGGGCCGACGTAGCTCAGTAGGTAGAGCGTGTCCATGGTAAGGATAAGGTCGCCGGTTCGATTCCGGCCGTCGGCTCCACTTTTTATATCACGAGCCTTGGGAGACTTGCAGTGAACCTGCAAGTTTCTCTTTTATGGGTTTAGGTGTTATACTTGGGTGGGCTTGCTGTCCTAACAAAGCCATGCTCGGGGAGGTATAGGATATGGCGAAGGAGAAGTTCGAGAGGAAGAAGCCGCATTTG
>CAYRKT010000004.1:0-15084 GCA_964425005.1 uncultured Synergistia bacterium
TTGTATCATTGTTATTGGTATGGCTGACACTATCCTCCAGGATATATTCTCAGAGCTGGAGAACCCACATTATAAGATAGTTCTCAGGCTTAACGGTGGGGGTAAGGAAATAAAAGGCTTTGTTATGGATGATATATCGCTTCGCTTTGATTCCTACTACGGCTCCTTATCCCAGATTTTTGACACACAGCAAGTAAACGTTCTTGGGGGCGCTCTTCAGAGCCTTCTTCCTGGGTGGGAACACCAGTACGCTATCGTCACTTTTTACTCCTCAATCATGTACTGGACTGGGTATAGTCATTTTGAAATACAGCTTGATCTGCTCTATCCGATTATAGACCTTGACTCTTACCAGAGATACAAGAGCAACATAGAGACCATTGTTTCCTCGGTAGTCCCTGATATGAGTTCTTCCAGCTTTTTAGTGGTTGCTCCTAACGAGTACGACCCCACTAGCGTAGGCGGCCTCCGGGTGCATCCTAGGGGAACATGGAATCTAGCTATCGGTCAGTGGCTTTTGGCCCCAGGACTGCTGATAACCTCAGCTAACTTCGGTTTCTCACGGCAGGCTGTACACCCTTTCCCCAGATCGGAAAAGTCTGTGCCCATGGTAGCCAGAGTGAGCCTCAACCTTCGTTCTTGGAGGCTTTATACTGCTGACGAGGTAAAGTCCCTATTTACTCTCTGATGTATACTTTTATTATGGCTAGAGATACAGGAGTTGGTATACCTGTGGACTCAGATTATGTAGCCGTGACTGATGACGACGGCAATGTCATTGCTCTAATAAGCCTTTCCCGAAAGACAATCCTTTATGCTGGCTCCGAGCTTCCCTTCTTCCTGGTAGCTGGACCCTCTGAGCAGGAGTACCCCAGTTTTTATGCCTCAGCCGTTCTAAGGTCAGCTATGAAGGCCCGCTCTAGGGGCAAGTAGAGATTAGTTCACAGGTGATTTATGCCCGCCTACAGCTACAGGAGAACAGGATCACTTTCCAACTACACCCTGGTTCGTTTGCGGGACCTGCACCTTAAGGTTCTCTCCCACAGGCTGAACCGCAAGCTTTACCGTAAGGTGCATAAATCCACAAAGATAAGGGTTTTTATGAAGGATATGAGGGCCAGAGTAAGGACAGAGATGGAGTTCCATAAGCACGACCCTAAAAATGATACCAAGGCTATTTACACGGTGATTCTGGACATGCCTTTAGACAGAAGCAATAACTTTGACTCCATGCTCAAATCCCCAGGTGCTTTGGTTTATTGTTCGTGTGAGGACTTTAAGTACCGCCTCGCTTATGCCTTGAGGGTCAAGGGTCTGCTCATAGCCAGAAAAGCCGCCCTTGGCCGGGCCTTCTACGAGTATCCGAAGATAACCAACCCCCAGCTAAGGGTGAGGGCTTGTAAGCATATAACTATGGCCGTGGAAGCTTTGAGGGGTAAGACTGTTACTGAGCTAGCAGACCCCTCAGCAAGGAACAGGACTATTGAGCCCTAAGATTGGCCTCTTGCATAAGGTCGTAGAGCAGGGCCTCAAGGTCCCCCATGCGGAATATGGACAACTTGGTTCCTCTCTTCAGGTCCGATATAGAAACTCCGTTGTAAGCCAGTATCATCCACCACAGCTTAGTAGTCCCAAACTCCCTCCACGAAACCAGGTCCGGCCTGTAACTGTCCTCAACGATATGGGAGTGGTCTATTGGCAACCCTCTCAGCCTCCGGACGAAGTCTGAGTAGTTCAGGTCAGGGAAGCCGAAGGGTGAGGGAAAGTATGGCCTCATAGAGAACCTGTCTTTGGACCATGCTTCCAAGTCTACCACCTGGAAGCTGGGCTCATAGATCAGCCTTATGCCGTTTCCCCGCTCCTTAAACTCCTTTTTCTCTGCCATACCTGATATGAGGATACCAAATACACCACCTCCTGTAACCCATTGACAAGTCCGTACACCCTGTCGTAATATCCCTGTGTATGAGCGCCATTAAGGAAATCGCCAAGAAGCTAAAAGAGTCTAGGAAAGCCTGGATGGAGCTTGTGGCTGAAGCAGAGAGGTTGGGATACTCTTATGACACCGTTCGCCGTCTCCTTGAGGAGGAGGGTGTTTCTCCCCCTTCAAAGACCTATTGGGGTACTATCAGAAAAGTCTATCTCTGGGCAGTTAGTAAAGACATTGACCTTGATCTGGTATCTCAAGCTGGTATAAGCAAGGCCAAGCTGGTTTCTCGCCTTCCTTTGGATAGCAAGGACGAGGCAGAGAGACTTCTACAGCTGGCCGTGCAGATGAGAAATGAGGATTTTTCTGAGTACATACAAGAGAACGCTTTTGGGGTGAAGCCTGACACAGAGTTTTTTGAGAAGAGCCTCGCTGAGCCCTTTTCTTCAATCCGTGTCCCTATGTCTGTCAAACAGATGTTTGACCAGGCCAGGACCAGGGTTGCTAGGGTTTTGGGGAAGAACCAGTTTTCTGAGGTGCTTTTTGTGGAGTTTGTAGCAGAGGTGTTCTCCAACGCTCCTTCGGACCTCATCCTTGGCTTTTGGGAAGCAATCTACGGCGGTAGGTCGTAAGGAACGATTCGAGGGCCGCCCCCAGTGTTGGCTAAAATGGTCTTATGGCCTACACCGTGCGCTACCTTTTGGGAAAAGCTACCAAAGGCTCTGACTCCTCCCTTCCCGAAGAAGTTGTCACCTCTTCTTTTCCAACGGTTGAGGAGGCTCTGGAAACCCTCGGTTCCTATCTTATGGACCTGGGGGCTATTTCTGATGTATCAGAGATAGACACAAGGTACCTCAAGGTGGAATATTCGGAGTTGCCTTTCGTTTTTACCGAACCTAGGACATGGAAGGGGAGCCTGAGCAAGCTTTTGGGAATAGACATGGTTGCCTTCAGGAGATTGCTGGCTAAAGGAGGTCGTAAGGCTGTTATGGAAACATATTTGAAGATGGTAGACCCGAAAACTCCGATAGAGGATAAGTTGCGTATTTTTGGGGAATATTGGGACGGATCGGGTGGCAAAAGAGGAAAAAGGAAAAAACCTTCCTCTGAGGAAGGTAGTAAAGCTTCGTCTGGCGGTGTAAATGACTAAGAGGTATTGACAAGTCAAACCTTCCGTGCTATTTTGATAGTAGGTGGGAGGAGGTGAACCACATGGGAAGGATGACATTAGAGGGCAACAACAAGTTTGTATGGTACGGAAGGTTTGAGGAAAAGGACATCCCCAAGAGGGCCGGGTTCCGATGGGACCCGGTGGGGAAGGTCTGGTATACGAGTGACCCCTACATTGCCTCCCTTCTGCTCAAGTACGCTGACGATAAAGCTAGAAGACAAATCGAAGCGGCCATCAACCCTCCTGTACCCGATATTTCCGTCGTCGTTCCCAACGGCCTCAGCCTGTTTCCCTACCAGGAGGAGGGGGCCAAGTTTATCCTTAGCAAGAGGAGCGTTCTCCTCGCTGATGACATGGGTTTGGGTAAGACCGCCCAGGTTCTTGCCGCCATAAACTCTGACGAGAGCATCCGCCGTGTCCTGGTGGTCTGCCCGGCTTCGGTGAAGCTTAACTGGGTCAGGGAGGCCAAGCGCTGGCTCACTAGGGAGTTTTCTGTGAGGTACCTCTCCGGTAAAAGCCCGGAACCTCTCGCTTTCGACGGCAACGATCTCTATATCATCAACTACGACATCGTTTCCTCCTGGTCCTCTGAGCTTTCCAAGCACGAGTGGGACCTCCTGGTGCTTGACGAGTCCCACTACCTTAAAAACCCCAAGGCTAAGAGGACTAAGGCCCTCCTTGGCGAATCCATAGGTAAAGGCGAGCCTCCCATCAGGGCCAGGAAGCGAGTTGCCTTAACCGGAACCCCTATCGTCAACCGCCCTGTGGAGGCTTGGCCTATTCTTGCCTGGCTTGAGCCGGATAAGTGGGGCAATTTCTGGGCCTATGCTAAGAAGTATTGTGGAGCTTACCACAACGGGTGGGGTTGGGATTTCTCCGGGGCCACGAACCTTGACGATCTCAACCGCCGCCTTAAGGCAACGGTGATGCTTAGGAGGACCAAAGGGGAAGTTCTCAAAGAACTCCCAGAAAAAATCCGTCAGGTGCTTGAGCTTCCTGCTAACGGGGCCTCCGATCTCATCCGTAGGGAGCAGGAGGTTTGGAACCAGCTTCAGGATGAGATTTACAAGGCCCGTGCCGCCCTTGAGGTGGCTAGGGCCGAATCGGATGAGGCTTTCTCTCAAGCCCTGGCTAATCTGAATCGGGTGATCCTTGCTGGGTTTAGCGAAATTTCCAAACTTCGCCACGAGCTGGCCCTAGCCAAGGTGGACGCCTCCGTGGAGCATATTAGGGACGTCCTTGAGTCCAGGGATAAGGTGGTGGTATGGGTCCATCACCGGGACGTTGCCGAAGCCCTCAGGTCCGGTCTGACCGATTTCAATCCAGTAATGGTCCTTGGGGGAACCAGCGCCGAATCCCGTGCAGAGGCGGTCCGGAGGTTCCAGGAGGACCCGAGCGTGAGGGTCTTCATCGGTGGCATTACCGCCGCCGCTGAAGGTATCACCCTCACTGCCGCTGACGTGGCCGTCTTTGTTGAGCTTGACTGGCGTCCGGGGAAGCTCTTGCAGGCTGAGGATCGGATTCACCGGATCGGCCAGACTCGGGGCGTACTCATCCAGTACCTCGTGTTTGACGGGTCTTTGGATGCGGTCATGGCCCACAAAGTTGCCCAGAAAATGGAGGTGATCGCAAAAGCCGTGGACGGAGGCTGGAGGACCGATAGCGAGGACGCTGGGGGGCTTATGTCCCTGGTGGAAGAGGAGGACATGGTCCGTGCCCCCAGCAGGGAAGAGGAGGTCCCTCAGCTTTCTGATCAAGCCAAGTTTTTCGTCCTTACCGCCCTCAGGTACCTTGCCCAGACGGATGTGGACCGGGCTCGTGTCCGTAACGATGTGGGATTCAACCGCTACGACACCCACTTGGGCCACCAGCTTGCCTCCAGGGATTACCTTACGGATCGCCAGGTTGTCCTTGGGCTCCGCCTTGTGAAGAAGTACCGCCGCCAGCTGGTTCACCTTCTGGACCAGGCTCCCTCTGAGGTGATCGCTTTTCTCGGGTAAAGACGATCGTTTTGTACCCACCAGGTTCTAATCCTGGTGGGTTCTTTTGTTGTTCTACGGGGATCAGATGGGGAAAGGTATTGACAAGTCAAGGCTCTTGTGATAAGGTAGAAGTGTAAGAGGAGGTGAGGAAGGATGAATAAGAACATGGTTTTACAGGAGCTTAATGTGGAGGCCAATCCCGGAATCGCTAGGGTGGTGTACGGGCAGGTTCCTGACAGCATCCTGTCAGAGCCTTTCTTCGCTCCCCTCGTCTCCGTGGTTACCTCGAAGGAGGTTCCCTCCTACGACCACCCCGACTTCAGCGTTCCTGAGGGAACGTTTGGTAGCATTCTTTCAGTAACTACCGATGAGAGTGGAGAGGTGTACTACGTAGTGGCTTTCGTTGACGACTCTGACCCCCTATCCTTGCTGAGGTCTACTCTTGGCTTCATCGGCGTCCTTTTGGGTCATTATGACCCGAATTCCGGTATCAGGTTAGCTTCTTGCAAGCAGGATGAGATTGTTCCCGTAGACCCCGGTGCTTACTACGACTGGGCCACGATGAGGGCCTTTAGTCACCTCGTGTCCGGAAAAGGACTTTACTACGAGGAGTTGGTTAACTGACGTCTAGTTCGCCTGACGGAAAGGTGGCGTTTCAAACGCCACTTTTCTCTTTGGCCTCAACTGAACCTGGGTATTGACAAGTGGGCACCTCTTGTTTTACTCTTGGTTTGGGTGAAACCATGGGCCAACAGGTCACCAATCACCAGGTCGAGAGTGCGGTAGACGTTTACAGGAAGATATTGGAAGGATCGGACAAGGATTTGAAGAGCCTTGCCGAAGAGTTTGCCGGGAACCCGTTTGTCTTAGAGGGGGTTTACTCGCTTTCTTACGACGAAATCTCTACTCTTTTCCCCAAAGCTCGGCTGTTCCCAGAGCTTCAACATCACTTGGAGCTTATCAGCCTGGACAACCGGGATCAGGAGGCTCCCCGTCATGATGAAAATAATGAAACTTCCGTACTTTCCCTTTTGGCACCTTACCTAACCGTTGTATACCTCTCCTTACCAGAGCGGCCCAACCCAAAGTCTCTGGCAAGGGGGAATTATGTTACCATTGAGGACACCAACCTGTTCTGGGAAGCTGACGAGATAGTAGATTCTATACCCAGTCACACCTATCTTGTTCTCAGGTCTGAGAACAATTTTGCCTTTTTTCACACGGAACCCACCCTCTTGCAACCCTCTTCTCCCATGCCTAATAGATATAGGTCAGACTACTCCTTGGTGGGGATTTGGAAGGACGGTGGGCATCAGGGGGACTACGGCAAAGAGGAAGGACCCTCCAAACCCCTTGGGGTTACTGGCATCCGTGAGCTTGACGACCTGATCCTTCGGAACGCACCAGATGGGTTTTTTACTGAGAGTTTGGACAAGCTCGTGAGTTTTGTTGATGCCGTGGGGAGGCTAGAGGAGGCCCTAAAGGGGCGCACATTGGAGTATGTTTACAACGTTCACATTACTGGTCGCCGGGCTGATGGTCAGGAATATATACACCCCGTATCAGAGAGCAAGCTAACTCTAAAATACGGGGACGTTACCAGAGAAACATTCTTCTCTCTGAGGCTCCTTTCCTCCCTCCTGTCTCCTGTTGCAATGGCTTTCGGAGACATTGCTAAGGAAACCACTTATACCATCACCGGAGACAGGACCTTCCCCTACACACAGGCTACCTACTTTGTCCTCAAAATCCCCTCTGTTTACCTGAACCCGAAAAACTTTGACAGGCTGATTCGTGCCGTTTTCCCTGAGAACCCTGAGGAGCTTGAGGCCAAGCTCCTTAAGTTCGGTGTTTCAGTAGGCCAGCTCGTTAGCAAAGTGTATGCCTCTGCCTTCCAGGAGAGTGACTACTACTTCTACCTGGGCAGAGTTTCGGCAATGGCAATCTCTCTTTCCAAAGCCTACTTTAACTTGAGTCCTCTTAGCAGAATATACTACACCTCCTTTGCCAGTCCCGTGCTTCCTAGGAAGAGCCACCTTGAGGCTCTTGGCCTTGGGGAAAAGCTTGGTCTAGCCAGTCCTCCCCACGGCGTTTTTGTCAATCCTAATATCTTCTACTTACCTGTTGAGCCCAGAGAGGAAGTCAAGGTTCTAGAAGAAGAGTACAGGAAGAACGATTCCAGAGAAACCTTTTTTAATCTGACCTTGGAGAGGCTGGGCCGCATCAATCCACCACGCCAGGGCCGTCCGTTCTTCGCTAGCGCAACCCATGTAGAGGTAAACCGTGGGAATATTGAGGCCCCTCCCTTCCGCACATCGAAGGACGATGCTTTTGTTCGCACCGCCACACGAGAGATAGAGAAGGCCCTGTCCCTCTCACGCTCGTTTGGCCTGAACTTAGACTATGAGGTTAGGGAAATAGAAGCTTTTGGCGTGCCTTACCCCTATGTTTCAATATGGCTAAGCCTTGATCCCGATTCAGGAATAATGGGAATCTACTACGAGGTCATTAATTCCTACGTAAAACAACTTGTTGCCTCAGAAACAGACAAGCAGATTAGCCCGTACAGTCGCCTAACAAATTCGCTGTGGCATTGCCGTTACGACTTGGTCAACGTTGAGGAAATAGACCTCGAACAGGCTCTATACGACTACTCCATTGTTCCCAAGTCTGTCCTTACGGCCTCCAAGCCAGCCGTCTACTACTTGGCTACTGTGCTTCCCGCTATAGCCTACGTCCTCCTTCACCTAACAAACGACATGATGATCAGGGCGGCAGAGTTTCAAGATGACGAGGCTGGAGATCAAGAGAGCCCGTACCCATGGGAGTTTGTCCCTTCTCTGAGGGTTTATGGGTTGTTCTCTCACTACACCAGAGAAAGCCCCATGCCCTCTCCCGTCTTTTCTCCCGAGGTGGCCGTCAAAGTTGCTACGGGGCTCTTTAAGTTTGCTGACGAGGGGTTTATTTCCCCTAACGTCCAAAGCTTCCTCGACGCTGTGATACCTCAAGATTCGGACTGGGGAGCTAGCTCCTTCTTGCTTCAGATTCCTCCTGTCATTACTAACTTCCAGGGGTTTGGGCACCAGTTTATCTCCAGGAGCAAGGATGTTGAGAAAGAGGAGCAGGAAGACTACTGGAGCGCTCCCTACTTTTTCACGGTAGGAGGGACTTTCTATTTCGTCCCTGGCCTGATCGGGATTAATAAGGATTTTGTGAGGGCTTACTACAATCTCTTTGTTCCTCCAAAGGGGCACAGGTCTGAGCTTAGGTTCTTCTTAGCCTCTGTGTGAGATTACAAGAGGACTTTCCCCGGTAGTATAATGACCATGAGGTCTTCCTCATGGTCATTATCTTAGGTATCTGTTTCTCAAAGAATGAAAACTTTTGAAGGATATTCCGCTAATGCCCTTGAAGCCCTCTCTGAGCATGTCCAGCTTGAAGTAATAGCCTCAAACACCTATCTATACTTTGCCCATGTTTGCTACAAGAGAAACCTAGATGCTTATGGGGACCTTTTTGTTGAGTGGTCTAAAGAGGAGTTGGATCACGCTAGGGAAATGCTTAAGTACCTGGGCGATGTGGGCCATTGCGCCAAGCCCGATGTTTCCTTTTCCCTTTCTTCTACCGAAGAACTTACTCTGGCAGATACTCTCCTAGCCTCTGTAGAACTAGAGCGCAAAGTTGGAGCTAACATATATCGTATATACAGGCTGGCCCTTTCTGAGGGGGATGCCGGACTAGTTGAGTTCCTTGCTCCTTTTGCCAGACTCGTGCCTAAGGAGATAAATGAGAAAGAAACCCACCTAGAGAGGGTTCGTCAACTTGGCGAGCGCCTTGCCAATGACCTTCTTGGGGAGTTTTTAGAGGGCGTTGATGATAAGTAAGTGGTACTATGTTTCTAGTAAGGAGGTTGCATGTCTGTGGTCAATGCTTACTCAAACTTGATTGGTCTTTACGTTCCTAGGCAAAAATCGGGCACTATCCCCGTGGGAGGCTCCAACCCAAGCGAGGTGGAGTTGGTTCTTGAGGACAGGGGCCGCCCTGTGTTTCTGGGTAGGGTGAGTGTTACCTTGCCTACTGGGGCCTCACTTTCCTCTTTTATCGTATTTTTTGACTTTCTTCAGACCAACGGAGTTCAGCCTTCTATCAGGCTTTATGAGCATGACATCCTTCCCGTAGTCCGTGATCTGGGAGGTTCCTACGAGGTGTCCTCTGACATGTTTGCTTCGGGGGGAAACATTGAGCTTTCCGTAACTGGGTTCAAACTTTCCATAAGCGCCCCTGCTCCAGGGAACCTTGTTTACAAAGCAACCTTCGCCGTTCCCCTTTCGTACTACATGCCCTAGTAGTTAGATTTCTCTGACACTATGCCTAAGAAGGCCAAGAAAGATAGGAGTTCTAAGGCTTCTGGTACCAAGCTCTGGCTTGACGATGACTCCTACATCTACTTGAAGTCTGGGGAGTATGTCCGTCAAAAGCTGGCTAGCAGACGGGGGTGTGAGCTTTATCGTACTATTACCCCCAAACCAGACCGCCGTATCCTCATATGCAGAACTAAAAGTGGAAGGTGGAAAGCCATTTCCATAATGCGTTACATAGGCACAGATTTGCGCACGGTCAAGGACAAGAGTGAGATCAAGGACATAAAAAAGGCTAGGGAGATAGTAGCCAATAGGGACAAGTAGCGTGTTTCTGAGTAAAATAAGGTGAGGCTATGTTGTTTAACAAAGTTGAGTGGATACCCCATAGAAGAGTGAACCAGGGCTTTTTTCCGGGTATTGTGGTAATCAACGAGGACCCGGACAAGCTTGGCAGGGTGAAAATAAGGAGCTATGTGTGGGACGGGGTGCCCGATGACAAGCTTCCCTGGGCTATACCGCTGTGGCATGCCTACATTGACACAAATGAGGACCGGGGATGGTTTTCTGTTCCGGAGATTGGTAGCGAAGTACTCCTTACCTTTCCTTTTGAGGATATTTACTTCCCCGCCTACATTTCCAGAGCCATGTCCGAGCCCCACAAGATAACCAATAGGCTTACCAAGAACTACCCGAAGAGGTACGGTTGGATGGACGATGATGAGAACTGGTGGATTGTTGACAAAAAGGACGACTTTATTGAGCTACGCCACACCTCGGGGCTCATCATTCACATAAATAAGCATGGGGATATAAAAATACTCCACCCTTCAAACAGAAAACTATATGTAGACGCAAAATATCTACATACCACCGGGAACATAATAGCTGACGGCTACATTGTTGCTAAGAGGTGGGTTGGTAGCCCGCTGTTTACTTCTGTTGCCACCGAAAACCCTGCTGGAGGTTCGCCTGGAGATGCTTACAACATAAATCAAGTGGTGCAAAAACTGAATGAGTATATTTCTAAGTACGATTCCCATTTCCACATTGGCAACCTGGGGGCTCCTACTTCCCCGCCAACTCCTATAGAAACTCCTAAACTGCCCGATGGCGTCCCCTCTCCTGACATGGCCTACCAGGGAGGACACGGAGGCGAACCTGAGGGCGAGTCGTGATTTGTCTTGACAGACCTCTTCTCTTTCTTTACCATGTCCTTTAGCGATGGAAGAAAGGGTTAGGGTTTATCAGGCGATACCTTCCCTTGAGAGGGCTTTTGATATTGCTAAGGACGCAAAGGCTATAGCTTTTAGGACCAGCGAAGAGGGCCTGGTCCTGTTTAACTACCTCTTTTCTGACCAGCAACTCTGGACCCAGGTACCCGAGTCCAGGAACCTCCGGGGAATAGTCTACGAGCAGACCAGCGGTAGGGTTGTCAGCCTCCCTTTCCACAAGTTTTTCAACCCTGGAGAGCCCGCCTCCCCAGACGTTTCTAAGTACGATTTCGGCAAGTCCTTAGTTTCCAAGAAGCACGATGGGTACTTGCTACAGACTTTTGTCTACAGGGGAAAGGTATACACTATATCCAGGCACTCATTCAAAGCGCCCCTGGTGCAGACGGTTCTCCAAGGTCTTTGGGACAAAAGGCACGAGCGTTTCGTCCTCCAGGTTTCAGAAGAATACCCACAGGGTATTACACTCCTTTGGGAGGTGATACACCCCCTTTATCCAGTATTGGAGCTTCCCGAGAAACCTTCTTTGGTTCTTCTCGCCGCCCGAATGACGGATACTGGGGATTACCTCTTTCCTGTTATTGAGGGTGAAAGTGATCCTCCTTTTGAAGTTAAAACCCTTTCGGTCCCCTCAAGCTTTTTGTCCGATGGTATTACCGAGGTAGCTCGCTGGCTACCTGTAAGCTCTCTTTTTGAAAACTACTCTTCTTGGAATGATATAAAACAACAAGTTAAGAGCATTCACAGAAGCGAGGGGTATGTCATTGCCTTGTTTACTCAGGAGGGCTCTGAGTTCGTTTTTGATGATTTTGTGAAGGCTAAGACTCCTTGGGCATTCAAAGCCTCTCTCTTGTTTGCCAATCCCGGAGATACTTTGGTCAGATCGGTTGTTGAGGACAAAGTTGATGACCTTGTCTATGCGGTCTTGAAAGATGACCCTCGCCTACAAGCCTTCTCCAGAGCCCACAGAACCCTGCTGAACCACATTTACCTCGCTTACGACTTCGGCCTCGGCCTTTCTCAGAAACAGGTTGAGGCCAAAGACGCTTACCAGGCCGCCGTTTCCTGGAGCCAGCCCTACGGCAAATACCATCCTGAGTTGCCTTCGGTATTCACCCCTCTCATTATGAAGGCGTACCGGGGAGCTTCCTTTGAAGAGGTTTGGGAAAACTTTAAGAAACTTATGGAAAATAAGAAAAAGCTAGTGGCGGTGTCCTCTTGGATTGAGCTTACCCACCAGCTTCACTACGTCGAGCCGGACGGATAACCTCTTACTTTTCAGAAGTCAGGGTGGGGGTACTCTCTAATACCCAGCCTTTGGCAGGCACACTCGTACCTTCCCCTGCCAAAGTCCATGACACAGACCTGGTCCGGGCTTATCCAGGTGGCCTCCTTAAGGACGAACTCGTATACGGAAAGCATTTCTTTTCCGGTAACGAGCGGCTTCAGCCATTCCATGAATTCACGGAATGTTTCTGAGAATACTTCCGCCTCAAGCCTAGACTCATCTTCCCCTCTTTCACCCCCATCCTCCAGATACTCCTGGTACCTCTTGTAAAAAGAATGCGCAAAGTCGTTTATGGAACCCTTGAGGTCCTGGGCTAGACTTACGGCCTCCTTCTCGTACTGGGTGAACCACAGGATGTCCCTTATCTCCCGGCTACGGAGGCTGTACCGGATCACGACGGCGAAACCAAGCCTGCTTTCTTCGGAGCCCTTTTGGAACCAGGGATCGGCTTCCTCCTTACCCAGTAGAGGCGTTTCTCTGTGAACCACTCCCATCACCTCCTGCTACCACCTACCATGCTAACCCGCCCTGGTCGTTTTGACAAGTCTTACCCTTACTCTATCCCTAGCTCTATGGGACTTATCTCGGCGGAACCTGTTCCTGGGCCGCTCACTCTCTTTACCACTATATTCATCTTGATATAGTTCGTGTACTGGTCCGGAACCGCCTCTATCTCCAGGTCCTTTTGTTCAATCCTGGGCTCCTGCCTTAAGAGTTCGTTGAGTATGGATGCCGCATATGCTCTAAAAGCCGGATCGTTCGGCTCAAAAAGCAAGTCCTCAATCTCTACCCCTATTTCCGGCTCAAAAATCCTTTCTCCGGGCACCGTGTTCAGCAGGTTGAAGATGGCTTGCTTCACCGCATCCAGGTTCACTACATTGCCTGGGAGGGTGTTTGAGAGGTCTGAGTAGAATTCGGTTGGTTTGAACTCTGGCATAAGATCACCTCTATCTACATCATTCTATCTTCAGCACACTCTCTGCTAGTCTTCCAATAACTCCCTCAGCGGTACTGAAATAACTCTTATCCCCTCCCACCAGGCTCTTTTTGCAAACACAACCACTACCCACAAGTTGTTTTTCAGCTTTTCTTTTCCTCCCACAAATAGTGTTTCTTTCAGCATTGACATTTTTATTTCTGAGGAATCCTCAAAATATGCCTCTGATATACTCTCAGCCAGCATTTTCTCAAGGGTAGGTAGAAGCGTGCTTTTTCCCTCCTCAAGGCGGAATGCGAGGTAGTATTGGACCGCCTTCCATTCATCGCCAAACGGGTTTTTAAGGTTCAGACTTTTCAGAATTTGATTATTTATGTCTTCAATTACTTCTTCAAAAACTTCCACCTCCTTCGAGTGCAGACAGGCCCTTGAGTCCATCATTGACATTACTGCCCAAATAGAGTGCTTTGAGTAGAGTTCGTGGGGAGGAAGATGGAAATCTTTTCCCAGAACTGATGAAATCTTTTTTTCTAGCTTCCTCACAAAGTCTATAGAATAGGTTTTCCAGTCCTTAGCTTTTTCCAACTTGTTTCTTTCAACAGAAATTACCCCTCCAAAAATCCTCGTTCTCGGGTCTGGGCTTATCGGCATTAGGACCACCCCGGCCTCTAGTAGAGCATCAGTGCCATCCCTGATTTGGGCCGGAAATATAAAGGCATTTGTAAAAACTTCAGATAAGTTCTTTTCTGTTCCCCCAGTAAAAGATTTAGCATCGTAAAAGGTTATCCCTGCTGTTGCGTCTAACGACTTTCCCAGAGTTTCCAGCAAGCCCTCTATTCCCTCTTTAGAGTTCTCCAGTCTTTCCATAAGCCACTCCTTCCTTATTGAAGTTCTTATGTTAAGCACTTTTTCCTCTTCTGGATCAAATAGAGTAGTTTTTACAACGAAAGTGTCTTCCATTTCTTCTTCTAAGGCCACTCTGACTATTACCTCTTTCTCCATAGGCATTCCTGCCTTCTGTGCTTCTTGCTTTGCAATCTTCTGCCACGGGTTTGTCCTTATAAGGAGACTAATAGCTTTCTCTACTGATACTTTTGGCAACCTCACTCCCAGCTTGAGCAAGTTGTATGTGTTGTTCATAAAAGTTGTCTGTTCGTAAACCCATCGGCTCCTTTCTCCAAAAACTGCTCTTATTGTTCTTTGGACATACTCGTCTGTTCTGAGATAGGCCACCGTGCTATCCTCATCTTCTCCCATTCCCAGCGTTCCTACTATTCCTACCCCCTCTTCTGTTATTACATCTCTCATAGATGCATAGCTCAGCCCGTCTGTGGGTACGGATATATCTGAGGAGTCGTAGTAAATAGACGACAAAACCCTGGGAAGGTCGTCGTACCTTCTTATATCCTCTGAAACAATGCTCTCTTTCCATTTCCCTGAACTGGTGGCAAGGTAGTATTTTTTCGGGTCCATTCCTTCCCCTTTTACTTCTTCTTCCAGTTCCTTTCTAAAGTTTGGTATTGGGAAAAGAGTTAGGTGCAGTAGAACCCTGTTTGCTTCCTCGCTATTAACCACGTCTTTTCCCTTGAATATGGCTAGTGTTCTTTCTAGTAGCTCTTTGTACAGAGAGGCCATCTTGCTGTTCCAGCCCATAGTTTCCCCTGCAATAAGAACGCTCAGGAAAAAGTTTGACAGCCTTCTAAATGTATTTTCAATCATTATTTTGACGAAGTACCCAGAGTCAGAGTAGTCCCTCCAACCCTCTTCTTTAAATACTGAACAGAGTCCAAGTTTAGGGAAGTTTTCTTCCTCGCAAAGACCTCTTTTCTTCAGGGCAAGGCAAATCTTTCCTTCTTCTCCAAAGTACAGGTTTTTGTTGTTTTTAAAGTCACTGCTCAAAGCAGAAGCTTTTATTAGAAAATCCCTTGCCGTGTTCTCTTTAAGGGATTCTAAAAAGTAGACACAAACCCCGTAAAAGACCTTGAAACGGTCAAAGTAGATAAGTTTAGCTATGTCATCCGGAGGAGGGTCTATAACATCTTCCCGGTCATATTCACCAGAGATAATCCTGCTGTAACTCCTTCCTATAAGGAACATAGGCATAGAGGCGGCAATGAGGGCCTTCACTAGGGAAGTGTGGCCTTTTATCAGCCTTTCCTTTTGCTTCTTCAACTCCTCTTTGCTGTTTT
>CAYRKT010000004.1:15184-38395 GCA_964425005.1 uncultured Synergistia bacterium
GTTTTCCATAGCACCTATGATACCACTTTGTGGTCTTGACACCCAGTTTGTTCGGTGTTACTCTTGTGAATATGGAGGAGTTCTCTACCAGCCAGCAGGACCAACAGGAAAGCCAGGATCAGGGGTACACTATCCTCCTTCCAGCCTCGTCTTTGGTCAAGCTGGAGTGGTTGGACAGGGGCTCCGGCTTGGCTCTTATGACTTACGATATTACTGAGGAAAGCGGCTTCGTTGGCGCTTACTACAACATTTCTGTTAGCGTTCTTGAGGACGCCGAGCTTGGTATTTACAACAACTTCTTTGAGTTTGAGGAGGACAAGCCCCTGGCCCTTCCTAGGGGCCAGGTGCGCCTCTCTTTAGGCTCTAATAGGGATGGTAGAGAGCATCGTTCCGTTTTCATCCGCTTGGTAGCA
Organism: uncultured Synergistia bacterium; assembly: GCA_964425005.1. Lineage (GTDB taxonomy): Bacteria > Synergistota > Synergistia > CAYRKT01 > CAYRKT01 > CAYRKT01. The sequence continues at coordinate 15,598 of CAYRKT010000004.1, forward strand.
CCTGACGGCTTTGTGTATACCACCACTTTCGGCATACCTGATCTCGCTGAGTAGAGTTTCCCTGGCTGTCTGTCTATGGCCCTTGAAACGCCCCCTCTTCTTTACAGTTTTCCACACTTTTCAACCCAGCTGGGAGTGTTTTTCTTGGGAGACTGGCTTGAGGTACTTGAGAACTTTCCTGACGAAACTTTTGACCTATTGATTACTGATCCCCCTTATGGGGTAGGTTCTAAGGACAAATACGTCACTTGCCATAGCGACGATCTCTACGATGTAGACAAGTTTGCTGTCAAAATGTTCCGCCTTTTGAAGGACGGGTCAAGGGCTTTTGTTTTTAGCGCCCAGAAAACTCTTTTTCAGGTGGTGTCTGGGTTTGAGTCCTCTGGGTTCAAGCTCCATCAGATATTGGTCTGGCACAGACCCAACCTCCGGGCGGGCACTTCCGTTAAAATGTACGACTACACCTCCGTATATGAAAATATATTGCTTTTTCATAAAGGAAAGCCAAAGAAGAAGATATCAAGAGTACCCTGGGCACACAATACTGACATATTAAGGTATCCAGCACCTCAAGGAAACTACAGAAGCGATAAAAGATATCACCACCACCAAAAACCCCTGCCCCTCGCTGAACACCTCATAGTTTCTTCTACCGAAGAAGGGGATTTTATCATCGATCCTTTTGCTGGCGCTGGTACATTCCCGCTGGCCGCTGAGAAGCATGGTAGAAGGTGGGTGGGAGTGGAAATAATACCGGAGTTCTTTGAGATATCGAAGTGCCGTCTCCATAACTATCTTTTAAACACAAATACCCCATGCCGCTAGCCTAGTATGGTCTTGACAAGTAAGACCTCCTTGGGCTAACCTTCTTAGTGATGATGAGAGACCTGGACTTTAGCATCTGGGCTCCTCAGCCCACTCCTGTATGCGAAGGTTGTCCTCTCAGGGGAACCCTTGAAGAAGGAAGAACTGTGGGAATGGAGTACGTGGGCGATCCTCCCTACGAAGTGATATTTATCGGGGAGGCTCCTGGAAATGAGGAACTTGTTCAAGGAAGGCCGTTTGTAGGTCCGGCGGGAAAGCTTCTGAGGAAGGTTATATCGGAGTCCGGTCTAGAAGGGGGATACATCATCGGAAACGCCGTCCTCTGCGCCCCCCACCCCGACGGGGCACCTGTTCAGACCCCTACTCCAGAGGTGGCAAAGAGGTGCGTTCGCCACGTTCTCCTCAACCTAAAATCAGAAAACCCTCCTAAAAAGGTCATTCTGCTGGGAAGAACTGCTATCGAGGCAGTTATGTCCCACCTTGACCCGGACTTCCGTCCTCTTGACAGAGTTTCCCAGTACATTCGCAAGTATTCTGATTTTGTTCACGGAAGGTCTCACATATACCCTGCAAATCACCCCTCGTTTGTTATAAGGCGGGGAGGCGAGTCTTCTGATGCCTATAGTGACTTCCGTTCTCAGATACTCTCTGCTATCAACTCTTCTGTGGTAGAGTTGCCGGAGGAGCTTGCCAAAGACAGGCCCGTATCAATAAAGTCCCTGCTCGCCTCTGGGGAGCTACCTGCTAAGCCGAAGGGCAAGCTAAACTACTACGTCTTTAGTCTCTCTGATTACGAGAAAGGTTTCGAGCTTATAGAGGGTCTTGATGAGGTTTCGTTTGACGTGGAAACTTCGGGAAGTACCGAGGTTTCAGTTCACAGGACCGTTATTTTCGTGGGTCTTGGGAACCATGAGATTCAGGTGGGATTTGACCTGAGGAAGGATCAGACTAAGGATAGGGTTTTGGGGTTTTTCCTTAAACTTCATGATTACCTAAAGACCAGGAAAAGAGTCATAGTGTTTAACCAGTCCTACGAGGCCGGGGTTCTCTTTCAGATTTACAACAAAATTTTCCAGTTCTACGACGTATTTTCCATGGTGAAGGCAGTAGGAATGCCTAGGGGCCTCAAGGACTCTGCCAGCACCGTTTTCGGCATTGAGCCCTGGTCTGATGCGGTTGAGGCTTATACCTCCTTGGCCGAATCTATGTCCAAGGCTCCCGAAGAGTGGGCTACCTATTTGAACATATCCCCGGACCTGGTTCGCCCTAGGATCAGGGAAAACATAGAATCTGCTCTCAAAAATTTTCCCTTTGACCTTGACGAGATCAAGGCCATTCTCAGCACCATATCCCTCCACGGGTTCCACGGGGCCAGCTGGTCTCTCATTCCTCCCGCTACCTTGGCCCGGTACAACGCCATGGACGTCAGGTGGACCCACGAACTTTACCTGTTCCTCCATCCTCTCTACCCAGAAGAGGTGTGGCAGGTCTACCAAAAGCAAGAGGCTTTGGGCTCCGTGATGCACCTCTTCGGAATAGCTTATGACAAAGAAAGGGCCAAGCTCCTAAAGAAGGAGATGATGGACATTGCCAGGAACTCCCTCGCCAACCTGGTAATGGTCCCGAAGATGCGTTCACGAATTTTACAAAAAGCCCTTGAAGAAACAAAAATAAAAGACGTACCCGAGCTAAAGGAGCTTTTCTCTGGCCTTTACAGAAGGGTTTCCAGAGAGCTTAAAGAAGTCCACGTTTCTGGTTATGAGGAGGTCTTGGAGAAGAGAAAGAAAGAGTACCAAAACTTCATGTCTGGTTCTATTGTTTCGCCTCCTCCAGAGCCCGTGGAGTTTTACCGATATTTCTCGGAACGGAGGGAAAGGGTTCTTGATCTGGTCTACAAGCGCCTTGAGGAGCAGTTTGAGGAGGACTTGAGGAAGGCTCTTTCTGGAGAGGCCACGGAAGAGTCCCTTGACACCATTTCCCGCTGGTTCAACCCCTCCTCATCAAAGAGATACTTCCCAGTATTCCATAAGGCCATTTATCACCCTAAGCTGGCTATAGCGGCGCTCCTAGATAAAGTTGTCCGTTCCTCTACTGAGGACTTAATCAAGTTTTTAGTGGAGTCCTTCGGACCGATGACGGAGTGGGTTTCCAGGTGGACTGAGGTTCTGAAGCTAATCTTTCCCGATGAAACTGAGCAGAGCCTATTGGCTATCGCTGAGAGGAACTGGCAGTCTCTCTCTGACGGCCTGAAAGATGAGTATATAGAATCCCTTTTCCGCATATTCTCCACTTTCTTTGGGGAAACACTTGAAAACTATCCTGAGTGCCTTGCCTTATACGACGACGACTTAGCCCAGTCATTAAAGATGCTTGTTGAGTTTAGGATTTACAAAAAGGCAATAAAGGTGATAGACGCCTTCCTCTCTGGAAAGATGGGTGAAGGATTAGTGTATCCGGCCTCTGAACGTCTATACCGAGAAATCCCAGTCCCCGTTGAAGATAGGGAGGAGGGGAAGAAAGACTACTACAGAACTGAGTTTTTGGTGAACTTCGCTGACACCCGTAGATGGACCTCCCGGTTCCACACTATACCTACTGGCACCGAAGTGAGGGAGTGCTATGTTTCCCGTTGGGGAGAGGACGGGCTTTGGTTGCACTTTGACTACTCCCAGATGGAGTTGCGTGCCCTAGCCGCTGTATCTGGGGACGAGAACATGATGAAGGCTTTCTTAGAAGGTGCTGATATTCACAGGTACGTGGCTAGTCGCATCTACGGAATACCCATGGAACAGGTTTCCTCCCACCAACGTAGGAACGCTAAGGGAGCCTCTTTTAGCCTGGTCTACGGGCAAACGGCCCAAGGTCTGGCTATGCAGTATTTAAACGGCAACGTGGCCGAAGCCGAGAGGATTTTTGATTCCTTTTTCAAAGAGTTTCCCAAGGTCAAAGACTACATAGCCTTAAGCCACGCTTACGCTGGAAAGCACGGTCACGTGAAGACTTTGTTTGGGGACTATCTGGATATTGGAAGAGAGAAAACCGATTGGCAGAGGAGGGCACAGAACTATCCCATCCAGTCTGTTTCCTCCTCCGTGGCCGCCCTCTCCGGCTGGGCCATCTGGGAAGAAATTGAGCGCCGTGGCCTAATGGCAGTTCCGGTAGCCTTTACCCACGACGCCCTGGACTTTGACGTCTACGTTCCCCACCTCCTGGAAACTCTAGAGGTAGTGTCCAGGCTGTCCAGGGAGGTGCCCAGGTCTTTTGGCATCCCAGCTGATATAGAGATTTCTCTTGGCTACTCGCTATACGGAGGGTTAGTGGTAGAGTTCCATCGCACCGAAGACGGTGATTTCTTGTTGGAAGTGGAGGGAGAGAAGAGGGTCTTTGATGTCCTCCTGGATAGGCTAAAGCGCTACTACACCCTGGAGGTAAATATACTTTCCCAGTCAACGAAAAAGATACCTCTATCAGAAATATTCCAACCTAAAAGGGCTCTATCCGTTTCTCTAGGAAAAGAGATAGAGGAGGTGAAGGCAGAGATCATAATCCGCTTGCCCTGAGGAAAGCTACAGGTGTATAGTGGAGGGGACATGGAAGAGAACAACAAGAGGAAAGCGGTTTTAGAGGAGGAGCCCAGCGCTAGCGAGAGGGTTCCCGTCCTTTCCGCAAAACAAGTAAAAACGGCCTTAAGGTGCGAGTACCAGTACTACCTTGAATATGTCCTTAAAAAGAAGCCTCCCCTGTCCTCTGAAGCCCTGTCTAAGGGCCTTGAGGTCCACGAGATGGCTTCAAAACCTTTCGCTGATGGCATGACCCCTGAGGAGATGAAGATGGAGGCGGATAGGGGAGGGGTCTTTCGCTTTGTTTACCATCACCTTCCTAAAGATTCTTTTCCAAAAATAGAACCTAAAATCTTTGTTGATTTTGGGTACTACAAAAGAGTTGTTATTCCAGATTTTCTCTACAACGACCGGGTTTACGACCTCAAGACTACTTCCTCCGTTACAGCCGCTAAAACCTTGTACTCTGATGATGTAATCCAGCTTCACTATTACTGGGACACTCTGGGCAGGGAGCATGAAGCTTATGTCATCAAGCTCCTCTTGCCAGACGAGAGTAGTGGAAGATCGGGCTACACTTCTTCCCTTTTTAGAGTAAACCTCTCCCTGGTAACTCTTTCTCTCATATACAGGACGGAAATGAGAATACTAGACATTTTAGAGGGCTCCAAGCCAGTTCCAAGCCCCGGAAAGACCTGTAAGTTTTGCGGGTTTCGTGAGATTTGCCCCCACTCTGTGTCTGATAACGGTGCTAGTGCTAAGACTACCTAAAGCGGTGGTATAATGGGCTAGTGTTTGAGGTAAGACCGAACCTAGCCTTTCAGGTTGACATTGGCTCTGAGAAGGATGTAGAGGGAATAAACCACATCCGTTCCTACGAGCAGGCCGGGCTTTTTGTTCCAGGTATTGAAATAAGCCTCAGCACCAAAAAGGATTCTGTTATAAGGGAGATATGGGAAGGTAATAACGTCCTTGTTTTGTATGGCAGAAAGGGAAGGCTTGATCTTTTTGGTGAGTACGTTATCGTAAAAGCAGACATACTTAGACAAACACACTACTGGAACGCTACCTTGATAGGTGTCCATAAGGGCATAAGGTTCTCCGTTGTTGGCAAGAGCAGATATTTTGAGGATTTGTCTGTAAATGCCATAAAATCCGTTGCCTCAGAGCATTTTTCGCTAAAGTTTGAGGCCAAGCCAACAGACGACAAGATGGTGTGGATACAGCCTCGCTTTTACCCGGACAAAGCTTTTATGTTGCACTTGTGGCAACACTCCTGGTACCCCTCCAACAATGTGCTTCTTATGGGAATAAGAAGGGATGGGAAGATACACATTGTTGACCTTGATACTCTTGCTCCTAGAGAGGATTTGCGTGTTGGTACTTTGAAGGGATATAAAAGACAGATTGGCAACTTCGCACTTTCTTTCTACTCAAAGGACGCCAACTTTTTCGTAAACTCTGCCGTAGGCGAGTGGGATATAAAAGGGTTCTCTTACTCTGAACACGAACACTCTTACAAAGTTAAGCTGGGGATAAAAGACCCTGAAAGCTACCTTTTGGGGGAAAAGGCCACCATCTACAAGTTCATGGTTTCAGATAACGTCCATGGTAGCTATAACGCCGCCTTAGCTAAAAATACTGAGATACTTTCCAAGCTCTCCTCCGTGGCCTACTCTTTTATGTGGGAGGTTTGCCCAGATTGCGCATCTGGTGAAGTGAACGACAACAGGCCCCCGATAGAGCTTTTTTGGGTAATCCGTGTGGCCGTCGAGGAGGCGAACAAAGATGAGCGCCCTAAGGAGGTGGCCCGCCTCTTTCCTCCTGCTAGCGGGAAATATATAGTGGTGGCAATAGAAACTATAATAGTCCCTGGGGACCCCATATATCAGCAGGTATACTTGGTAAGGGACTCATTCAGGAGCTAAGGCCTTTTTGTTATTATTGTCTTAGGGTTTTAGTACCCCTGCTAACACTAGGTTTTGGGGTTTTAGATGAAAGTCATTGTATACACTTCTGGCGGATACCCCGGAGTGTTTGAGTACGTAGACCCCTCCGGGAATGAGGATGCTATACTGGTTAGTCCAGGTAGCACCTACAAGCTTGAGATTAGGGAAGTTATTAGACATGAGGAACATGTGATCTGGCAGGTGGTTGACGCTGGTAGTAGCGCTCCTGGTGGAGTGGTTATAAAGAAGAAGCGTACCTCCTCTGAACAAGCCGGAGAAGAAACCCCTAGCTCTGGGTAGTATTATTTTGTTAGGTGTTCTGAAAACCTAAAACTTCATTGGTAGGTTGAGAAGAGTATCATAAATGGCCGCACCTAAGGTCTATATCAAGGAACAAGACCTATCCGTAAGAGTACCCAGTTTTCCTGGCGTATATGCAGGGATCGCTATTGAGGCCCCCCGTGGTCCTACGGAGCCCACGCTGGTAACCTCAGAGAAGCAACTCCTTGACCTCTACACGGTCAACGGGCGCATCCCTCGTGGGGTTGACAACACTTTCCTCTCTGCCATGACCTACTTGAGGTATGCAGACAAGCTCTGGGTAGTCCGTGCCCAATCCAACGACGACCGCTATGCTGGCCTCAAGTACTCTCTGGACCAGAACGGTGATCCCGTCGTCACTCCCCTCTCTACTGGCTTGTCTGACCCACAAGAGGTAGGCTCTCCTAACGGCCTCAGCTTTACCTCATCAGACCGCTTCGTCATACTCGCCGCTGACCCCGGTAGCTGGGCAAACGGCGGGTTTGTCCAGGTGCGGTTTGAAAGTATAAAGCGGGTTGCTAACGCACCTGAGGTGCCCGATCCCTGGGCGGCTGAGGCATTTGTCATCTCGGTCTTCGTAGGCGGCCTACCCGCCGAGCGCTGGGTGGTTTCCCTCAATGAGGCGGCTGTTGACGGTAATGGGGTTTCTATTTTCCTTGAGAGCGTCCTTAACCGGAGCGCTTACATAAGAGGATATGTCAACCCCGGCAGGGCTGATAACAGCGTGGGCACCTTGCCTGTTTCTGGTTCTGGCACGGCTTATCCTTTAGCGGGTGGGGTGACGGGAACGGTTACCCGTGGCAACATGATAAATGCTATAAAGAAGCTCAAGGAAAAGGACAACTACCCGCTCACCCTTATCCTGGACGGCGGGTTTGCTGATCCTGCCTACGCCGTCGAGCTTGTCAACCTCGCCGAGCAACGCCAAGACGCCGTTGCCATTCTCTCCGTACCTGCTGAGAGGGAGCGGGCGTCAAACTACCTCAACGCCGTAGTGGACTACGCCGTTGTGCCCGGTACTGGTGTTGGAGGTATCAACTCTTCCTACGCCGCCCTCTACTCTCCCCACGTCCTTGTCTACTTGGCAGACCTGGACGAGTACAGGTATATTTCCCCGGATGGGTACGCCGCTGGAGCTATCTCCCGTACGGCGGCCAACTACGAAATCTGGTTCCCCGTGGGCGGGTGGAACCGTGGCCGTCTGAACGTGATTGACATCCTCCGTCACTACTCCGGCGGTGAGCTTGACTACCTCTACCTTAACAACATCAACCCCATTCGCTACCGTAGGGGCAAGGGTATCGCTATCTGGGGTCAGAAGACACTTTGGAGAATACCGTCCGCTCTGGACCGCTTGAACGTCCGGCTCCTTCTTATCGTCATAGAAAACGCCATCGCTGAGGCCCTGGAAAACTTCCTCTTTGAACTTAACGACGAGTTCACTCGTAGGCTGGTCCGGGCCATGATTGAGTCCTACATGGAGGACATAAAGTCCCGCCGTGGCGTTTACGATTACCTCGTGGTGTGCGATGATTCCAACAACTCTCCCGTTGATATTGATAACTACAGGCTTAATGTTGACCTCTACGTCAAGCCCACCAAGGCCATTGAGTACATCCACTTCCGCACCGTCATTACCCCCACGGGGGTTGACTTCTCCATGGTCCGTGGTGGATAATTCCTGATTAGATAGCTTAGGTTTCAAAAGAATAAAATGCCTAAGGTAGAGCTAAACCAGGTCCGTTCCTTGAACCGAGTCGTTCACTTGAACGACTGGTTGATAAAGTTTGTTACCGTTCCTGAAGGCGCTGGCATCCAGTCCTTTGCAGACGAGATTGACTTGAGGGCCGTTTCGGTAGACTTCCCTAGGGCAACCGTTATCCCCCAGACTATTGATATCCGTGGGCACAGGTACTATGTTCCTACCGATACGGACTTTGAGCCCACTATCAACATCCAGCTGATTGAAACTGATAATACTAGAGTCCTTACTGCTATGCTCAAGTGGAGGGAGTTTGCTTACGAAACCCTTACTGGTTACAAAGCCCCTCCCGATGAGATAAAAGCAGACCTGAAGATATTCCTACTTAACCGCCAGCTTCAGCCTATCTATGAATATACTGTCTACGGGGCTTGGCCTACCGCCTTTGACCCCGGAGGCCAGCTGGTAGGCGATAAGGGAGCGGATATTGTGAGGCCAACGGTAACCCTCCAGTTTGACTACTTCCTGTCAATGCCTATATGTGCTGGTGAGGGTAGCGGCAAGCCTCCTCAGGTACCTGATTGCGGTGGATAGCATCTAAAAGTACGGAACCCCAGGCCCTAAGCCTGGGGTTAGCTTTTTCTCTTGCCTAATCAACCCACAGGTGCCTTGGAACCCGGTCCCTTCCTACAGGGTTGGCATACCTCTGATCATATTCGGCATACGCCCCGCCCAAGTAAATGACCTCGTTTGGTGATAGCATAGTCGTTGCTTCCTGACCCGAAACAAGAATCTTCACGAATATGGGTATCTTGGAGAAGTTCATCAAATACTCGTAGTTTCTTAAGTCAATCATAGAAGAGTACCCATTTAGACTGTCTACCCTAGCAGTACCAGAAAAGTTAACAAAGTTTATGTATCCACCTAAAGGTATTGACCTGGATATTGAAGGAAACAGGGAAATATCAATGACTGGAGTCCTAAGGGTTGGAACGCCTTGGTTGTTCTGGTTATACCTAAGTGACCCCAATCTGAACCTTGGCACTTTTTCTCCTCTTATACCTAGAGCATTGCTACCATCTTATCAAAGTATTTATCAAAAGAAGTTCGTTGAGCATGTTGTTTGAAAAAGCCTCTCTTCCAGTTCTGCTTCTGGCGGCGTCAGGAGGGTTTTGCAGGGTTTTGGGAGGCTCAAGGTTTATCCTGTTCTCTACCCTAGGGGTACGGAAATCCTGCTTTGGCTGGATTACTGGAACAGCTGGCCGCACAGCCTGCACACTACCTGGTTGTTTGGGCTCTCCTCTACCCCCTACCCGCATCTTCCCCATCCCGGCGGTAAAGGGGCCTTCTATTCCTCTTGTAACCACCTGTTGCACCGTAGGAGGCGTTGTAGCGGTACTCTTTAAGATATCTGCCTTTGGAATTTCATACCCACGAGAGCCTGGCATTTGGAGGAAAAACTCCTCCGGAGTAATGCCCAAGCCTGCCTCGACCCCTGCTACCTTTCCTAGGGCATTCGGTTGCTCCCCCGTATTAGCAGGTGAAGGTGGAGCAAGGGATTCCGTGGGCGGTGTAGGCACGGCACTCTTTGTACCAGATGACGTGGCAGAGCGCTTCTTTTCGGCTTCCCTCCTCAAGTCCTCTTCTCTTAGAGATGCCCTATACACCCCCCAGAGACTTTCCAGCTGGTAATGGTACCTCGGGTCCTTTTCAGCCCTTTCTATCTGCTTTTTTATGTTCTCCGGTGTTTTATTTCTGATAGCCGCTTCCAAGGGAGACATTTCCTCAGCAGATTTCGCTGGGCCTTTTTGGTTCCCCTGCTTTTGTGCTGGTGCTTGGGTTTGGGGTTTAGCGGGAGATGGTTGCCTTGGTGCCCCCCTGCTACTCCCCTTCACCTGCTTGGGCTTTACTATATTCTCCGATATCCCACTTCTCATTTCTCCTGAGAGTAGCCTTGATATAGCCGCCCCAGTTTCCGGCTCACCTCTTACCATCGGTTTCGTCTTGAAGACCCCTGGCTTCCCCATTGATGCCCTCATCTGTTTAGCTATCTCCCTTATGTCATTTCCCCTGTTTTTGTCTATATTGAATAGATATTCCCGGAATCGGGCTATGTTATCAGAGATGGCTTGCCTTATGGCATTGAAATCTATGCCAAGCTTCTCAAATATTGGCAGGGAAGAAACCCATTCAGCTATGTTGTCCACCAACATCCCTAAAGGGGAAGCTATAGGCGATGTTCCTGTATCCCCTGGCCTTCCGATAGCCCCTGACTTCGCCAATGCTTCCCTTTGTGCAACGGCCTGTCTTCTTATTTGCTCAAGCTCTTCCTCGGTAAGCGGCCTACCCCCTCTCTCTGCCTTAACCAGCCTGTTTATAGTGGAATAATCAGAAATCCACGTTCCTCTCTTTCCTTTGTTTACCGTATAGAAGGTTATGTCAAGGTGAGGGCCAGTAGAGTTGCCAGTCCTTCCAGTAAGGGCAATGACTTGTCCCTGTTGTACTACAGAGCCGTTCTTCACCAGAATCTTTGACAAGTGTGAGTACCTTACCGCCAGGTTTTTACCGATAAGAACTATGGACAGACCCCACGCCCCTCCAGACTCATCTATTACTACCCCACTAAATGGGGCGTATATAGGAGTTCCCACCGGGGTAGCTATGTCTATACCCATATGTCCAAACTGACCATATCCCATCGGGTTTACTATGTTTCCCTGCTCATCCCGGTAGGGCCTGTTCTGCCCTATCAGCTGGGTTATGGGGAAACTTTGACCTCCAAGGGATGGGAGGATCAGTTCTGAGTAAATCCCTTGCAGGGAGGATTTGGCAATGTCCCCCATCCTCTTTACCGAGCCGGGGTGAAACTGGTCAGCGGCGGCCTGGCTAAACGCAATAGTGACTCCTTTATCGGCCCCTCCTAAAGGTGCCGGAACCGTTTCGCCAGCGCCACTCTTTTTTCCTCCCCCGTCTTTTGGCTGGTCCTTTTTCTTATCTCCTCCAAATATCCTCTGGAGGAACCCTTTAATACCTCCACTAGAGTCCTCCTTTTTCTGATCTTGTTGACCCCCTTTCTGACTGGGTTGCTGGCCTTGTTTTATGTTCTGGTTCTGTTGCTGAACCTGCTGGACCTTGGTTTGAGCCTGTGTCTGAGGCTGGTCCTGCTTTTTGCCATCCTGCTTCGGCTGGGCTTGTTTTAGGTTTTGGGCCTGTTGTTGAGCTTGTTGAACCTTTGTCTGACCAGATTGGCCTTTATCCTGCTCTTTCTGCTTTTGACCCTCCTTTTTCTCTTCGGATTTTCCTCTCCCAAAAATGTTTGCGAAGAATCCTACAACCCCCTGAGCTAAGCCTTTGAAGAAACCAGCGGGGTCAGTAGCCAAAGAGGAGGCCATCCTTGAGAACCCGCTCGCCAGGTTTCCAAAGAAGTTTCCGATTGAGGATATTGCGTTGGATACTGAGCTTTTTATGTTTTCTAAGATTTTTGATATAGACTCAACCAGAGAGCTTGTGGCTCTGGATATAGAAGAAGACACTTTTGAGATAGTTTGGGAAATGGACTTTTCTAACTCGTTGATCGCCTTTGCGGAAACGTCTGGAGGAATGATGCCGAAGGTCAGGGTGGAAACGGCTGAGGCGGCAACGGCTTTTGCGGCCCCTTTTACTCCTTCTCCCGTTTCTTCTCTAGCTATCTTGTAGTTCTGTACGGCGTCATAGGCAAGCAACCCTGCTCCTATTAAGGGGAGGGCCTTTCCTACACCAAAAACCAGAGACCTGCCAGCTTTTCCTACAGCTGAGGCCCCTCTGCTTGCGACCTCCTTCAAAGTCTGGCCTACTCCTCCTCTTGGAGTCTTCGGAGCAGGAGCCTTGGGCTGGGGCTTCGGTGCTAGAGGTGCGGGAGTGAATATCGTCGTTCCCTTTGGGGCAGGTTCTATCTTTTTTATCTCCTTAGGAAACTTTTTCAATCCTTCAGTCTTCGTACTTGGAATTACAACATTCCTCCCCGGCCTACTACCTCCTGGGCCTGTTCCCTTGGGCTGACTCCCCCTTCCTATTCTCCTTCCGATCAGGTTTCCCAAAAGGCTACCCAGAAACCCTCCTGCTCCAGATATGGCCCTTCCTAGCCCGGATATGGCCGCTCCTAGAGTGCTGGCTACCAGTCTCAATATGTCTTTGAGAGATATCTGGTTTCTCAGTTCAAACCACTTTTTCAGAGTTCTTGATACTTCACTTACTTCTTTGTGTATTGCTTTTAGAGTTTCACTTATACTAGCCAGGTGCCTTTCTGAGGCTCTGGCTAGCTCCGTGCGCTCGTTTTCCCTCCTTCTCTCCTCGTAAGAAGACCTGCCTCCGTCTGATGTTGCTCTCCCTCCTACATCTTCAGAGCCAACTTTCTTTGCTATCGAAGACAAGGCCCCGTAGACCCCAGCGGCAACCTGGGCCATGCTTCTTCCTGCAATCTCTAGAGCAGACCTTTCCCCCTTCCCGTCTTCGTTTATACTCTCCTCTTTTTTATAACTAGAGGAGGTTTCTTTTAACTCCTTGTTGTTTTCCTCTTTTTCCTCCAAAGCCGCCCATCCTTACCTAAAGAGCCTTCTCAGGAACATGATACACTAGCCAGGAGAATATGCCAGATTGCTTCTCTCTTCCTTGTTTATATAGGGAACCTGGAGGAGAAGATGCCTTTCCCTCTGTTGGCGCTGGCTTCTCTTTCTTTTTCTTCTACCAACTTAGTCAACCTTTGAGCTAGATAGAAAAACTCATCGTACCTGAGTTCCATAAGCTCCGGAACAGAACCCAGGCCGAACATAGACATAGACATTGCGCTGTCCAGGACGTCTTCAGGTCTTACGAAACGGCTTTATTAGGGCAAGACCTTCCTCTTGCGTAATAGGTACTTTGTTAACGAAACTGCACTTGTGGCATTCCGCTTCCACTACGGCTCTAGCGGCTGAAGACGAGAAAAACTCCTGGTTTTCTGTTACTACATATTGAGGCAATTCGGACATTAGCTCTATAGCCTCGCTTACTGACAGGCTGATCTCTTCGTTTCCTTGTTTTACCCCAACTACGGGAATGGCGGCGTACACGATCTCCTCATTTCCCGGCTCCCTCTCCTGAATGCTCATAGCCTCCAAAAACCTTCCAACCCTTTGGGCCTCCAGCACGACCTGAATATCGGTACCTTCGATGGGCACGTACCTTCTAAGCTCTTCCAGGTCGTCTACGTAGGCTGACTCTATTGGAACTTCTGTAACCATTTCCTCTCCACAGTTGACACAGGTAGTTTCCACTTTGAAGTGGGTGACGGCCCCGCTTGAGCCTGCACGAAGAAGGGAAACAAAGAGGAAGTCTGCCATAAAAAGGTCTTCTTTTTCCATCCCTTCAGTTTTTATTCCCTCTAAAGCGTACCTCACGAGGTCGTAAACCTTAGTCATTGATTGCACTTCTACTGCCTCCCTCATAGTGTAAAGACGGTAAAAGACCCTAGACCCTTCCGGGTAAGCCTTGCCTTTGGTGGGAAGAGCGGGAACTTCGTAGTAAGGAGTGAGGTTAAACTTGCCCTTCTCAAACTTGGCACCCATACTTTATGAGATTACAACTTAACCAACCGGATATCAAGACTTATGCCACTTGCTGAGGATGCAATAATAAAGCTATGGTCATCGTCCTTAAGGCTCCGTTTCAAGAAGAGGTTATCTTGGAAAACGTGGACCAAGAGGGAAACCCGGTTCCCTTTCCCTTGCAGGGCATCGTCTTTCAAGTCCTTGATAAGCAGGGGAAGGAAGTTTACCGAAAAACATCGGGAATAGAGATTTTTGGTGCTAATGGAAACATGATGGCAATAAGGTTTAGCCAGGAAGAAACTGAGGCCCTAGCTAGCAAGAAACAAGGCATGTCTTTCAGTATTCATACAGAAACGGGGAATCACATTGCCTCTGGGGTTCTTTTGGTGTACCAGGTAGCCACTAGAGATTAGTTGAGTGCTTGCTTTAGATTAGACACATTTAGAAGAAGTGCCCACCGTTACCCAAAGAAACAATGTGAAAAAAGTTTCTTCCCCTTCCAACGTTAATAAGGTTAACTACTGGACAGGCCAGCCTGTTCCTACAAAGGTTTCTTCCCCTTCCAACGTTAAGAGGGTTAACTACTGGACAGGCCAGCCTGTCCCTACAGAATCCTACCTCCACCACCAGCAAGAACCCTCTGGTGTTTGGGTGGTGAATCACAACCTTGGCTCTGTTACGGTGGAAGTTGTTGTTTACACAGAGGACTGGGAAGAAATGGATGCCGGGGTCGTTATTATTGACCAGAATACCTTACACATCCTCTGCAACCCTCCCCTTTCAGGTTATGCGGTAGTTAGGAAATAGCCCTCCTGGGCCACCTTCTGTATACTGATAGTGTGTGCTATTGGCGTGTAGGTTCTTTGGCTAAAGATGACTGGAGTTGTGTGGCCTATAGCTTCTCCCAATAGGGTTAGGATAGATGCCAAGTTTCTTGACCCAAGCTACCCCTCTATAAGGAGAGGGATGGGTCTCTCCCCGGACGAGCATCCGGGCATTGATATAAACGTTTCTGGCACATCCGGGAACGGGGACTTGGGTTGGCCTGTGGTGGCTATGAGCGAGGGCGTAGTCGTCCACGTTGGTAGCCACCGGGTTTGGGGGAATATTGTTCTAATGCACCACCCAACCCTCAAGCCTCTTCTAGGGCTGGATCACGAGGTCTACACTCAGTACGCTCACCTGCAACAGGTTTGTGTTGAGGTAGGCGATTGGCTTTTTGCTGGTCAGCCTTTGGGGTCTATAGGGAGAGGAGACCCAGCTTATCCCATGTTGGCCCATTTGCATTTTGAGGTCCGTAGGTCAGGGCCAGACATTATCCCCGCCGATTATTGGCCTCGCACTCGTCCAAACATAATGCGCCACTACCTCGATCCAGAGGACTTTGTGCGGAAGTATTATAAGCCTGGGGTTCTTTCGTTCCCAACAGCTTCAGTATTTGATGGCGGCTCTTTGTTCCATATTAACAGCCGTGTTCTCGTTAACATTTCAAATCCCAGCAAGGTTTTTATTAGAAAGGTTTAGCCGCTTATTATGGAGCCGAAAGTTTTTGAACAAACTGGATATCATATTTTAGATAGGGTAGGTTCCATGTCCTTAGATGAATATGATGACTCCGATATGGAGAAGCAAATACTAACGAGCATCTTAAGTAGACTTGATAGTATATCCGACCGCCTTACTGACCTAAGCACCAAGGTTGGCAAGGTAGAGGAACGCATTTCTTCAATAGAGGAAAAGCTAGATGCTCAGGAGGCTGAGGGCACGGCTCTTTGGCAGAGGCAGTCTGAGTCCGATGTTCGCATAAGTGAGGTTCTGAGAGACCTTAAACAGATACGAGACAAGGTTGAAGAGCAGGGGGAAGAAATATCTGGTTTAAAGAGGTCCATTCATGAACTTCGTGAGCAGATATCCCCCCTTCTTAACTTTTCAAAGGGCTTTGAAAACCTCTTCAAGCTCATTGCCTACTCCTCTGCTTTTGTTTTGTTCGCATTGTTTGTTTACCTGATAGTGTCCGGAGCCGGAAGAGTGTCCATACTTGATATTTTTTCAAAAGTGTTTAGACCGTAAGATGATGTCAAATAGGTAGGTATGGTAGGATTGTTACATGGAAAGGTATACGAAATCAGTCAACCCTCAGGCTTCTAGCGAGCAGTTGCTTCTTAAAAAGGATTTGGAACTAGAATCTCTTCTTGACAAAAAGCTACTTAATTTTGTTTCCCTCCTGCTAGGAGATTACAAAATATTGTCTTCTTCCTCTTACAAGGAAATCGTTGGGTTTACCCTTTCTACTGAAAAGTTTGGTCTTGTGCGTGTTGACGTTTATGGGGCGGATAGCGTTCGCATTTACAAAGTGTCTCCGGTTGCGGCGAACCAGGTGGTTATTGAAAACGGATATGCCAGGGTTGAGGTGAGCCCTAGGATTCGTGAAACCTGGGAAAAGGAGGGGTATCGTAGGGTTTCAGTCCAAGAACTGGTTACCTCAGCTTCCCGTAGTCCAGACGCCGCCAAGATATACCGTGCTTTATCTCTACTGAACGTTCGCTTGGATAGAGGAGATACCGCTTTTAGTGTTCCTTCCAGGAGCCCTGTGGGTGAGTTTCTTAAGAGGGCTTCCGGGGAAAAGCTCGTGTTGACCCATGTCTACTACTCCTACCTACCTGGTGGTCTCAGCATTTATTTGGTCCACCAAAGCAAGAGAGTAGGCACAGTAGCCCTGTCCGAGCTGTTTGTACCAACAGAAAAAGAGCGCCCCAAGATCAGGTTACTTGAGTCCCGCAAGTCTCCTTTGTCTGAAAGAATTGACGCCGTTTCTTCTATGATTCAAGTAATGAAAGGGGGCTTTGCTGGTGAGTTTCAAGAGTAAGCCCAAGAACTCTTTACACAGGCCGGAAAGGGAGCAAACACCTTACAAAAGAATAAAGAGGAAAGTGTTCACTCGCAACAAAAGTAAGTTAGTTTTTGTTGATGACGACTGGGTGCCCTTAAGCGAAATCTTGAAAGAGGGGTAGGAAGATGGGGTTGTAAAAGAAGGGGCTACCTTTTATAGCCCCTTCTTTTACCTACTCACTCTTGTTCAATCAACAAAAAGTATGCCACCTTAGTTTTCACGTCCTGTCCCTTTGGCTTGCCTGGGTTTATGTCAAAGTAGTATATTCTTACTAATCCTATGGAGCCGTCTTCTCTCTTTTCCCTGAACAACTCTACTTCGCCAACTGCCGAGTCTTTCCAGTAGTCTTCATCCAAAAACTCTAGGCAACGATCAAATATCCAAGACAGGTCCTCTTTGGGAGCTACTTGAATGTGGTCCCTGTAGTAAGTGATGCGCCTAGTTGAAGGGTAAAAAGGGGCCACAGCTTTTATCATCCACACTCCTTGCCCTATGCGTACATCTTTTACCTTTGCCGCCTCACCCTTTTCCAGAAACAGCCGTTTCTCCTTGGCTTGCATGGCTCTCCCCTTGTTCTATCTTACCAAGGGGAGCATGATTCGTCAACCCACGCCTTTTCTTTACAAAGCTGACTAGTTGGACACTATTTCGTTGCATTTCTTTTTATCCCTTAAGTGATACTATCAGAAACCCGTACCCTCTAGGAGAACCGGATGGGGGTTGACGGTGGAGCCTTTCGTAGGTTACTATCTACCTCACTATGAACGGCGAGAAGAAGCAGTCCGTACCTTGGGGGCCTTTGGGAGAGGTTATCTACCTTCGCACTTACAGCAGGTTTGATGAGGAAAAGAGGAGGAGGGAGTCATGGCACGAAACGGTTGAACGTGTTGTAGACTACTCCTTCTCTTTGGCCCCCTCCCCGGAGCCGGAGGAAGAGAGGGGAGTCCTCACCGAATCCATGCTTTCTCTCAAAGGGTTTCCTGCCGGGCGTACTCTGTGGATTGGAGGTAGCAAGCACTCAAGAGAGTTTCCACTAGCTAACTACAATTGCTCGTTTTTGGACTTTAAAGACGAAACTGATATCTACGAAACCGTGATATTGCTAATGAGCGGCGCTGGTGTTGGGTTTAGAGTTACTGAGGATAACGTTTCCAGACTAAACCAGTCGTTGCCACTAAAAGATTTCGTTGAAGTTTCTGTGGAGCCCTACAACTATGTGGGCTCTCCTGGTCTTCTTGAGGAAACAATACTTGAGCTTTCCGAGGACAGGGAAACTTTGAAGATTATTGTGGGGGACTCCAGGGAAGCATGGGCTAAAGCCATGTCTCAGTTTGTTGTTGCCTGTTCTTACAGGGAGCCTTTTTCAAGGGTAAAGCAGATAGTTGTAAACACAAATTATGTTCGTCCTCTAGGGGAACGTTTGAAGAGGTTTGGCGGATACGCCTCCGGCCCCCAAGTGCTAATCGACTTCTTCCTTGACGCCCAGAGAGTCCTCTTCCGCTCCCCAAAGGCCACCTGGACCCAGACTAAGGGCCTTGACATCATGAACCTGATCGGCAGGACGGTTGTGGCCGGAGGAACTAGGAGGTGCCTGCCCGAGGGTACCCTGGTGTACACGGAGAACGGGCCTGTTCCGATACAGGACGTGGCTCAGGGAACCAAGGTGATGACCCTTCGGGGCTGGTCCACCGTAACGGATCACATGTACCAGGGCAAGCAGAGGGTTCTTCTCTTGGAAACCGAGCTTGGCTCTATAAGGGCAACCGAGAACCACCGAATGGCGGTTTTCGTAAACGGGGGTATAGCCTGGATCGAGGCTGGAAAGCTCCGGCCTGGGAATAAACTGGTAGTTTTTGCTGGCTCCTGGTACCCCAAGGACACTTCTAATCTCTTCTCTGACGACATTAATCAAGTCTTGGAGCAGATAGAGGTGGTTACGGATGACACCTACAGGAGCTTTCTGGGCAGGCCGTTAGGGGACAGGCTGTTGCTTTTGGCCTATGTGATAAAATCTGCTTCTTCTTACAAAGACACCCTTTTGGCAACGTCGCCAACCAATTCCGTTCCCAGCGCTACTGTCCAAGTAAACTCAGGGTTGTTTAGTAGCGAGGCCAGGAAGTTTTTGGCTACCTTGGGGGTGTTTCTGGAGTCTTCTAAGAGGTGGAGCGGCAAGGAAACCCTTCGGCTTTTCGGACCTTCAAGACTGGTTGCCGAAGCGGTAGTTTCTAGGGGAGTTGATCCTGAACAAGCGGTTTCCGAAGCCATCACCTACCATCCCCAGGACCAGCAGTACTTTGTGCCTGTGATTATAACTGGCATTTACCAAGAGGCAGAAGAGGTTGACACTTATGACCTAACCGTTGCTGACGACCACATGTTCGTTGCCGATGGGTTCCTGGTCCACAACTCAGCCCAGATCGCCCTTGGGGATGATAGGGATTTCGCTACCGCCAAGACCGGGGAGTGGTGGTCCCATTACCCATGGCGCACTTCTTCCAACAACTCCATCCTTTTTACCGAAAGGCCCTCTGTTAGTGAGCTTGAAGACCTGCTCTTCTACGCTTACGAGTACGGGGAACCCGGATTTATCAACGCCGAAACCGCAAGCCACCGCCGGGACAACTTCCGGGGAGTGAACCCCTGTTTGGCAGGCGACACCCTGGTTCCCGTGCCAGGGCAAGGTCTGGTCTTCATCGCCGAGCTTGAGGGCAAGCAGGTGCCCGTCATCGATGGTAACGGCCAAGTGGTGTACGCCAAGGCCGAAAAGACGGGTGAGAACCAGCCGCTCCTCTTGGTGCGGCTGTCCGACGGCTCCGAGTACAAGGTCACGCCATGGCATGAGTTTGTCCTGGTTGATGGGTCTAAGCGGCAGGCCAAAGACCTTCAACCTGGCGACGAGCTAATGCCTCCCAAGGGTGTGGAAGGCGCTTTTGGTTCCATACACGACCCGGAGAGGGCGTATGTAGACGCTTGGCTCATTGCCAACGGCACATGGCACAACCAGGCGCGCTGGGCAAAGCTCTACCTGTACCCGCCCAAGCATAAGTACAAGGAGGCTTTGGAAAAGGCCTCTGGCAAACAGTTCGCTGGTCCTGACGCGCAGAACCGCTACGTCATGGTGTTTACCGGTGAGCGTCACGCCCTTCCAAAGGACCGCGTACCTGACTACGTTCTGTGCGGTGACAAGGAAACCGTGCTGGCGTTCATCCGTGGCTACCTAGAGGCGGATGGTCACGTCAGGAAGTCTAAAACTAAGGGCTGGTCGGTTCAGGTTGTTTCCGTCCACAAGTTCTTCCTCCAGCAACTTCAGGCTTTACTCGCACTATTGGGCGTGCACTCCAGCATCGCTAAACTCCGCGACGGTGGTAAGCACCCCATGCCTGACGGTAACGGCGGGTACAAGGAATACAACACTCGCACGACCTATCGGCTGATGGTGAGCAACCCCACCAAGCTGGTCGCCATGCTTGGCTGGGATACGCCTGCTCGCGGTGGGTACAACGTGCAAAAGAAGGTTCGCGTCGTGGCCGTGGAAGATACTGGCGAACGTGCGGACGTTTTCTGCTTCGGCGTGCCCACTACGCAGAGCTTTGACCTACCCACGTGCCACTCTGGTAACTGCTCGGAGATTCTGCTGGATGATTCTGGGGTCTGCAACCTCGTCACCCTCAACCTCATGGCTTTTGCCAAGTCCCCTTCCTGGGACGGAGTGGATTGGCAAGACCTCTTCATCACCGCTAGAGCCTTGACCCGGCACGCCATCCGCATTGCTCTTCTAGAGTTCCCTGAGGGGTTTGAGAGGTGGAACCTGGTCCAGGAGCGTGATAGGCTCATCGGAGTTTCCTTCACCGGATACGGAAACTTTGTGGACTACCTAAACCTCACGCCTTCCCAGCAGTCAGAGTTCCTGAAGAAGCTTCGTGAGGTAATCCACAAAGAGGCCAGGGAGTACGCCGCCTGGCTTGGCATCCGGGAGCCTATACTGAAGACAACCGTCAAGCCTGAGGGAACCATCTCCCTCCTTCCTGGGGTTTCCCACGGGGTTCACCCTGATTGGGCTCCCTACTACTTCCGCCGTGTGCGTATGTCCAAGGTGGATGCGGTAGCCCAAGCTTTGAAGGCTTTGGGGATGACCCCCTACCCCGCTCCCGAAACCGGGGCAAAAACCTTAGAAGAGGCGCACACCTGGGTCTACGAGTTTCCGGTAAAATCTCCCGCCAAAAAGACTTCTCACGAATATACTGCTATTGAGCAACTTGAGAGGTACAAGCTTGTAATGGAGAGCTACGTGGACCACAACGTTTCTATCACGGTAAACTTTGAGCGCCACGAGATACCGGAGATAGCCAGGTGGGTTCACCAAAACTGGGACCATTATGTGGGCATATCCTTCCTCAGGAAGGACGCCTCGGTTTACCCTCTCCAGCCTCTTGAGGCGATAACCGAAGAGCAGTACAAGGTGGCAAAGCTACTCATGCCAGACCTCTCCCGTTTCAAGGAAACGGTGGATGCCATAGAAAGAGGAGATTATCAGGCCACGGACGACCTGGACCTCTCCTGTGCCACAGGGGTCTGCCCGGTCCGGTAGCGTTTTGCCTCTGGGCTAGAAGGAAAGGGCGGGCCTAGAATGCCCGCCCGGTCTTTTTTCTCCCCTTCTGGCGGAAGAGGGTTGGACCCGGTGCAGTTAGAAGCCGTTTTTGGCCTTGTATAATGTCGATATGGGAAATATGAAACCTCCCGAACTCCAACACACTCCTGACTTGTTGCTTGTTGAGGAGGTAGAGGACCAGGAGCCCTTTGAGTTTTCTATCTTGGTGGAAGCCTTCCCTAAGAAGGGGACAATTCCTCAGAGTGGGGTTCTCCCTCTTAAAAACAGCCCCATGATTTATATGGACATTTTTTCTAGTCTGGAAAAAAGCCTTTCCTTAGCGCTTTCAAAGATTTCCCACAACCCGTTTGGCCGCAAGGAGTTCAACAAGAAGTATTCCCTAGATAAGATGTTTGAGGAAGCTACCAAGGTAATCTCCTATGGACGACTGGACACATTCGCTTATAAGCGGAACTTTTCCCTTCTCAAATGGTATCCTAATGTTTTCGGGTACGGGTATTACCTCTACGACTACAACAGGGAGTATGACTTCTTGGGTTCGTTTACCAAGTTTCTTGATATACTTTATACTCAAGGGTTTGAGGATCGAGAGCTTAAAATTAAAATGTTTGAGCCCCTTTCTCCCGAAAGAGAAGGTAGGGAGAGCGAGCAAGGACCGAAGGAAAGAGGATTTTCCTCCTTCTTGCTTAGTAGCAGAAGCCTGGCCTCTCGCGAGGACGGTTCCAACCTGATGCTAAAAGTTGTTTTTCACGTTCCTTATTGGAGCAGTGACAACATAAAGCCAGTCTTCTATGGTAGAACTGGTGAGGTTAAAAAATACGTTTTTGAGGTCAAGGCCAGCGTCTCTGCTTATGTTTTTGTAATGAACGGGTTCAATAAAGAAACCTCCCTTTCTCTGGAATTGTCCCCTCCTCCCGTATGGGCCAAGGAAGTCATCAGCGACTATGTTCGTTCCGGACTGGCTATCGTGAACCAGGACAATGCAACAAAATACCTTGGAGAGAGGATTCGCATCGTTTCCGGCACAGGCCAGCCATCGGATAGCTTAGAAGACATTCTTGTCAGGGAGAAGCGTTCAGTCATCAGTAAACCGAAGCTTTCTGGCGGTTCGTTTCTTTTTTCGTGCATACTCAAAAAGTACGGTAGCCTGGAGCCACTTTTGAACCTTAGCCTTATCCATCCTGAGGGCCGGGGAGCTTCAAGATACTCTCTTTGCTTAGGGAGCAATAGCGAGGAAAAAGCCCCTGTTCATCCCTTTGAGGAAGCTGGCCTTGACCCAAAGTTGTTTGCCACCATTATTGGCCTTAAGGAGGGGATGAGATTTATTGACTTCGTTCTTCACAGGCCAGATGAGTTTGATTGCCTTATTACCCAAGAA